>CAIUVX010000001.1 GCA_903902705.1 uncultured Methylococcales bacterium
AGAAAAACACTTTCGTTTTCCAAAAAACTTGAAAATCATATCGGTGCGATTTGGTATTTTATTCATTACTATAATGACAATATTCGTAACCAATTGAGATTCTCTTAATCACTCACTGTTTATGACTACCAAAAAATGTTCTATTGACGAGCTCTGTTTATTCAGTTCTTTTAGATCGTTTTATACTGCTTTGGCTATATCATTTTCACCCTTGGCTTTTCGCGCCCACGTCTACACATCGATGACCCCTAACGCTTGTCCTTCGGGTGTGACAATCAAGGTTGGATGAACGGTCAGTCATTGTCTCACTTGGTAGTTCAACCGACCTAAGCCCGCTATGCCTAGCTGGCTACTGAAATCCAGCTCGGTCGTGTCTTGCAAACACAAAACCACTAGATAAGCTCCCGCCCTCGCGCCGCTCTTGTCTGCATGACAGACCAGTATTTTCAACGGCTCAACGTGGCCGTTTGCCAATAATCGGTAACATGCTTTGGTGTCTGCCCAGCCCGCAGACGCGAGCGGTATACTCACCGTCGGCTGTGCCGCTAAACTGTCCATGACCTTGTGCAACCCCTCGCAACACGTCTCGTGTCACCCAAGCACAGATCCCCACAGTTCCTGTTGTATCCAGTTTATTGCTATAGCTAAGGCAAGATAAAGTGATTAGAAAAAATATTGAAAACTACCGTATTTATTAGCTTTGTGGTCGTTGAAATATAATCAATTTATAGTGCGTCAGCTATATCATTGGTTTGTTAGTTCTTGTAGCTTGCTGTACCGTATTGTGGGAATTTGTGGGTATTAAGCCCCCGAAGACAAAAAACAAGGTCGCTTCGTAAAAGTAAGTGAGCTGGAGTTATCGGATCAACAGGCAGTACGCGGTTGGCTTAAGGGCTTCGAACACGAAGTCCTTATCGTCGTTCGCCGAGTCTTTACAAACAAAGACGGCAGTACCGCTTTATTGAATCTGATGTGCAGTGATCTGACTTGTGATGGCGAACAAGTGGCTACGCTCTACCAAAAACACTGGAAAGTAGAAGAGCTTCACAAATCCTTAAAATCCAATGCCAGTTTAGCAAAGTCGCCCACTCGAACAGTTACTACACAAAACAATAGACATCTTTCCTATTAACTGATGTTACGCAGTCCTTAAATTTTGCAACTCAGTATAAGCCTGTTGAGTTGCCCTAATAAAAAACTTTGCCCGCAAAGCAAAGTGGTTAGTTTGGTGCTTTATCTTCAAGCATTCCAACTTAAAAACCGCGTAGATAGCCATAAAAATAGGATTGTTCTGTGTTGTTACTGTGCGAGTGGGCGATTTTGCCATCCACGCGTTGGATTTTAAGGATTTGTGAAACTTTTCTACTTTCCACCGTTTTTGATAGAGCGTAGCCACTTGTTCGCCATCACAAGAGAGATCACTGCAAACCAGATTCAATGTTGCCGTGCTGCCATCTTTGTTTGTAAAGACCCGCCGAACGGACGCACTTCTTCATCAAAGCCCTTTAGCCAGCCGCGCACTGCCTGTTTATCTGATAATTCCAGTTCACTTACTTTTGTGAAGCGACCTTGTTTTTTGTCGTCCAAGCTCAAGGCAACCAAGCGGTTATTCTTTAAAGCCGCAACGAAGTGTTTGTTTTTCTTCAAAATAAATTCAAAGTTCTCTTTGGCGGCAAACCAGCAATCCATCAGAACGTAGCGAACAACAATTGGTTCTGGACGCACTGAACTATCATTTGCCGCATCAGCTCGTTTTTAGTGACCGTGCTTGCCCGTTTAACCTTGCGGGTTTTTACGTCTGAAAATTGGATGGGCTTACGAATCACCTCGAAGGCAACAGGTATCGATACATCGCCACTGTAATACAGCGCGTTCAGCAAGTTAAGCCTCTGACTGCCTGTCCTTCACAATGGTCATAATGCCAGCACATGATTTCATTTTCATCTGTCCATTGTTTTTCTTGAATCGTGTCATCAAAAATCAGGCAAGCATCCTCCCATTCACAAGCCGAACAGTTGGCTTAACCTCTTTCCATAGGTTTTTTGAGGTGAACTCTTGTTTCGATAATAGGCGTGTAATCTGGTCATGGCTGACCTCTCTTTCCATCAGGGTGGATAATCCTGTCGCCGTTGCATAGCCAGCAGCGTTGACCATTAAATAGTCGGTTATAACTCAAGGTGATTTGTTTTTATGCCGAAAATAATACTCTTTTTATTCAGGAGTGCGTAACATCAGTTAGCGGCAATGATTGCGGGTAGTTTGTACAATAAGATTTAATACGAACCACAGCACAAATTATGGCTGAAAAATTCAGGCATAAAAAACCCTGTAAAAACAAGGTGTTATCTTCAATATATGGCGAAGCAGTCAACCGAATAACAATATTAACTATTTGATAGTAAATGAATTTTTGTTTCATGAGTTTAATATATCCCCCCATAAATACCCCCTAGTTATCAATATGTACCCTAAAGTTTGTTAAAAATTATTCAAATAACAATAGTTATCATTTGAACAAAATACTGTCCCTTTCCTTCCGACGCTTTGTTTTTGTTATTTATTGAGATTTTAAGAAATAAAAAATGTAAGCTATTGATTTTTATATTGAAAAGTAAGTAAAAATTTAAAGTTTTTTAAATTTACTTAATTTAAGACTAGGTTCTGTTGACATTTCATCGTAGCCAAATAAGTGCAGAAACGAAGCGGATAAAGCTCATGTAATTTCTGGCGAGCTTGTCAAATCGTGAAAACACTCGTCGGTAATGTTTGATTTTACCGAAAAAGCATTCAATCAAGTGGCGTTCTTTATAGACAAACCAATCACAGTCACGCGGTACAAGACGGTTGCTACGAGGCGGAATAACGGCTTTCATCCCTTTCTCCTGAATGGCTTTAATAAACGTATCGCTATCGTAGGCTTTGTCGCCAAGCATTGCTTCTGCCCCAGCAGGGGTCAGTTCTAGCAAGGTCTCACCTTGCCCAATGTCACTGGCTTGCCCTGCTGTCAAACTAAAATCTAACGGATTACCCAGACCGTCTGTGATCGCATGGATTTTAGTTGTGAAACCGCCCTTTGATCGTCCGAGTGCTTCCGTTTCGGCATCGCTACCTGCTGCTCCTGCCGCACACGCATGGGCGCGGGCAATGGTACTGTCAATCAATATTTCTTGTAAATCAGGATGTTGGATACAGCCCTTATGCAGGGCTTCCCATACACCGCGCTCACTCCATCTTGAAAAACGTTTAAACACCGTATTCCAATGACCTAATGAGGCTGGCAATAATCGCCACTGCGTGCCTCCGCGTAAGATCCAAAGTACCGCATTTAAAAATCGGCGACTTTTTTCCTCACAACCTACATAAATCCGTAAGTTTAATAGTAACAAGCTATAAATTACTTGCCATTCTTCATCACTCAATTCTGTACGATTTGCCATTTCAACCAAAATCTCAGAATTTTCTGGGATTTGGGACTTAAATGTCAACAGAAC
>CAIUVX010000002.1 GCA_903902705.1 uncultured Methylococcales bacterium
ACATCGATATTTCGCTGTCCCAACTCTATTACTACCGTTCTTTACTATATCGCTATGTTCACAATACGGACACTGCATTTTTCACTACTCGTTTCGGCTAAATTTATAATAATATCAAATCACTCACTGTTTATGACTACCTAATAATTTAGCGTGGTTTTATTTTTCACAACAGGAATATAAAAAAGCTGAACCTTTATTAATTAAGGCAATACAGTTAAATAAAGCAGTGTTAGGCGAAAAACACCCGAATACGCTCACCATGATGGCTAATTTAGCAGAAATTTATCAAGCGTCTGGGCAACGGGATAAAGCTGAGAAATTATGGCAGGAACATTTTAAATTCAGCAATAAATTTTTAAATCAAGTTTTATTGGGGGCAGGAGAAAAAACCCGCTTTGCTTATTTACTGCAACAAGAAAATATTAAAAACAATTATTTAAGTTTTTATAGTTCTCGTAATAGTCAAAAAATGGCGGTACAGGCGTTTAATTTTTCTTTAACACGCAAAGGACAATTATTAAGAATTTCCTCTAAAGTTAATATGCTGGCTAAAAATAGCCAACAGCCCGAAATAAAAGCATTAGTTGAAAAATTTACCAGCCAAAAACAATTATTGGCGAATTTAACGATTTCTGGTATAGCAGATAATAAACAACTGCAAGAATTAGAAGAAGAGCTAAATAATTTAGAAATGCAGCTTAGTCAAAAAGTCAGTAGTTTTCAGCGTAGTCAGCAGGAAATAACGCCAAATGATGTGTTGGAAAAATTATCTGATAAACAAGTGCTAGTGGATTTTTTATTTTTTAAACAAGTAGATTTTAAAAAACAACAGTATAAAACGATACAATTAATTGCCTTGGTGCTTGATAAAAAACACGGCATTAAATTAATTAAACTAGGTGATACACAGGCCATTGACACCGCCATAAAAACATATCGACAACAGATATTACCTGATGAGGCTGGACAATTAACAAATCGCAAGGATATTTTAAATCCAACCAGTCAAAAACTTTATAATTTAATATGGCAGCCATTATTGCCATATTTGGCGAATAAAACTGACGTTTATTTAATTCCCGATGGTATTTTACATTTACTGCCTTTTAAAGCCTTAATGGATAAACACGGGCATTATTTAGCGGAAAGTAAACAGATTACTTTATTGACCTCAGCTCACACGATTACCCACAACTCCCAACAATGCGTTAATGTAAGACAATTTAACTAATGATAGCAAAGAACTGGATACAACAGGAACTGGGGGTCTGGATTTGGGCGACGCGAGACGGGTTGCCCGATTGAAGACGGTAATGGAAAACTTGGCGGCACAGCCGACAGCCAGCATTCCGCTGGCATCGAAGGGTTGGGCAGAAACGAAAGCGTGTTACCGATTATTGGCAAATGAACACGTTGAGCCGTTGAAAATACTGGAGTGTCATGCGGATAAAAGCGTCGCGAGAGCGGGAGCTTACCCAGTGGTATTGTGCTTGCAGGATACGACCGAACTGGATTTCAGTAGTCAGCCAGGCATAGCGGGCTTAGGACGGTTGAACTATGAAGCGAGACAAGGGATGTACGTTCATCCGACCTTGATGGTCACACCCGAAGGACAGGCATTGGGCGTAATCGATGCGTGGATGTGGACGCGCAAAGCCAAGGGTGAAGAAGACATCAAAGAAAGTCAACGCTGGATAGAAGGCTACGGCATCGTGGCAGATCGCGCACAAAGCCAGCCGAACACCCGATTTGTTTATGTTGCAGACCGTGAAAGTGACATTCAGGGGCTAATGGAAGAAGCGCGGCGCAGAGACTATGCTGCCGATTACCTGATACGCGCAAAACATAACCGCAAGCTCGTGGGCGGTGAAAAACTGTGGGACAGCGTTGCCAGCCAAGAGCCGCTTGGACACATCGAATTCCTACTCGAAGCCACCGCACAACGCAAAGCCCGCAAAGTCAGGCAAACACTGACTGCCCAGCGCGTGACCCTACCCAAGAAAAAAGGCAAACCCGCACTGGAAGTCACCATTATTCTTGCGCAAGAAGAAAACCCGCCCGCTGGTGTAGAGCCATCGTCTGGCGACTACTGACCAACCGCACAGTAAACACCTTTGAACAAGCCAGTGAAATGATAGACTGGTATCGCCGTCGTTGGTTAATTGAAATCTACTTTCGCATACTCAAAAGCGGCTGTCGTGTCGAATCCCTGCAACTGAGCAGCGTAGAACGACTCGACCGAGCCATCATGATTTACCTCATCATCGGCTGGCGCATACTGCACGTTGTGACCACAGGGCAAGCCTGTCCCAATCTACCCTGTGATGTCGTCTTTGACCCCGAAGAATGGCAAGCGGCATGGACAGTAAAATATCGACAAAAACCACCACAACAACCGCCTAAACTCGGCGACATGATACGCATCATCGCAGGCTTTGGCGGCTTCTTAGGCAGAAAAAGCGATGGCTTCCCTGGAGCTAAAACCTTATGGGAAGGCATGGAAAAAGTCAGACATTACGCCCTCGGTATCGTTGCGGTAGAGCCGTTTATGCTAACTCTGATTGAGTTGTGGGTAATCGTGTGACCTCAGCTAGAGACATCGTATTGCCGCCAGTAGCAAGAAAAACTAATGATGCGGTCATTTTTGCCGCGCCTGCTTTTGGTGAATCTGAAGATAAAACAGACAATCAACCAACGCACAGTATCGCAACTCGTTAGCAAGATATTTATTTTACTCCGCTTAGTGGTGCAGAGGCGGAGGGTAAAGCCATCGATGAGTTGATTAAAACTAAACAGCCAGTGCAATTATTTGCAGCTCAGCAAACCAGCGAAACAAAGCTTGCCACCCTTCATTCGCCACGTTTTTTACATTTTTCCACGCACGGTTTCTTTTTAGAAGATTTGCCACAAAGCAGTGTGAACCCTGAAAGAGCGGGCAGTGTGCAAGACGCAGCACTAAAATTCCAAGCGACGGAAAATCCGTTAACGCGTTCAGGCTTGGCGTTGGCAGGTGCAAATCTTGGCATTAACGGTCAGAAACAAGCCGATGGCTCAGATGGCATTTTAACGGCATTGGAGGTTTTGGCGTTGAATTTAGAAGGTACGGATTTGGTCACACTGTCTGCCTGTGAAACGGGCGTTGGTGATATTCAAGTCGGCGAAGGCGTTTATAGTTTGAATCGTGCGTTTCAAGAAGCGGGGGCAAAAGCAGTGCTATCAACCTTATGGAGCGTTGCCGATGAGCAAACTAAATTATTCATGCAGGATTTTTATGAGTTAGTTTTAAATGGCGAGTCACCACAACAAGCGTTGCAAAAGACTCAATTAAAGTTCATCCATGACAAAAGCACACAAGACCCTTTTTTTTGGGCAGCTTTTACAGTCGTTGGATAGATAGTGCTACATAGCTAACGATGATTCCCAAGACTAATAAAAGGATACCAATCAGGATGAATAACTGACCAATTGCCATAATAAATTCCTCTGCTGAATTTTTGCGTATAACAAATATAGATAATTTGAGGGGCAAAACCCGTAAAAGCAACGCACAGAAAAACTTACTGACTATTGTTAAACGTTGAGAAATACGATGAATATCGCTTTACTTAATCCATACTATTGCGAAGTTCGACAAGAACTTGATCGGCGGCATCAATACGAATTAGCCCTAGACGAGGGAATTCAATGTCTATAATGACATAGACGGTGAGCGACATGATGCCTGCGAAAACTAGGGGGTGTAGCCAGTTACGTTCTTTATTATCAGCACTGTCATAGCCAACTAGCAACGCGCTTAAGAATATCAACCCTGTCAGTAAGAAAAATATAATCAATGGCGGATGGTTCTGCGTTGCCGTCATTCGAGTGGTGGTGATGTCGATCATGGCATTGAATGCAGGCAGTAAGAGCATGGTTGCAGAGGTGGGAGCATCGGGTCTTCGGCTGGCGGCGAGTGATTTTGTCCAAATTTCCCCTTGTAGCATCTGAGTCTCAGCAAATTTTTCTTTTAGGTCAGCGTTATTTTTTGCCGTTAAAAAACTGGTAGAACGCAAGTCTACATAGCGGCGAAATAGTTCGCGTATTTCAGGTTGTGCATCGCTTGGCAGTAAATCAACGCGTAAATAAGCCGTGCCGATATCGTTGGCTTCTTCGGTAATCAAGTGACGGCGATCTTCAAATCTCGATGCTGCACCTGAAAAGGTGAAGGCAATGAGTAAGCCCAATAAGGCGAATACTGCACCTTCTGCCGCGCTGCCGCCTTTTGCTAAGCCCTCTGGATTGTGTGCGATTCTGGCGACACCAACGCGTCGTCCAATTTCAAGACAGCCCAACATACCAAAAAATAAACCAGCGGCTGTTAATAAGGCGATTAGGGTGAGATTCATGTTGATGACCTATCGTTATGAAAAAAGAGTGACTATTTATGGCGTGATTCTGAAAGATGCAAACTTACCAAGCGGCTAATCATAATAGCCAAATACAGTTGTCCAACAATCGCTTCGAGAATAGTTAGACTACGCGCTTGTTTGGATGTAGCGAGTATATCACCATAACCCAGCGAGGTTAGGGTGACAAAGCTGTAATAGATGAAGCCCGCAATATCATTGCCTAATTGATCCGCTGCTTTAAAAGAGTTGGGATGACATATTTCCAGCAAATAGTAAGCGTATGCCCATACCAATCCAAGCAATATAAATGCACACGCACCACCCATAACCATATCGGCTGTTATGTCTTGTTCGATGAGTAGATGTTTGAGAATCATAATAAGCATTTGGGCAAAAAAGAGTGCGCTGAGCGCAAGTTCTGCGGTATGAAAATTGGTAGATTGACTAAAATGATGGCTGATTTTCAACCCCGCAATCGCTAAAACCAGAAATAATGAGATTCGCAAGGCAATAGGATGTTTACCCAAAGCATAAATGCCAGACATTAATACACAGCTAAAAAATATATCTGCTAATAACTCAACGCGAACCAAGTCATCCAAGAATGGTTTTAGTCCAATCATCAAAAACATCGACATCAATAAAAAACTGTATCGACCTATTTTCTGGCTGACTAATTTTAATAAATATATTTTCTGTTCAGCTATATCAAATTGTTTGCTCTTCATAAAAATACATTTAAACATTAACTATTTTTATCGGTTAGGAAATACGGGAGCAGGCATATAGGTCGGTGGATAGGGGGTAGAATACGGTGAAAAACTGGGATTAGTGGCAGGATTAGGTAGCAGACCATAAGGCGAAAAATTTAAATTAGGCGTAGGGATATAAGGTGCCCCTCTATGAGTATAAACAGGATTGGGATTGTAGCTATTATAATTAGGATAAGGATAAGGATAAGGAATAAATATGGGATAGGGATTGTTTGCCGCTTCTTGTCGTGCTGCGGCGGCATCTTGCCTTGCGGCAGCCGCTTCTTGCATTGCCGCCGCCGCTGCACGTTGTGGAGCTTCGGCTTGCCATTTCGCGGCAGCCGCTTCTTGTCGTGCTTGCTCGGCTTTATCCAATGCTTGCCGTTCTGCTTCTGTGGCTTTTAATCGCTCCTCGGCTTCTTGGATTTGATGGGTATCTAATTTAGGTATATCAACGATATTTTTATCGGCACTATCAGGCGAACAAGGTGTGGACTGATACACCGTTGGTTTTGAGGGTGCGCGACATTTATAAACTTCGGCATGAGCTGAATGGCTCATGCCAAGCAATAACAGCAATATAATGATGTGCATAGTGTCCTCGTTTATAAAAGTGTCTAAGGTATAACTCAACTAATTTTGGTGCTTCACCACTGATAAGCGAGGGGTGACAACTTCTGAGACAGATGGTTTTTTGTAAAGTTCGAGTAACATTTTGATAGCAGTTTAGCATAAGGCTAATGGTTTATGCAGAGGCTTACTAGGCTCGATAAGTTGACAATAACTTATCTTTAGTTTGATAATCGAATTGAGGAGCTTAGCTCCTTTAAATTTATAATAAAAACTATGAGGAGTAATCATGTCAAATACCACCACAATCACTGTTTCAACACTCTGGCGTTATCCTGTAAAATCCATGATGGGCGAAGAACTCAATGGCGCAAACATTACATTGGGCGGTTTATTAGGGGATCGTTCCTACGCGCTTATCGATACACAAACCAATAAAGTAGTCAGTGCCAAAAATCCCAAAAAATGGCCCAACTTTTTTTCATTTCGCGCAGCTTATACTGCACCGCTTGAATTTAATACTACGCAACCCGTTTGGATTACCCTGCCAGACGGCAAAGTATTACACAGCGATCAAGCTGATCTCAATCAACAACTATCAGACTTTTTAGGAAGCCCTGTAAAATTGGCAATTCAAGCACCCGAAGCGGCAGCACTTGAACAATATTGGCCAGAATACGAGGGTGAAAGCAATGAAATATCTAATGAAGCCGTGGCGGGTGACGCACCTCAAGGCTCATTTTTTGATTATGCGGCATTGCATTTAATCACCACCAGTTCCCTAGAAGCTCTGCAAAAAATCTACCCTGAAGGACGTTTTGAAGTGCGACGTTTTAGACCCAATATCACCATCGATACTAGCGGTCTAACGGGTTTTGTCGAAAATGACTGGGTAGGAAAAACCATCAAAATAGGCGACAGCCTGCGTTTACAAATATCAGACCCTTGCCCACGTTGCGTAATGCCAACGCTTGCCCAAGGCGATTTGCCAGCGGATAGTGGCATACTCAAAGCCGTTGCTCAAAACCGTCCTCTTGTTCCTTTCGCTGGCAAAGAACTACCTAGCGTTGGTGTTTACGCCAAAGTCATTCAAGCGGGCTGGGTTAAACGCGGCGATACTATCGTTATTGAAGATTGATATAGCTAACCGTGGATAAAATGATTACAAAACCGTTCGCACTGAGCTTGTCGAAGTGTGAATGTGGTTCGACAAGCTCACCACGAAC
>CAIUVX010000003.1 GCA_903902705.1 uncultured Methylococcales bacterium
ATAATTTTAATATTTAATCCATCATTGACAGCTTCATAGGTAGAATCTAAAATTAAATCGAAAGCATTCTTTGATGCCGGTTTCGTCTTGTCATTGGCTTGATTGTAGGGGGGGATAGGGGTGCTTTCACCAACCGAAGTTGCATTATCTAGCGCAAACCATTTCGCATTCATGTTGTAGACCAATGGCAATCCGCTGGTTCTTTCGCCAACTTTTACCACGACTTGTACCTCTAGTTCGTCATCAAATCCAAGAATATGCGTGAATGGATAATAACCTACTACCTAAATCCTGCAAGCCAGCGCCTGTTAGCGCCTGTTTTTATTTAATTATCATTAAAAATCAATGATATAATAGGATAACTAAGTTATTTTACAGGTCATTATTTTAATGAAAGCAAAGCCCTCAAAAAAAGCCACCGCCCGCAAATTTGCAGGCAAAGTCAACATGTCAGCGACCGCATCCGGCTTGACCAGCCAGGCCGGGCTTATACCCGTAGTCAAGTTCCTGGAGCGCATCGGCTTTGAAAAAACCGTTAACCAAACGGTTCCGCATCAACGCGGGGATAATGCGGAGTATCAGTTGACGGGTTCGATGTTGCTGGTCGTCGTGGGTATGATAGGCGGCGCCAGCTCTATCGCAAAGCTCTGCGCCGTTTGGTCAGACGGCGTTTTGCGTAAGGTTGCCGGCTGGTTAAAGATACCTGTTGAAACCACGATCAGTCGGATCTTTAAAGAAGTCACAGAAAAGCAGATCAGCCAGATGGAAAGTGTCTCGCATCGATTACGCGCTCAAATTTGGCGCAAGGCTAATCGGGCCGGTGTGTCTAAAGTTGGGCTGGGTCCGGTGCAATGGATCGATATTGATTCCACCGTTGATTCAGTGTGTGGTACCCAAGAGGGAGTCGCTAAAGGCTACAACCCCAAGAAGAAAGGCGCACTATCCTATCATCCGCAATTGGCTTTTTGGGCGGGAAGCAAAGAGATTCTGCAAGCCTGGTTTAGAACAGGGAACGCCTATACCAGTAATGGTGTCGTTGAATTCGTCAAACAATTACTGGCTCATTTACCCAACAAAATGCGGCTTATTATTCGAGCCGATAGTGGTTATTTTGTCGGTACCTTATTGGACTTTCTGGATGCCCATAAGCATGGCTATCTGATCAAGGTCAAACTTAAGAACTTAGTCGTGCTGTTGGCGGGGCAACAGTGGATCGCCATAGCAGGACAACCTGACTGGGAACAGTGTACGTTTGAGTACCGTTGCGGCGAATGGAAAGTGACACGCCGTTTTGTTGCGGTGCGCAGAAAGCAACTTAAAGAACCCAGCCCTCAAGTCGATTTACTGGGCATCTCCGAATACGACTATGACTATTTCTGCTATGTCACGACTGAATCCTTAACGCCTTGGCAAGCGCATAAAAAATACGGCGAACGCGCAACCTGCGAAACCTGGATCGAAGAATCGAAAGGCCAGATGGGAATGGGCAAGATAAGAACGGCTGAGTTCCTGGCTAATGCCGCCTTATTTCATTGCGCGGTACTGGCCTACAACACGTTACGCTGGATGGCTATCATGAGCGGTAGCCAGACACTTCGACAATGGGAGCCTGAAACCATTCGCACTTATTTGGTTCGCGTAGCAGGCAAGTTGCTCACAGGGAACAGACAGCTGACGGTTAAGACGCCTGACAATCATCTTTACCCTCAGGCTTGGGATGATTGGGTGGCAGTTGGTTTAGGGTCGTGATCCTATAACCCAACAAAACACCAAAATCAATGGACGGTTATTAGCCTTCGTTTGGGAAGGAGGCTTAGACTTGGCCTGCCGCCAGAAAATCGACTTAATTTTTTTGTAATTCCGGATGTGTAGAGAATCAAATGCGATAAATGTACGAGTAAAACCGCATCGGTGAATTTTTAAAAAAAATTGAGTACAAAAAAGTGGGGATTGCTGGCTTTTTTTGGGGCTTGCAGGATTTAGGTTAGATAAAAACTTATAGATCGCTCCTTCATTAATCGCACTGGTCACGGTTTCTATTTCCGTATAACCAGAGAGGACAATTCGCACGGTTTTTGGATAAAGCACCTTAACCTTACG
>CAIUVX010000004.1 GCA_903902705.1 uncultured Methylococcales bacterium
GCGCTGAGATACGTTTATTCTTCGGATTCTCTACAAACTGCCTAAGACAACCTTTACATCGATAGTTCGCTGTCCCAACTCTATTACTACCGTTCTTTACTATATCGCTATGTTCACAATACGGACACTGCATTTTTCACTGCTCGTTTCGGCTAAATTTATAATAATATCAAATCACTCACTGTTTATGACTACCGAAAATTTAATAGCGCGTAAAACCGTCGCTTATTTGCGCGTTTCGACAGCCGAGCAACAGACTGAGAAAAACAAAACGGATATTTTACACTTTGCCAATCAGCACGATCTTGGCAAAGTACATTTTGTTGAAGAGGTTTGTTCTGGGAAAACAGCATGGAGGGATCGCTTAATTGCTCCGCTCCTTAATGAACTCAAACCGCATGATGTCATCATCGTTTCTGAATTATCACGCCTAGGACGCAGTATGCCGGAGTGTATGGAAATTTTAGCCTTCGCCACCCGCAAAGAAATCTGCATTTATTCGGTCAAAGGTAATTGGCAACTCAATGACACCATTCAAAGCAAAATTATTGCGCTGGCTTTTTCAATGGCAGCAGTTGTGAACGGGATTTGATTTCGCAGCGCACCAAAGAAGCGTTGCAATTCAAAAAGGCGCAGGAGCTGTTAAAATTCCTTAGCGTACGTTTTCGTCCATCTGGACTTCAAACCCCATCATGGGCGGCACGGGTGCTAACTTTATTTCTTTAGTCACAGGTGATGTCGGGTTTTACACAAAAAATGAGCAAGCCGCTGTACCGCCTGCCATGCAAATAGAAAACCCTAATGCACAAGCTGGCTGGAACAATTATTACACGCAAGATGGCTATTCTGGTGGCTCTTATGTGGACTGCTCAGATCGCAAACAACCTGGTGTAGATAATATTCGCAGCTATCTCGATACCCAGAAGACTTTTAACCATGACAATTGCGCTGATGGTCATTACTATCTGGTCAACAACTACGGACTTGCTTATGATGCGAAGGGGAATTTAAAACCATTCGACCCTTCATCGGCAAATCCTAATACTATCTTGCCACCGCAAACTATTCCGACCATTGCCGACGCACTTTCAGCCCACGGTATTTCTTGGAAGTATTATAGCGGTGGTCGAAATGTCGATAATTCAACCACAAATGAATATTGTGGTATCTGCGATCCATTAACGGGTTTTAGCTCAATCATGACCACGGGTCTGAAAAATAATCTGCAAGGTATGGACGCATTTAACAAAGATATTGTGTCTGAAGCTACACTGCCTGCTGTATCGTATATCCGTCCGTTTGAAAGTAAAGCAGGTCATCCAGCCAATGCTACGCTTCCTGAGTTTGAAGGATTTATTCTCGATGTTGTCAACAAAGTGAAAGCTAATCCAAAACTGTGGGCAAAAACCGCCATTTTGGTTACAGTGGATGAAGGCGGTGGTTACTATGATTCTGGTTATATCCAACCCATCGACTTTTTTGGCGACGGTACTCGTATCCCGTTAGTCGTCGTATCGCCTTGGGCAAAGAAAGGTCACATAAGTCATCATTATAGTGATCATGCGTCAATTCTTAAATTTATCGAGAAAAACTGGGAGTTGAAACCGCTATCGAACCGTAGTCGCGACAACCTGCCTAATCCAATTCACGATCATGAGTCGCCCAATGCTTATGCACCTAAAAATGCACCAGCAATTAGCGATTTGACTGAGTTGTTCGATTTCGATAAAGACGTTAAAGGCAGCAAAGACAAATAAGTTGGATTAACGTTAGAAACCTTGAAAAATTGATTGTCGGAGTACAAGCCTAGGTTTGTACTCCAATCACTCACTGTTTATGCTACCTAAAGAACATAAATTGGGACGCAGACACATGGAAATTTTTGGATGTTGATGACATACGTTAAATTCCATTTTAATCACACGGTTATTTGTGTGACTTCCAGATTTGTCCTAACCAAGATTTTTTCGCCCATAAACTTTTCACGCCTTGTTTAATAAGGAAAGACGCATAAAGTTTATCTTCTTTTTGAATATGATTTTCTAACCATTTTTTCAAAAAAATTAATAATTCAGTATTGACTATTGAAGGATCTATCTTAATCTTTTTTTGTATCTCAAAAACCTGCATTTTTAAGTCGTGATGATGATCGATATGCGCGTCTATTTCAGGATAATCAAACATACGAAACAAACTTTCTTCGACAGCAAAATGTACTACCGTATACTCGACCAGTTCGCTCATAATTTTATCTATAACAAGAGGATCTGCTTCATTGAGTACAGTTTCATCAAACAATCGATTAATTAAATTAATCAATATCTTATGCTGTTCATCAATTTCTTGAATACCCACACTCAGCTCATGAGACCACTCTACAAATAATTGTTTCATTAGTGCTTCCTTTTATGTTTATAACTAATTGATGTATTTAACCTAAGTTCAATAGCAAGTCGTTATTTATAAGTTCTCGGCAAAAAGTTGGCGGGTGTAAATCACTTGAACTCACTCAGTCTTAAAAACCTTACGAATGTATATATACAGTCTAACTTATTAACATATTGAATTTACTATTGATAGAAATTCATAGTTTGGATTAACGGTAATATTTTAACAGCAGCTTACGGTTTAGACCTAGCTCTTCGCTAGGTCTCTGAAAGCAACGCCTCAAACTGCATAATCGGTACTGGCTTGCTGAAGAGGTTGCCTTGATAGTGGGTGGGTTTAAACAAACAACTGAATTGTTTCATAGGATTTTAAACGGTAACAACGCCTAAACAGTATTATCGGATCAATAGTTCGGATATTAATCAGCTAGGGCGATTAAATTTATCGGGTTGCGGTTTAGGATTGATGAAGGTGTATCCACCGCTGTCCATTGGCTGTTTATAACATTCATCACCTGCTTGGTATAGCCATAAACGTTGTTTTTCTGCTAACGATAGCTCAACTTTATGACTAGCACCTGTTCCTATCGCAATACTTCGCAACGCCTCAATAGCCTCTTCGGTCTCACCTTCAGCTCTCAATTCTAAAAGCGTCCCATTGCCATAGGTTAAAATTAATGCCAACAGTGTATTTTGGTCGTTAATATCCCATACAGTATTCTCGGTATCCTCTTTTGCCAATGGATATTGCCAATCAATGAGCGCAATCAATAAACGCATTAGATAACCCCAAGATGCTGAAAAACCTTTTGCTGATAACGCTAAACTTAACTACAATTTTTCAATCGTTAGCTTAAATCCCAGCGCATGAACTATTTTATCAATGGTTTCGATTTTAGGGTTGCCGTTTTTAGCAAGAGAACGATAAAGACTTTGCCGATTAACACCTGCATTATTCGCAATCGCACTCATGCCTTTTGCTTTTGCTAAATGCCTTAAGCCATCAATCAAGCCTTGTACGCCGTTTTCTTCAAGAAAAATAGACAGGTACAACGCAACATCTTCCGCACTGTCTACGTCTTTTGCGAACTCAAAGGGTTTAGTTTCAAGGCTCATGGTTTAATCCTCGTTATTTAATTCATTAAGCAATTTCTTAGCCGTCTCAATATCAGATGATTGGCTGGACTTATCACCTCCACACAACAACAGCACGATTTCAGTGCCTCTAATGGTGTAATAAATACGAAAACCACTGCCAAAGAAAAATCGTAATTCAAACAAATTACTTTCTATCGGTTTTGCATCATCAAAATGACCGTTAGCAATACGAAACAAGCGTGTTTCTAAACGGTAGCGGGTAGCTTTGTCTTTGATTTTGCTAAGCCATTTATCAAAAATGGCAGTGGTGTGAATGAGGTAAGTCATCGTTTAACTGTAACAAGTAAGCGACAATCTATCAAGTTTTATAATCACGGAGTTTTTTCTATAGAGCTAGCCGCTAATAAAATGATTATGGAATAATATGAGGGACAGAGGCGAATTGAAATTACAAAATGGCATACTCAAAAGATTTCCGACAAAAAGTGTTATCGATAAGAGAAGAGCGAGACCTCAGTTTATTAGAAA
>CAIUVX010000005.1 GCA_903902705.1 uncultured Methylococcales bacterium
ATGGCATATTGCAGTAGAAACTCGACGGATGATGTGATATAGCTAAAGTATTTTTTGTGATTAAAAAAACCGTTCGCACTGAGCTTGTCGAAGTGTGAATGTGGTTCGACTGTTCGACAAGCTCACAGCTCACCACGAACGGTATCATTTTATTGTGCGTTAACTCTATATTTTAATCTACTTTCTTTACATCAAACACTGTGCCACGACTAGCAATGACTTTGACTTTAGTATTGATGTCACAATCTTCGCCGTGTACTTTCCAAATAGTATCATCGACTTTTATTTTACCCTGACCATTCTCAATAGCTTCGTGTAAATTAAATGTCCTACCAACATACTGTGAGCCGCGTCGGTTTAATAGCGGCTGATCTGTAGCGATGGTGATTTTTTTGCCATAAACCCGCCAAGCAACAATGCTAATAATAGACAGGATAGAAAAAATCAGAATTTGAATATCTGTGCTGGTACTAGGAATTAGCCAAACAATAACGCCAGTAACCAGCGCGGAAACTGACATCCACAAAAAGAAAAAAGCAGGTGCTAACAGCTCTATCACCAAAAAGATAACAGCCAATACCCACCAATACCAAAAAACTAATGCCAATGCGGTCATGATTTAGCTCTGTTATTCAACGCTTCTTTTGCCAACTCGCCGATACCACCAAGCGCACCGATAACACTGGACGAATCTAAGGGCATAAAAACTAACTTGCTGTTATTAGCGGTAGCAATGCCTTTTAACGCATCTATGTATTTGAGTGCGACAAAATAATTAATCGCCTGCACATCGCCTTTGCTAATTGCCTCTGACACCATCAAGGTTGCTCTGGCTTCGGCTTGCGCTAAGCGTTCCCGAGCATCTGCATCACGGTAAGACGCTTCTTTTCGACCTTCAGCTTCTAAAATTGCCGCTTGTTGCGCACCTTCGGCGCGTAAAATTTCCGCTTGCCGTAGCCCTTCCGCTTCCAGAATCGAAGCACGTTTTAAACGTTCAGCTTTCATTTGTCTGCCCATTGCTTCCACCAAATCTTTAGGCGGGGCAATGTCTTTGATTTCAATACGCGTGACTTTAATGCCCCACGGTGTAGTCGCGTCATCGACGACATTCAAAATACGCGCATTAATATCATCACGACGTGACAATAATTCATCCAAATCCATCGAACCCATGACAGTACGAATATTTGTCATGACTAAATTTAAAATCGCCCAATTTAATTGACTGACTTCATACGCGGCTTTAGCGGCATCCATGACTTGATAAAAAATCACGCCATCGACAGTCACCATCGCGTTATCTTTGGTAATGACTTCTTGTTGAGGTACATCCATCACCTGCTCCATCATAATCATCTTATGACCGATCCTATCAAAAAACGGAATAATGATATTTAAGCCTGGAGTTAAGGTATTGGTATAACGACCAAAACGCTGAACCGTATATTCCATACCCTGCGGCACAGGTTGGACAGCCATAAACACAAGCACAATCGCAAGAATTAAAAAAACAATAACTAACCCACCCATAAAGCCCCCTGATTTTTCATAGTAGACAAAAAACACTGATTTCAGCACAGTATGTGCGCTCACTAAAACAATAAAACCTATCTTGATAAAACAAAAACGCTAAAATAGCGTGTGTATTACACTCTCAATAATAATCTACTCAAACATTAATAGGTAAATATAAATGGTAACTTACGCTTTTGACTTAGGTATCTGGACACTGCTCTTTTTTATCGTTGGTATGTACAAACCTCAGTGGCCGTTATTCTTTTTGAAAAAATCAGATGAATCCGTAATTGAGCCTAACACGAAAAAATCCAACAAATTGAAAAAACGAGACGGAATCACAATTGAGCCTGACATAAAGAAACCCGCCAAATCCACAATTGAACCCAACAGATTTATGATTGTTGTGATAACAACTATTTTTGTCATGATCACATTTACTCTGTATGGTGAAGGTACGCGCCGTGAAAAACTAGCAAAGCAAGCAATCACCGCCGTTTCTAAAAACACTGACGCGAATTCTACTCCTGTTCCAGTTCCTGTTCCAACAACTGATAAAATAACCCCTGAAAAAAAGCCTTTATAACGTTGTGACTGTTGGTCAAAGGTAGGCGTGACAAATCACGTCTACTTTACTGGAATGCAATTCTTCTGTACTTAAAAATAACCTTGTATGCTTGACTCATTGCCTTATTTAAAAAACTCGGATTTTCCTGCGATTAGTCGCAATAAACTTGAAATTTTGCAAGTCAATCTGGGCTATTTGTGTAATTTAAGCTGCACGCATTGTCATGTGAATGCAGGACCTAAACGCACTGAGTTAATGGACAAAGCCACGATTGAGCAGATTTTAACGTTCATTGATAGTCATACGGTTCATACTTTAGATTTAACGGGTGGCGCACCTGAAATGAATCCACACTTTCGTTATCTGGTTACGGAAGGTTTGAATAGAGGCTTAAAAGTCATAGATCGTTGTAATCTGGTTATTTTATTGGAATCGGGTTTTGAGTGGTTGGCAGATTTTCTAGCAGAAAATCGGGTGGAAGTCGTCGCTTCATTGCCATGTTATTTGAAAGATAACGTCGATAAACAACGCGGTAAAGGCACGTTTGATGCCAGTATCACCGCGTTACAAAAACTAAACGCGCTGGGTTATGGGTTAGATAATAGCGACTTACAGTTGAATCTGGTTTTTAATCCGCAAGGCGCGTCCTTACCTCCAGAGCAACAAGCCCTTGAGCGTGATTACAAAAAACATCTGCTTGAACATTTTGGTATTGTATTTAATCATTTATATGCGCTTACTAATCTCCCCGTACAGCGTTTTGGCAGCGTTTTATTGAGTACGGGACAGTTTGATAATTACATGAACTTGCTCAAAAACAACTTTCACGCACCTAACTTGGATAAGGTGATGTGTAAAAATACCTTGAGCGTTGATTGGCAGGGTTTTGTTTATGATTGTGATTTTAATCAAATGCTAAAATTGCCTTTAAGCGGGGATAATAAAACACACATTAGCCAAGTGACCGAATTAACGGGTAAAACTATTAACACTTTGCAACATTGCTACGGCTGTACCGCAGGGCAAGGCAGTAGCTGTACGGGTGTGACTAATCACGATATTTCTCAGTAAAGATATGTAATGACTCATTGATTTTGTAACCTAAGCCTTGCAACCATAAAATCAACAAAGGATCTTACTTTTGCAGAGGCATAGCGACCCTCGCGGTGTATGACGTGAATGGGCATAGATTCAGGCTCGAATTCGCTCAATACAGCTTGCAACTGCCCTAGTGTTTGGTAAGGCGCAATCTGATAGCTCATTAATCGCGTAACACCCATGCCTTGTATAACAGCTTGAATGACCGAGTCAACCGTAGTTGTGGTTAAACGGGGCTTAACCTTGACCGCTAGCCCTTGGGCAAATTTCCATTCTGTCAGCTGGGAGAGTGCAGTAGTAGCGACCACGATATGATTCGCTAAATCGGATGGTTTATTCGGTGTGCCATGCTGCGCCAGATAGGCGGGTGAAGCGCACACTACGCGCCGCATAGTGCCGACACGAATCGCCTTCATGCTGGAATCGGGTAATTCACCCACACGGACACCCACATCAAGCCCTTCCTCCAGCAAATTGACAACCCTGTCCAACAGCACCGCTGACACTTCCATTTCTGGATACTGTTGCAAATAATCAACGATAGCGGGAATAACAAACATCCTGCCGAATGTTACTGGCGCGGTCATTGCCAAATATCCACGCGGCTGTGCATTGATACCTGCCGCCGACTCATCCGCCTCATCTACATCGAGAATAATCCGTCGAGCATCTTCTAAATAACGCTGCCCCGCATCAGTGACCCGCACATAGCGCGTGGTTCGTGTTAATAACTTAACGCCCAGCCGCTCTTCCAATGCCGCGATAGCACGCGTTACAGCAGGTGGTGACATACCTAACCGCCGCGCACCTGCCGCAAAACTTTGCTCTTCTGCGACCGCGACAAACACCGTCATCAAATATAATCTGTCCATTTATCATTCCAGTTTTCGTAATAGACTCTTGTGGAAAATGGCTATTCTTCTTACCAACGGAATTTTATAAACTAAACCCACTCGCAACACAATGGGTGTAGCGAAAACACTGATTGAATTATTGAGAGAATTATCATGAGCCGAATTAATGTTGTTACCAACGAAACTCGTCGGCATGAATGTTTTGACTAACATCATTGGCAAAGCCAGCCGTGTTGAAATAGACTTTCCAAAAGTGACATTGAAAGCTGCCGCGTAAACGGTATTTATTAATTGACACGGGTGATGGTTTGCATCACCTGTATTCAGAGGAGAACAGTCATGGCGAGTGCATTTGCTGATATTACTTTTACCCCCAGTGTGAAAACCGCGCAAAGCTTATATGGCAGTCGAGAATCCAATCGCCGTTTCGAGTTGTCAGAGAATGCAGGAAATGAACTGGGTGAACGTGAAGCTGAATTTATCGCCGAACGCGATAGTTTTTACCAAGCGACCGTCTCCGAATCGGGCTGGCCTTATGTGCAGCATCGTGGCGGTTCTATGGGTTTTTTAAAGGTGCTGAATGAGCGCACGATTGGTTTTGCTGACTTTCGCGGTAATCGGCAATACTTAAGTGTTGGCAATATCAACGCTGATGAACGTATCTCGCTTATTTTGATGGACTATCCGAATCGGCGACGACTGAAATTATGGGGCAGAGCGCGTATTATTCACGAACGTGACCATCCTGAACTCATCGCACAACTCGAAGTGCCAACCTATCGTGCGCATATTGAACGCGGCATCATCATTCATATTGAAGCCATTGAATGGAATTGTCCGCAACATATCACACCGCGCTATTCAAAGGCAGAAGTCGAACAACTATTAGCATCTTTAGTTGAAGAAAATCGCCTGCTGAAAGCTCAAATTGAACAATTAGTCAATAATCAGTCTACTATGTAACCGCTTATTTTTTATCAATCACTGAGGAATTTTAAATGAACACCATCCCAGAAGTACGTCCCCCTGTTCCACCGTTCACTCATGAAACAGCAACGCAAAAAGTACGCATGGCAGAAGATGGCTGGAACGGTCGCAATCCAGAGCGTGTCGCCTTGGTGTATACCATAGACAGCCAATGGCGTAACCGTACTGAATTTCCCGTTGGGCGTGAACAAATTATCGCCTTTCTCACGCGTAAATGGGCAAAAGAACATGAATACCGTTTAATCAAAGAACTCTGGGCATATCAAGGCAACCGCATTGCCGTCCGATTTGCCTACGAATGGCACGATGACAACGGCGAGTGGTTTCGGTCTTATGGCAATGAAAATTGGCAATTTAATGAACAGGGCTTGATGGAATATCGCTACGCCTGCATTAATGACTTAGCCATTAAAGAAGCTGAACGAAAATTCCACTGGTCGCTAGGTCGCCGTCCAGATGATCATTTAGGGTTAAGTGAGCTGGGGCTTTAATGACAGTCAGCTAAAAACAAGCGCGACTGAACACGAGTAAGTTTTTAGCGTATATTGAGTCACCCAAACTGCCGAGGTCTTGAATATCTCGACAGTTTATTTAACGTGTAACTTTTTGTGTGGAGATGACATGACGATAGAAACAGGTGTTTTACAGCGTTATTCACAAGGCGCAGAGTCTATACAAGCGGATTTATGCTGCCCTGTGGATTACGATCGTGAATTGTTGGCTTTATTGCCGCAGGAAATTATTGATAAAGATTATGGCTGTGGTGATCCCTCGCGTTATGTGCAGAAAGGCGATGTGGTTCTGGATTTAGGTTCAGGATCAGGAAAAATTTGTTATATGGCGGCACAATTAGTTGGCGAAACGGGCAAAGTCATCGGCGTGGATATGAATGATGATATGCTCGCCTTAGCCAGAAAATATCAAGTTGAGATGGCAGAAAAAATAGGTTCAGCTAACGTTGAATTTGTAAAAGGACAAATTCAGGATTTAGCTCTGGACTTAGCCGCCCTGAATCAACAGCTAATCGATAATCCCATTACCAATGCGGAAGATATAATTCGTCTACGCGCGTGGCAAGAAAAGCAACGCAAAGAATCACCGTTAATTGCTGATAATTCCGTTGATTTAGTGGTATCCAATTGTGTACTCAACTTGGTGCATGACAGTGATAAAGCGCAATTGATTCAAGAAATTTTTCGTGTCACTAAAGCAGGTGGACGGGTTGCTATTTCTGATATTGTTAGTGATGAACCTGTACCCGCGCATTTAAAAGCCGATGCACATTTATGGAGTGGTTGTATTTCAGGAGCTTTACAGGAGCATGAGTTTTTGCAGGCGTTTGTTGCCGCAGGGTTTGTAGCGGTGACTTATGATAAATGGGAAAGCCACGCGTGGCAGGTGGTTGAAGGCATAGAGTTTCGTTCTGTCACTATTACTGCAATCAAACCGCACAATGAACCCTGTTTAGATAAAGGTCATGCGGTCATTTATCGTGGGGCTTTTTCTAAAGTTTATGATGATGAAGGTCATGTTTTTTATCGCGGGCAACGCATGGCAGTGTGTGAGCGTAGCTTTAATCTACTGACTAGCGAAGCTTATAACAACCAGTTTATTGGCATTAAACCTGCACAAGAACACGCACCGCAATCGTGGTGTCATGCTTCAGGGTCAGTAAGACCTGCGGCAGATACCAAAGGTGCTGCGCATAAAGCCGATGGCACACCGAGTTGTTGTTAGACAGAACATATAGCTAACGCACAATAAAATGATAACGTTCGTGGTGAGCTTGTCGAACCACATTCACACTTCGACAGGCTCAGTGCGAACGGTTTTGTAATCATTTTATTAGCAGTTAGCTCTATCTACTGTTCGACTAAGTCATCGGGGCAATGTAGTGGATTAAATCTGTTGTTTTTACTTTTGAGCATGACTGCCATTCCCTTAATAAAGGACTGGCAGTCAATTATCTCCCTCTGAAGGATAGATTAAAACCACTCCAATCGATATAAATCTGTTCGGCGATTAGCCAAATTACGAGTCGCACCGCGTGTACGCACTTGTTTTAATAATTCCAGATTAACATCAGCAATTAGTGTCATTTCAGTATTAGGCGTAGCTTCAGCCAGAATAGCATCGTGAGGAAAGGAAAAGTCGCTAGGGCTAAAAATGGCGGATTGGGAATATTGAATGTCCATGTTTTCTGCATGAGGTAAATTACCGACACTGCCCGTAATTGCCACAAAACATTCATTTTCAATGGCACGCGCTTGTGAACAGTAACGAACACGCTGGTAAGCATTTTTAGTATCCGTCCAAAAGGGTACAAAAATCATTTGCGCACCTTGCAGGGAAGCTAATCGCGCCAGTTCAGGAAACTCGGCATCATAACAAATCAAAATAGCAATTTTGCCACAATCAGTATCGAATACTTTTAATGCGTCACCCCCTTGTACCCCCCAACAGCTTACTTCGTCTGGGGTAACATGAATTTTGTATTGTGCTTCAAATGTACCATCACGGCGTAACAGCCATGATACATTGTATAATTCATGGTTGCTGTATTCTGGCAATGATCCTGCAATAATATTAATATTGTAAGACATCGCCATTTCTAACAGACCATTACGAATTGCAACACTAAAGCTCGCTAAAGCACGAATGGCATCGGGTGGATGCTTGTCATTAAACAACCCCATCAGCGGCGCACTCATGTATTCAGGAAACAGCACAAAATCAGCGTGATAACCTGAAACCGCATCAATAAAAAACTCTGCGTGTTTTAACAACTCTTCAACACTGCTCATGGTACGCATCTGCCATTGCACCACACCTAAACGAACAATGTGTTTAGTGTTACCAATCGTGCTTGCTTTTTCAACGTAATCCAGATTAACCCACTCAAGCAAGGTGGCATAACCCAAAGAGTCGGCATCGGTTGGTAAATAACCTGTCAATAATTTGCGAACATGAAAGCCGTTGGATAATTGAAATGATAATACGGGATCAAAAATTTCTCGATTTTTGACTTCTTCAATATAACGCACGGGGGTGAAATGATCGGCATATTTGGAATAACCAGGAATGCGTCCGCCAGCAATAAACCGCCGTAGATTAAGGCTACGGCATAATTCTTTGCGTGCATCATAAAGCCTGCGCCCTAATCGTAAGCCCCGATATTTGGGATGGACAAAAATATCCACGCCGTACAAAGTATCACCAGATGGATCGTGGTTAGTTAAATAACCATCGCCCGTAATTTGTGAGTAAGTGTGGTTATCTCCAAAGCGATTATAATCAACGATCATGCTCAACGCCGCCGCAACCATTACCCCATTATCTTCGATAACAATCTGTCCTTCTTGAAAACGTGATATTTGCGACAGATATTGCTCTTTTTTCCACGCGCCACCCAAATTATCGTAAACGTGTTCCATTAATACGGCAATATTGTCGTAATCTTCAGCGGTTAGGTTGCGCAGTGATAATTTGTGTTTTTGATGTTTAGGCGTTTTCATGATGCTATGCTGATTGATGTATTTGTAAGCAATTGTTTATGCCCGTTATTAATTAACTCTCAAGTATACCAAGCTAATTTGACAGTGTGATGACACGTTTTGGAGTGCAAGCTTTACTTGCCACTTGCACTCCTGATAATATCAAATAACCGCACGCTCTCTTATTTGCGTCAAGGTATCATCAACCAGCAATTTGCCATTATGAAACACAGGGCGCAGTAAATTAGCATGAGTACCTATATCGCCAATTGCTATGGTTTCCAAACGTCCCGCGCCATTACGAATTAACGCCAAGCGACCACGTTTCGATTGTTTACCGTGGTCAGTAATCGGGTCTTTGTAGACATCCTGCCACTGTCCATTCACTTGCACTGCTGAGGCTTTCATGGCAAATTTTAGCGTATCACGATCTAGTTTTTGCAGCAAACCCGCGCCCATACCAAACGCCAAATTATCCGCGCTATAACCTGCTTCTTTCAGTGTGCGTAAAATTTCCCCAATACTGGTAATGGTTACGCCGTCACCTTGAATCACCCGCACACAAGGCGGCAATAGTTTATAGCCTTTAGCATTCAACGAACAACCAAACAAGCTTTCCAGTTTCTGCATGGTTTTTAACACAATCTCCACAGGATTACCGCTATCAGGGCGAATCACTAACGTACCTTGGGAATTTTCAATGGTACTTTTAAATTCCGTTCCCCACATTTCCAGCGCGTTCCACAAATTGTAAGAATCACTCACCACCGCAACAAGCTTATCTTTGGCTAAAAATTGGGTCAGCATATTACGATAGGCTTCTTTCTCTAAATCGCGTCCCCATGAAGTAATCGTGGAATGTTCAGCCGCTGGAATGGAAAACGCGGGCATATTCGCTTCATTGTAATAACGCTTCGCCGCCAACACCGCCGCCAAGGTATCCGTGCCTTTAAAATTCACCAAATGCGCTAAACCTGAAATCGCCGCTGATTCCTGTGAAGATACCCCACGCGCCCCAAAATCATGCAGTTTAAAATCCAAACCGCTAAGATTGTCCGCCGTTTCACGCAAATACTGGGCAATGACTTTTTTGCAATTATAAGAGCGCGTTGCCACCGTTGTGCCATACCAGCAAGCGCGTAAAATCATGGTTTCTAAATAACTGGTCAGCCAAAAACAGCGGGTATCCGTATTGACCACTTGCGCCATAATCTGGCTGGGTTCTGTCACCATGCCTTCTGGCATGGCTTCAATACGAATTGGTAAAAAACCGTTGTGAGTTTTTAAAATATATTCCCAGCCTGCACGATTAAACGGTACGCCATGCGGGACTAAAATCTGCTCCGCTTCATCAATCATTGCCGCCGTTATCGGCGTGAGCAAATACGATTTAATAAACATCTGTAAACCAAAAAACACGATGTCCTGATAATCGCCGCCGCGTGATTCAATATAAGACGACACAAATTGCATTCCTTTGGGATATTGCAAATAATGCGATGATTTATAAGAATCAGTATTTAAAATGAGATTGTCAAAAAGTGGGTTGTGCATTTGGAAATCCTCCAAAGTGGTTGAAAAATCTAAGTCTATCTTAGAGTTGTGATGTTATTCACTTAATTTCAGCGGCGAGGGTAATCCGCTCAAAAAAGCTTGTGTAATCATGCGCTCGTGTGCGAAAAGATGCAAATTATCAAATGTGCCAGCGATTAAGAAAGCGACCCATAAAGACCGCAAGGAATCCCCTTGATTAATGTGCGCCTTGTCTATCAACGCAGATCTATTCTAGTACGCTTGTCGTGGGTTGTTAAGGCTTAATTGTTTTCTGTATTTTAACCTATTGATTTAAATTCTTGGATTCAAGGTTTAATTAACACACGAACAACACTATGCTTACGCGTTTACAGATGTACGTCTTTCCTGAATGCTGGCATAAACAACAAAACCAGCTAATAAAACTGCCAGAATTATTGATGAACCGATAGTTCCGAATCCTAGACCACCGTTTTCCAACGGTTTGGTTAGTAAGTCGCCGAACGTTGCTCCAAATGGGCGTGTCAGTACAAATGCAAGCCAAAACAATGCGACTCTATTTAATCGAGTCGTGTAATAAAGCAACGTAACCACAGCGATAAGCGCGGCAATAAGAGCCGCACCACCCAGAAAACCTAATCCAGAATCATCCGCTAAAAAATCACCCAAGGCTGTACCTAGCGTGTTTGAAAATAAAATAGCTGTCCAATAAAACAGTTCCGCTTTGACTGTTTGAATAGTGCTAACCGAAATCGTCTTTTCACTAATATGCCAGATAGCCAGAACAATCAGCAAGCCTGTCACCAAAATCAATGAGCCGTTCGCATAACCTAAACCCAGTGTTCTATCCATGTAATCGGACATAGTTGTGCCAGCAGTACTGGTTGTTAGAATCACTAACCAGTAAAGTACTGGATGAAATTTGCTGGAAACCAATTGTATCGTCAGCGTCACCACAAACAGACTGAGTAAAATAATGGAGCTTATGGCATAGCCGACATTCATGGTCATGGACAACAAATCGCCAGCGGTCTCACCCAAAGTAGTCGCACAAATTTTCATAATCCAAAAGTAAATCGTTACTTGGGCAACTTTATTCATAATTTATGGTGTCTCCAAAATTAGTTTTTAGGGTCGTGGTAAACAGTGAGTGATGGCATACCAAACCTAGGTTTGTATTCCGCATCAGCGATTATTTTTTTGCCTTATCTGCTAATGTACCAGCGACCATCATTGCATCTAGTTCTGCTTCAATTTCACCGATTAACAAGTCAATATAATTCGATTTTATTTCGGTGCGAGAACGGGATGCGTCTAGCAGTTCTAATAAACTGGTTTTGCCAAAACGATAGGAGTCTTCGGACATTTGCCGAATGGTGGTTAACGGGTTTAGCACTTGAGTTTCAAAATTTGCCAACGTTTCGCGCCGCCGTTTTAACACCTCTACTGCACGTTCTAATTCTTGATGCGTCGAAGCGAGTAATAGCTCACGGTTAAGTATTGCTGTGTGCTTGCCAGCTTCTGCGCGAGCCATACCGCCTTGGTTACGATCAAATATAGGTACATCAACAGCCACACCAACATAAGTTGTCAAGCCATAAGGTTTGTCGGTATAAGCTGTGCCAACTTGTAACGCGGGGATGGGCCAGCGTTCAGTTTTGGCTTTTTCGATATTGGCATCGGCGGCAATGCTTTCGCGGTAAGCCGTTTCGATTGCGGGATTATTTTCTTCTGCTAATTGCCAAAGTTTATTTATATCGGCAGGTGTGCCTAATGGCGTTAAGGCACCTGAAACGTCTGGTTTCCAGTTTGGCAAACCCAATAAAACCCCTAGTTGTCCTGTTGTGCCGACGACATCAGTACGCGCACTTTCTAGGCGTGTTGCCATAGACTGGGTTTCCTGTTGGATTCTTAATACGTCATATTGACTTGCTGCGCCTGCATCGGCTCTGCCTGTGACGATGTCTTTAAGTTGTTGTAGTTCTTGATGAGACTTTTCTAATAAGGCAATGCGTTGTTGTCCTGCCAATAATTGGACAAATAACCGCCATGTTTCTCGAATGATTTGGTTGTAGTCCATTTCAACACTCGATTCAGCCACT
The DNA here is from genome assembly GCA_903902705.1 of uncultured Methylococcales bacterium. GTDB lineage: Bacteria > Pseudomonadota > Gammaproteobacteria > Methylococcales > Methylomonadaceae > UBA4132. The sequence continues at coordinate 12,152 of CAIUVX010000005.1, forward strand.
TCAACTTTGCGTTCAGCATAGTCTACACGCGCTCCGTGTTGTCCTGACACTAATAGCGGAATAGAGACATTATATTGTTGTTGTGAGGGACCATCGAATTGCGTGCCAACTTTGCCTTTGGTTTGTTGATAGCGACCATAGCTAAGCGTGGGATTGGGCAACACATCGGCAGCAGTCACTTCTGCTTGCGCCGTTTCAATACTGCTAAGTGCAGCAGCATAACGCGGACTTTTTTCCCGCACGATGCGCAGCAGTTCATCAATGGTCACTACTTTGGGCAAACTTTCGCCATTCTGTTCAGTGTTGACTGGCGGTTTATTGGTGTCTTTAGCAAACGCATAAGAACAACTCAGTAATAGCAACAGGACGATAGCGGTTTTATTTTTCATGGTTGATTTTTTCATTATGGCAGAGGAAGCTCATCAAGCTCTTCGGGTGTCAACATGGTTTTAGAAGTAATAAAGGTATAAATTACAGGCAGAATAAACATGGCGACAAAAAAGGTGGTCAACATTCCGCCGACGATGACCACTGCAAACGGGCGTTGGGTTTCGCTACCAATACCTGTAGACACTGCCATAGGTAGCAAACCCAGTAATGCCAGCAACGATGCCATTAATACCGCTCTTAGGCGTTGACTCGCACCCTCTATAATCGCCGCAAATAATTCTGTACCAGAACGGCGTAGTTCTTCGGTGGCACTGACGACCAGCAAGCCCATTAAACACACTTGTCCCAATAAGGCGATAAAACCAATAGCGGCACTGACGGATACGGGAATATTGGTTAACCATAAGGCGAATACACCGCCTGTCATTGCAAAGGGCGTGGCGATTAAAATGGTTGCTGCACTACGCGCTGATTGCAAGGCGGTATAAAGCAATCCTAAGACAATGACGATAGCGACAGGCACCATAATGGATAGCCGCGCCATAGCCCGTTGCTGATTTTCAAATTCACCGCCCCACACTAAGAAGTTACCTTCAGGAACGGTGACATTTTTTTCCACGATGTCCATTGCTTCATGAACAACAGAGCCTAAATCACGATTTTCAATATTGAATTTGAGTGCCATATAGCGACTACTAGCTTCTCTGTCTATCGACGCACGTCCACGAGCAATGTTCATGCTACTCAAATCACGCAATGGGATGACTCCTCCTGTAGCGGTTGCGACCGTGATGTTGGCTATTTTTTCCATATCATTGCGATCTTTTTCGGGCAAAATTAGACGCATGGGAACAGCGCGTTCGCCTTGCCATAGTTGTGAAATAACACGCCCAGCAGTAGAAATTTCTACGGTATCTTGTACAGTATTAACACTCAGCCCATTACGCGCTATTTCTGAACGATCGATATTAATCTGTAATTGTGGAACTTGAGCTTGACGATAAAGGTCTAAATCAATAACGCCTGACATTTTTGATAGCGCGGCTTTGGCTTGTTCCAATACTTTACGCATCACTTCAAGATCAGTGCCGTAGATTTTTAACACCACTTTACCCCGCACCCCGCTGACCGCTTCTTCAACATTGTCCTTAATGGGTTGAGAAAAATTAAACCGTACCCCTGGAATTTCTGCCAACGATTCGCGCATTTCATCTTCCATGTGTTCTTTAGTTAAACCTTTTGGCCATTCATCACGATGGGTAAGATGCACAAAAGTCTCACTGGTACTGTAAGCCTCGTTGTCTGTCCCATCTTCAGAGCGACCTTGTTGACTGAGTACGCCTTTAACCTCTGGATATTTTAATAAACGTTGGCGCATATCCAACAACAGCTCTTGTCCTTTCGCGATGGAAACGCTAGCGGGCATTTCAACATAAATGTGAATATCGCCTTCATCCAGTTCAGGTAAAAATTCAGTGCCTAATTGTTTGCCAACACCAATACCCGCTATCAGCAGAATAGCGGCGATAGACAAACCCACTATTCGCCGCTGTAATAGATAGCCCAGTAAATCGCCATAAATCGTCTTAAGCCGTACCAAAAAGCGAGGTTCTTCAATCAGTGCGTGTTTTGGTTCAATAAAAATGGCGCATAAAGCGGGGACTAAAAACAAGGCACAGACTAAACCACCCACTAAGGCAAAACTATAAGTCATCGCCAATGGCCCGAATATTCGCCCTTCCACCCGTTGTAAGGTAAACACAGGAATCAGTGCGGCGATAATAATCAGCATGGCGAAGAAGGCGGGTCTGGCAACATCAAAAGCCGCATTACTAATCAAGTGTAACATCTCGCGTTGTGTTTTCGGACGCTTATGGGAGGCTTGATGAATGACGTTTTCTATCAATACCACCGCGCCATCCAAAATAATGCCAAAATCAATCGCCCCCATTGAAATTAAATTAGCAGGCATTTCCAAATGAAATAAGCCCCAAAAAGCAATCAACAGTGACAGCGGTATCACGGTAGCGACAATCAGTGAGCCACGAACCGTGCGCAAAAATAGCCAAACCACGCCGACGACCAGTAAAAATCCATGTAGCAAATTCTCAAATACCGTGTGTAAGGTGCTGCCAACTAAATCACTCCGATCTAAAAACGGCACAATTTTCATACCCTTAGGTAGGATTCGGTTGTTTAAATCTTCCACTTTGGCATGAAGCGCGTCGAGAACCATCGATGGATTTTGACCACGGCGCAACAGGGCTATCCCTTCTACGATTTCTTTCTTATCGTCTAAAGCCACTGCCCCTTGGCGGGGCGTATAAGATTGCACTAGACGGGCAACGTCGCCGACTGTGACAGGTGTGCCTTCTCGGTTTTTCAGGACAATTTTTTTAATATCTTCAGTGGCAATCAGATTACCGATACTGCGTATCACCATTTGTTGATCGCCGTGATATAAAAAACCAGCACCGACATTGCGATTCGAATCTTCGATAGTCTTAGCCACTTCTGCAAGTGTCAGACCAAAAGACACCACTTTGACGGGATCAATTTCAATATGAATTTCTTTGTAAAAACCACCAAAGGTTAAAACATCGGCGACACCTGCAACTTGCCGCAATGTCCGCGAGATAAGCCATTCTTGTTCAGAACGAATGTCATATAAAGTATGGCGATCACTGACAATAACGTATTTGTAGATTTCGCCTAATGGCGTGTAATCGGGTGCTAAAACAGACACAATACCAGACGGTAATTCAGCTCCCGCTATCCGTTGTGAAATTTCGGTGCGAGAATGAAAGCTATCAATACCATCTTCAAACGTCACCGTGACTAACGACAAGCCATATAAACTTTGACTGCGCATTTTCAACATATCGGGCGTACCATTTAATACCCGTTCCACTGGAATAGTCACCTGTCGTTCAACTTCTTCAGGCGCGTAACCTGGCATTAAGGTGATTACTGTCACCTGCGTATTAGTGACATCAGGATAGGCTTCAATAGGTGTGAGTAAATAAGCGTGTGTACCAAAAATAGCCACAATCACCGCCGTAGCCACCACTGCCAGTCGTCTATGCACACAGGTTTCAATCAGTTTCCGTAACATACTGAACTCCTACAGTAACAACTGTGCTTCGCCATCAATCAACAAAGCCCCTTTAGTGACCACTCTATCTCCTTCGCTAAGCCCTTCATACACCGCAACCACACCATCACGCGCAGGTCCCGCTGTAATGGGTCGCGCTTTAAATAAGCCTTCTGAGACTTCCACATAAACAATGGTTTGCTTAGCATCCTTAATTAAAACGGCAGTAGTCGGCAAGGAAACTTGCTGTTCAGACAGTTCACCTTTAATGGTCGCTTTAGCAAACATTCCTGGTTTTAATTTATCCAGCACTTTAGGATCATCAATATCGATATAGACAGGGGTACGGCGTAAATCAGTTTCCATCGTCGCACCAATCGCACTGATGTGACCATTCACAGGTTGTGGTACAGATGGCAAAATTAGGCTTACTTCATCTTTCACTTCAATAAAATGCAGATCATTTTCAAAAACATCCGCTACCATGCGTAAGGCATTAGGTTCACCCAACTCAAACAACACTGCCCCCGCTTCCACGGCTGCTCCCGTAGTGGCATTGACTTTTAACACCACACCATCAACAGGTGCGCGTAATGCAACAGTTTGTCCTGTGCCTGTGCCTAGTAAATTGGTGTCCTGCACACTACGCGCATAATCTGCCTGCGCCTCTTTTAAAGCGGTATTTGCTTCTTGCAACTCAATTTCCAGCCCAACCCCTTTTTTTTGCATGAGATTTTGTCTACGCACACGATCTTGCGCTTGATTCAATTCAGCCTGAGCGCGAGCGACATCTGAACGCATTTGCGCAACTTCTGGGCTTCCCAGTGTTGCCAAAATCGTACCTGCTTTAATACGGTCGCCAACTTGTATTTTAACGCTATCCAAACGCCCAGCAACCACAGCACCCACAGTTGACAGAGCTTTTTCACGAAACTCGACTCTGGCAGGTGCTTGTACGGAGGTCGTCGTTGCTTTTAAGTGAATGGCTTCTATCGTTAGATAATCGAGTGATTGAGCGGCAATGGCTATGCCATCCTGCTTGTTTTTTGGTGGTGTATTGGATGCAGATAAATCTGCTGGTTTATTATTGGGTTCAAGGGGAGTCGATTCTGAGCAAGCGACTAAAAAAACAACTGTAAAAAGCACAAGGAAGTGATAGCGCATGATAAGTGATTAATCTATTTGAAAATTTAGCGGAAAGCATAATAAGCAGTCTGCTTATTATAATTATGATAATTACAAAGCAATTATCACGCCATTTGGAATAAACACTTATAACTCTTTAATATTACAATAGTATTTATTTGGTGCGTTAATGCAAAAAGCAAATTCTATTAGCGTTAACGTTCAAATAAACCTATGTTATGGTTCAAATGAACCGTAAATATTATCTGTAGCTCTGATTTTTAAACAAATCTGTCGGGGAGGCGGGGCGAGTTTATGTTATTAGGGGGTAGCGATATTAATGACTGCCAGCCCTTTAAAGGACTAGCAGTCATGCTCAAAAGTAAAAAACAGATTTATTTCACTATCCACAAGAGATTGTTCTTGTGTCTTAGCTATTAATCAGTAAACGATTTTTCTATGTGTTTGGCAATTACATCATAACGGGCTTTTTCGCTTTCATCGTATTCAAGCATAAAAGTTTTAAATGTACCGCCACTTAATAACGTTTTTTGGTAAAAAATACGTCCTGCATTGTAACCAGATACCACAAACCAATTATCTTCCAGCACCTTGTAAGTTACCACTCGTTTAGGGTTTTCGGCTGTGCCACCGCGTGACTCTTCGCGGTACGCTTCTTCCAGTGATTTGTCTAAGGCATTATTTGTCGCATAAACCACTAAGCTGGTATCGGCATCTTTGGATAAAAATTTTTGCCCATCGCCATTATCTGCTTCGCCTTGTGGAAACAGAATGTCTTTTGGATAATCTATCGAATAATCAAATCTATCGTTGTGATAAGTATTATAAGCATCAGCGGAAATTGCCAGTTGAGTCCATAAAACAAGGGTAAAAATAAGTAATAGAGTGCGCATGATTTCTCCTGAAGGTTTAAAAAAAACGACCATTGATGAGAAAATGAACAGCTATACTACCCGCGTAACCGAGGGCAATAACAGGTGTCCATTTTAAATGACTGGTAAAGGTATAAACGCCTTTTGCCTGTCCCATCAACCCTACGCCCGCTGCTGATCCGACCGCTAATAAGCTACCACCCACACCCGCAGTTAGCGTCACTAATAACCATTGCCCCTCTGAAATATCAGGCATCATGGTTAATACAGCTAACATAATTGTTCCGTTATCAATAAATGCTGAAGCAATACCCACTGCAATATTGGCAATGGTTGGATCGACAGTTGCGCCATATAAATAATGAGACGTTAGCTCTAAATAGCCGATAAAACTCAAGCCACCTACGCACACCATGACACCGTAAAAAAATAATAAGGTATCCCATTCTAAATTAGCAACTTTATGAAACACATCAAATGATTGGTCTATTTCTTCATCTTGTTGCGTTGGTACTTTTGGCTTGTTCATGTATTTCATTGGCGCGAAGTAGTCAACTTTCACTGGCGCGAAAACGTGTATTGATGATTTAGTTTTTTGCATATAAAAACTAAAAAATGATAGATAGGTTAGCCCTAGCATCATGCCTGCGGCAGGTGGTAAATGCAGGAAGTTTTCAAAGCAAGCAGAGGTAATAATAGTTAAGCCAAATAGTCCAATAATAATCCAACCACCGCGCTTCATTTCTTGTGCCTCCATGACAGCTTCTGGGCTTTCTTTGGAAATAAAGAGATTCATAATGGCAGCGGGCAATACAAAATTGACTATCGCGGGTAGCAATAGCGAAAAGAAATCTCCAAACGGTACGACACCTTTTTGCCAAACCAATAGGGTGGTAATATCACCAAAAGGACTGAATGATCCGCCCGCATTGGAGGCAACGACCACATTAATACAGGATAGGGTGACAAATTTGGGATTATTTTTACCCATTGCTATAATCACTGACCCCATTAACAAAGCGGTCGTTAAATTATTACACGCAGAGGAAATAAAAAAAGCTTGAAAACCCGTAATCCAAAATAATTTACGATAGCTAAAATTTTTGCTTAGAAGCCATACGCGCAAATTTTCAAATACGCCTCTGTCTTCCATCGCGTTTAAATAAGTCATCGATACCATGATAAACAAAAACAACTCCGCATAGGCTTCTAAAGAAGAACGAAACACTATTCCTGCTTGTTCACTCATTCCATGATTGGCATACACTACCGCGATAAATATCCAGATAATACTGGCTGCAAACACCATCGGCTTAGACTTTTTTAACTCAGTGACTTCTTCTATCATCGCCAGTAAATAGGCGACGGCAAAAATAAACAAAGCCGAATAACCTGCCCAATGTTGTGTTAAGTCTAATAACTTCATTGGTTCCTCGGCTGCCATTGTCACAGAGGGGAAAACCGAGATTAATAAGACAGCCAGATAGTTACTGTGCAGCGATTTTTTTAAAAATCTGGGTAAGGTAAAAATAGACAAAAACGTTTCAAGGTTCATAGTGCAAGTCTCAAAAACACAAGGTTAGGACGACGGTATAGATTCCACTGTATTGTATATCAAAATGAGCCTTGCAATAGGAGTCAAGTAGCGGGCAGGGTAATTACTGTTCGGTGGATACAAATGCCATTTTTACAATCCCAGCGTGTTGCACGGTTGCCATTAATTCGGCAACTTTGCCATAAACAACCGTTTGATCGGCGTGTAAATGGACTTCCATGCTAGGGTTGTTTGCCAATTCGGTTTTTAACTTAGCTTCTAAATCGGGGAGATTGGCATAAGGCTCTTTATTCAGAGTAATCTGACTTTGAGCATCAATCGCCAATTGAAACGGTTGCTTATCAATATCTTGGGTGGTTTCTACCGTTTCGGGTAGTTTCATGTGTACCGATTGCGTGACTAACGGTGCGGTCACTAATAGAATAATCACCAACACCAACATCACATCCACTAGCGGTGTGACGTTGATTTCACTCATGGCTTCTGATTCTTCGCCTTGTGGTTTAAATGCCATGATTAATCCTTGCTAAAAGCGTTGTGCATAAAACTAGTAACAAAATTTTCTAGCCCTGTGCGTTGTTGTTTGACGTTGCGCAAAAATAAATTGTATGCCAATACCGCAGGCACTGCGACCGCAATACCAATAGCGGTAGCAACCAATGCGTCACCGATAGGCCCTGCAACTACTTCCAAACTGGTTGAACCACTGGCAGTAATTTGGTGCATAGCGTGCATGATACCCAGTACCGTACCAAATAAACCCACAAAAGGCGCGGTACTGCCGATACTGGCGAGTATGGTTAAACCACCTTCCATTGAACGCTGTTCTTTTTGCATTTGCACCAGTAGCGCGTGTTCTAATAATTCTTCAGGTTTGCCATGAAATTTTAGGCTTTTACCCATTTTCATTGTGCTTTCATGTAACCATTGAAAGCCAGCATGAGCAATGCGGGCTTGTGGACCTCTAACAACAGTTTCAGGCAATTTTTCAGCCGCTGTTAAATCAGTGGCATTCCAAAATGCCTCGTCAAATTTGCGGTTATACAAACCATTTTTACCGAGTTGCCATATTTTAAATAAAATCAGCGTCCACGTTAAAACTGAAAAAGCATACAGCGTGTATTTTGTACCGTCGATAATTGCCTCAGCGTGTGCAGCATGGTCAAGCATTTGTTTTTCTCCTTGGTTGGTATGTTTAAAATATAGTTAATCTAATTTAAAGTTAATCGGTACACTCACTGTACTGGCAACCGCTGTATCGCCGCGTTTAGCAGGTTTAAAACGCCAACCTTCTACGGCAGAAACTGCCGCTTCATCCAATATGTCATGCCCGCTACTTTGCGATACCGATACGCCTTCACTTTCACCATCGGCAGAAACGCGCACTTGCAGAACTACTTTGCCTTCCCATCCCCGACTACGCGCAACACTGGGGTATTTGGGTTTAGGGTTATAACCATACCCTGCATCCGCTCGTGCTTCGGTAAATGTTTGTTTTGCAGGTTGTGGGCTTGGTGCAGGTGCGGCGGCTTTAGGCGGTGAAGGCACAAAAGGCGCAGGCTTAACAACAGGCTTAGGGTCTGTATCAACTGGAATATAAATCGGTTCTGTCTTGGCAATCACAGGTTTAGGCTTAAGCACAGGCTTGGGCTTAACCACGGGCTTGGGTTTAGGAGGAACAGGTTTAGGTGGCGGTGGAGGTGTTAGCGGTGGTGGTGTAGGCGCAGGTGGTGTGACATCAGCGACAGGAAGCGGTTCAGCGACCATAGACACTTCCATGATTTTTATCGGTATTATTATCGGCTCTGGCGTGGCTGATTTAATGATATAAAACACCCCGATATGTAACAACAACACCAAGGTAAGTAACAAGCTAGCCATAGATTCTGGTTGCTCTTCACCCATTAAGCCATTAAGCCATAACCGTTCTTTTGCAATTATTGGAGATGCCATATTATTCAACAAATACATTGTAAAAATCACTACCTTTTCATGTTCATTATCTGCATCGTTTATCGTATGTTTTAACATGAGGTACGATTACCACGCAGTCCGTATAAATATTCTCTTTGATATGGACGATTTAAATCACAAATCCCCTCACTCCCACCGTAAATAATGAGTAAATTAACTATCGCTTAAGCCGCGACTACCTTTTGAATCATACACTTGTAATGTCATTCGGTTATGGTGAACGACATTACGCTAAAGCTTATTTTTGTTAATGGTAAAATAAGCTGTTGAAATTAAACAAAAAACCAATAGAAGGGTGTAATTTTAAGCGGGCATTATAAATGAAACCAGATAAAAAAATAGCTTTGTTGGTTGGTTTTCTTTTTGCACAAGAGATGCTTAAAAAATTAAGGCGTTGATAAAGCATCCTTGGATTCAACTAATCAAAATAATTTGCACTTAATTTTTCCATAAGATATTAGTGCTACTGTTTGAATTCAAACATGATTTCATTGTGTGCTTATATGCCAAAAATCAAAGCCTAGTTAAGGGATGTAGCTAGTTTACCAAGGTTGCGTTGCATTTTGTTACGCGACAATATGCCACATTCTCAAGCACAGTTAAACGCTGTATCTTAATATTCACGCAGTGAGCTAGTTGGTATTTTTTAAACTTCGAGGTTATTTTTATGAAACGTAGACATTCACCCAAAGACGTTAACTCCCTTGATTATCTTGAACTCAGAAAAAAAACAGCTATTCATGAAGCGGGACACGCGGCAGCAATTTACTTTGGTAATAAGCAAAAACAGCTTCCACCTGTTTTTTTCCAGATTATTATCTGTGATTGTGCTAACTGCCCTTATGATGACTGCGTAACTAAAGTAGACGGTGGTCGCCTAATTCATACCTTGCCCTCTTCGTTTGAGGATGCGATATACAATTTTTCAGATGCACAAAAACACGCTTATCAACAAGCGTTTGAAGCAGATATTATTAATTTATTAATCGGCTCATTAGCTGAAGCACACTATGTTGCACAACGTGATAATGAACTGATTAACCCTCTTTTAGTCCCCCTAAACGCGCTACACAATTATGGCGGCTCAGCTGATCTGGAAGTTGTCGATGACTATCTTCAATGTTTTATCTCTGATAACACTGAACGAGAACAGAAAATTACCGAACTGTTTTTAGCAGCATTTAAGTTCATCGGTCAATGGACGCACTGGTATGCAATCAGCGCATTAGCCGATTATATGCTAAGCAACAATAAAAATATTATCGACTATGAAGAAATAGCGACAGTACTAGATTCGCACTTTACGGTGGCTAAAAAATTAGCTATTCGCTATATTTAAAATTAGGTAGTGGGCTAAATCTACAAGTTTGATTTGTACAACAAAGTCTTTTTGTAACAAAAGATGAAATTGTTACACTTTGTTACAAAAATAAGTCACGATAACTTTCTATTTCTGTACAATAAGTAGGTGTTTAAGTTCCTAACAAAAAATCAGCATGACTATAATGTTCAAACTAGATCATCGTCATTCCAGCATGGATACCAGAATGACGCGTTTTATATATACGACTAATTACGATGAACTTAAGCAATTCAGGTATTGATGCTTAACTTGGAGGTTATTTTATGAAACGTAAACAGACACCTAAAGACGTTAACTCCGTTGATTATCTTGAGCTTAGAAAAAAAACGGCGATTCATGAAGCGGGACACGCGGCAGCAATTTACTTCGGTAATAAGCAAAAACAGCTTCCACCTGTTTTTTTCCAGATTATTCTCTGTGATTGTTTAGTCTGTGCTTGTGCTAATTGCCCTCATGTAGAAGGTGGTCGCCTGATTCAGACGTTGCCCTCTTCATTTGAGGACGCGATATACAATTTTTCAGATGCACAAAAACACGCTTATCAACAAGCGTTTGAAGCAGATATTATTAATTTATTAATCGGCTCATTAGCTGAAGCACACTATGTTGCACAACGTGATAATGAACTGATTAATCCTCTTTTAGTCCCCCTAAACGTGCTACACAATTATGGCGGCTCAGCTGATTTGGAAGTTGTCGATGACTATCTTCACTGTTTTATCTCTGATAACAGTGAACGGGAACAGAAAATTAGCGAACTATTTTTAGCCGCATTTAAGTTCATCGAACAATGGGTGCATTGGTACGCAATCAGCGCGTTAGCCGACTATATACTAAGTAACAATAAAAATATTATCGACTATGAAGAAATAGCGACAGTACTAGATTCGCACTTTACAGTGGCTAAAAAATTAGCTATTCGCTATATTTAAAATTAGCTAGTGGATTTAATCCACTATCCAGATAGTAAATAACCTAATCCAAATCCATACTGACCACAATTAAACAGGAGTGCAAGCAAAGCTTGCACTCCACCGTTACCCATAAACCCTATACATATTTTTCCAATCACTCTTCGATAGGTTTAGGGTAAACAGAGCAATCATTAACTGTAGGCAGTGACGCTATAGAGACTGTGAAAGTATTCATTATGCCAAACAAATGTCATTCTGGCATGGATGCCAGAATCCAGTGCCAAGGATGGTAACAGTATGATTATAAATAATATCATTCTTCACACAGCTTCACATCCTTGTGGCTGGATTCCAGCATCCATGCTGGAATGACGGTGTTTTTAGCAATATAGTTGTTGTAATAGAATACTTTCACAGTCCCTCCAGCGTTGCGTAACAAAATCCCTGAAGACGCTGGAGCGTTGGAACAGCTTTATCTTGTGCATCGCCTTTGCTGATAAAATCTCGAAGGATGCGCTTCGTGCCTCAGCACATCTTATGCCTTATCGTGTTGCGTGTGCGTGTCAGCGGCGGCTTGTTGTTGTAGCTGTTTGGCGTTCGTGCGTAACGCGCTAATGTGGTTGGCACAACGGTTTGTTTTTACAATACTATGTCACAGTTATTTTAATACGTTAAAGTAACCCCATAAATTCATCAATGGTCAATAAATTTAATTTTGGAAATTTTATTGTTTTCAAACAATTAAAATGTTGGTAGTCATAAACAGTGAGTGATTTGATATTATTATAAATTTAGCCGAAACGAGCAGTGAAAAATGCAGTGTCCGTATTGTGAACATAGCGATATAGTAAAGAACGGTAGTAATAGAGTTGGGACAGCGAACTATCGATG
>CAIUVX010000006.1 GCA_903902705.1 uncultured Methylococcales bacterium
ACTTATACAAGCGCGTTCTGGACTATTGTGACTATCAATACAACCACCCAAAACAATTTCTCCTCTTTCTGCGGCTTCGTGCATTTTAAAAGAAGGTAGGCCATAGAGAATTTCGACACCTGTTTTTTGTTTACAGACAGGACAAATATATTTTTTGGTAGTCATAAAAAATCTCATGCAATATTTGCTTTGCAACCGGGGGGCGCTCGGCAACGAGTGTTCCTACCGTTACCGATACCCCAAGTTATGGATAATTGGAATTATGGATGAACAAATGACACGTATTTACTTGGAACGGCATGAGTCGGACAGGAATATGCACCGATTCTATCAACTGATTGTTACACCGGGGCTGTTTGGTGATTGGTCACTGGTTCGTGAATGGGGTAGAGTAGGCGTAAGGATTCGTACGTAGTGCGATAACCCCTGTATGGCTTTCGATAATTATGAAGTACTATGGATTGCTCTGCCTGCCTCATAAATGCCGTCAAAAACAACAAAGGACTCTACATCAGTAATGCAGTTATTTCAGAGGCATGATTTAAATTTTAAGACTGCGTCACGCAATCTATTGGTTGTCGTTCTTTATGTTCTGCTCGCAAAGATTGGCTTATATTTTGCCCTCAAGCCAACGACCATCACTATCTTTTGGCCCGCAGGTGGCTTCGCTCTCGCTGTATTGCTGTTCGGGGGCTTAAAATACCTGCCTGGAATCTTCATTGCAGGGATGATTGCCGGATTCATGGTTATGGATAATCTGTGGCTAGTTACGGCACTGTCCACAGCGAATATGCTCGAATCATTTTCCGCTTACTGGTTGCTATCAAACTATTTCAGTTTCAATCCTTCACTAAAGACTCGGCAAGATTTCTTTAACCTTGCTCTTCTGGCAGCAGGCATTTCCAGCGCCATCAGCGCCCTCATAGGGTCTACTGCTTTACTTTTCGGAAATATTATTCCACTCAGTCTTTATCCAACAATCTGCTTTCGTTGGTGGATGGGGGATGTGCTGGGTATCGCTTTCGTAACCCCGTTAATTCTGATCTGGAAAAATCCACCTCAAACATTAACTAGCAAATTAAACGCATTAGAGATGCTGGCAATTTATGTTTCGATTTTACTGGTCGGGCAAATTCTTTTCTTTGATTGGCTTACGGGTAGTGATTATGACACTCAAAGTGTTTCATGGCTTATTCTGCTCATTATCTGGGCAGGGTTACGCTCTGGTAGGCACACTACCTCGGCTTTACAACTGATAATCTTTATTGAAGCACTTTGGAGTGCCAGTCATGGCGTTGGCCACTATGCCAATGACATGGTAAAAAGTGGTTTGTTTGATTTTTGGCTGTTTGGCATGTTTCTGGCTGTGGGTGGTATGGCCATAGCCGTCATGACTGATGAAAATAGGAAGATACAGGACATATTGAGAACGACAGAGATCTATCAACGCGCACTGTTAGATAATTTTCCTTTCGCAGTCTGGCTTAAAGATACCGAGAGCCGTTTCCTTGTCGTCAATAAGGGCTTCGCTAGCATCTTTGACGTACAAAATGTGGCTGAGCTGGTTGGTAAAAATGACTTTGATATTGCCCCGAGTGATTTAGCCGAATCCTATCGGAAAGACGATCGCTCGGTACTGGCTACACGTCAAGCAAAAAACATCGAGGAAGAGGCCTTTACCCGTGGCGAGCGTAAGTGGTTTGAGACCTATAAAGCGCCCGTGTTTGACAATAATGGCTTGATTCTCGGCACCGTTGGCTTTGCTCGCGACATCACCGAACGCAAACAGATGGAAGATGCACTGCGAAAAAGCGAACAACTCTGGAAATTTGCGATTGAAGGTTCTGGTGATGGTGTATGGGATTGGAATATCCAAACAGATAAAGTGATGTATTCTAAACGCTGGAAAGAGATGCTGGGGTATGCCGAAGGTGATATTCTGCCAACAAACCAGGAATGGTTAACGCGTATTCATCATGATGATAGGTCTTATGTCGCAGGAACTATGCAAGCCTACCTGGATGGCGAAACGGCAATTTATGTTGTTGAATATCGTTTAAAATGCAAGGATGATAGCTATAAATGGATATTAGGTCGAGGTATGGTGGTAAGTCATAGCGAGGATGACAAACCCTTGCGTATGATAGGCACACATACGGACATTTCCATGCACAAGCAGGCAGAGGAAGAACTGCGCATCGCTGCCACTGTCTTTGAATCACAAGAAGGTATGATGGTCACTGATGTCAACAATAATATCCTCCGTGTCAATAGCGCCTTTACCCATATCACAGGTTATTCTGCTGAAGATGTAGTCGCTAAAAACCCGCGCATACTTCAATCAGGGCATCATGATGCAAATTTTTATGCGGCCATGTGGGAGGGTATCAATAGCACAGGCACTTGGCATGGTGAAGTCTGGAACCAACGTAAGAATGGTGAAATCTATCCAGAACATCTCATCATCACAGCGGTGAAGGATCAAAACAGCATCATTTCTAATTACGTTGCCACGCTCACAGACATCACCCTACGCAAGGAGGCGGTTGATAAAATTGAACAATTGGCCTTCTATGATCCGTTGACTGGGCTGCCTAATAGACGACTGCTTCAAGATCGATTAAAACCAGCATTAGCTTCCAGTCATCGTAGTGGCCTACAAGGTGCGTTACTGTTTATCGACATGGATAATTTCAAGACGCTTAACGATACCCTTGGGCATGACATGGGCGATTTACTATTACAGCAGGTTGCGCAGCGTCTTGAGTCTTGTATGCGTGAAGGTGATACCGTTGCTCGTCTGGGTGGTGATGAATTCGTAGTGATGCTGGAAGACTTGAGTGAGCAAACCCTTGAAGCGGCAACTCAGACAGAAGTCATTGGCAATAAAATTCTGACTATTCTCAATCTGCCTTATCAGCTTGCTATGCATGAATATCGCAGTACACCCAGCATCGGAGCAGCTTTATTTAACGGTCAAGAACAATCTAGTGATGAGTTGTTGAAACAGGCAGATATTGCCATGTACCAAGCTAAGGCATCGGGGCGTAATGCCTTGCGCTTCTTCGATCCACAAATGCAGGCCAGTATCACTGCTCGCGTGGCCATGGAAGAAGACTTACGCTTGGCGCTGGCAGAAAACCAATTCATGCTTTATTACCAGCCGCAAGTCAACAGTAGCAGCCAAATCATTGGTGCTGAGGTATTGATTCGCTGGCATCATCCACAACGCGGGTTGGTATCCCCAATAGACTTTATACCGTTAGCTGAAGAAAACGGCTTGATATTGCCCATTGGGCTATGGGTGCTCGATACCGCGTGCGCCCAACTTAAGAAATGGGAAGGTAGTGAACAAGCTAAGCATTTACAATTAGCCGTCAATGTCAGCGCAAGACAGTTCCATCAGACTGAGTTTGTCGGGCAAGTCAGTCAAATTTTAAGCAGCACAGCCATCAGTCCTAGTAAGCTTAAACTGGAGCTCACTGAGAGCTTGGTGCTCAAAAACATCGACGAGGCCATTTTCAAGATGAATGAGATTCGTGAAATGGGCGTGAACTTTTCCATGGATGACTTTGGTACGGGTTACTCGTCACTATCCAATCTAAAAAAGCTGCCTTTCAATCAACTCAAGATCGATCAGTCTTTTGTGCGTGATATTGCAAATGACCCTGATGATGTAGTCATCGTGCAGACCATTATCAGCATGGGTAAAAATCTTGGCATGAATGTCATAGCGGAGGGCGTGGAGACTGAAGTACAACGCGCATTTTTGGAACAACATGGCTGTTCACTCTATCAAGGCTACTTATTCAGCAAGCCTGTGCCAATTGAGGTGTTTGAATCGCTTTTAAAACCGATTTAATGTTGGCTCAAATGAAACTTTGGCGACTTTTCTTGATTAACCCACCCGTAGCTAGGCTGTCACGAATCCGGCTGTATCTGATCTTTATTGCCTTAACGCTATTGGTGCCCCTAGTGGGTATTGCTTTCGTTAGTCTGCAAGTCCCCAAAATCGAACAGGCGACTTACGATAATCTGCAAGCTATTGCAAAGCTTAAGTCTGAACAGATTGAATACTGGCTTACTGAGCGGAACGGGGATGGTAAGGTTTTCATGTCATCAGCGGGCATCAATGCTCAAATATATAAATTGATACAGCGTAAAGCAGACACCCAAGCCTTTGAGGCTATAGCAAACTACTTTCAGAGTTTGCTGGATAACCATAGCTACAGCAATATTCACTTGTTAGATACGCAGGGGCATTTATTGCTTACTCAGGGCGAGAACTCGGATGTTCCGCTCGATCGACAGGACTTGGACTTGATCGCACTATCAATGACTAGCAAACAAGTGCAACGTAATGCACTGTACCGCGATGAAATGGGAAATGCCCATTTAGATTGGGCCATACCGGTGCTTATTGCAAACGCTGAAGGAGAGCACGTTGTGGCGGTTATCCTGATGCGCGTTTCGGCGGATCAGTTTTTATATCCACTGATACAGACGTGGCCGATCATCAGTGCCAGTGCAGAAACATTGTTAGTACGCCATGATGGCAAATTCATTCTCTATCTCAACGAACTGCGTCACCGCCATAATTCCGCGCTTACCTTAAAATTACCCGATAATAATCCGCGTTTAGCGGCTGCCGTTGCGGTGAATACGTCAGTACCTGGCATAAATTCAGGTCTGGATTATAGAGGGGTAGAGGTTCTGGCCGCCTATCGCCCGATAGCAGGTACGGATTGGCATATTGTTGCCAAAGTTGACCGTGACGAAGTATTGGCACCGCTTTGGCATACCCTGTATTGGATCGGCTTTATCGCTTTATTCGCCGTTGTAGCTATTATGTTGGCCGTCTGGCTGGTGTGGCGACAACAACAGCGCATGCAGCAACTGGAATTACAGGCACAACAAAGCAAAACCGAAAAAATCTTGCAGTATTTTTTCGACTTGCCTTTTATTGGCATGGCTATTATCTCACCCGAGACTAAACGTTGTCTGCAATGCAACCATCACCTCTGTAACATGATAGGCTATACCCAGACGGAAATAACTGAAATAAACTGGGTGGATATCACGCATCCTGAAGATATTAACCTGGATAATGTGCAGTTTGAACGGATAGTGCGTGCGGAATTGGAAGGCTACGCGATCAACAAGCGTTTCATTCACAAAGATGGCGCAACGGTATACACCCGCATGGAACTTAAAGGTATTCATAATCCAGAAGGTTCGGTGGAATATATACTCGCAACGATAGAGGATATTACCCTACGCACTCAGATAGAGGCGGTGCAACTCTTCTTGGCTAAAACCGGCAGTGGTGCGGGAAATGAATCCTTCTTTAGCGCCCTGGCACGATTCCTAGCAGAGAATTTGTGTATGGACTTTGTTTGTATAGACCGTCTTGATGGAGATGGATTGACTGCCCATACGGTGGCTGTTTGGTGTGATGGTCATTTCGAGGACAATGTGACTTACGCCTTGAAAGACACCCCTTGCGGCGATGTTGTCGGCAAAGTGGTGTGTTGTTTTCCTGCCAGTGTTACTCAGTATTTTCCCAAAGATCAAGTGCTGCAAGATCTAAGGGCTGAGAGTTACTTTGGTGTGACTCTATGGGGGAATACGGGTCAACCTATCGGTCTAATTGCGCTCATTGGACGACGCCCGTTAGCTAATGCCTCATCGGTCGAAGCCATACTTAAACTGGTAGCACAACGTGCAGCGGGTGAACTTGAACATCTGGAGGCTGAGAAAAATCTTCATCTCGCGGCCAGTGTGTTCAGTCATGCACGCGAAGGCATACTGATCACGCAGCAGGACGCTACCATCATTGATGTTAATGAGGCCTTTACCCGCATCACGGGCTACAGCAGGGATGATGTTATAGGTAAAAATCCCCGTATGCTCAGCTCATGTCGACAAAATAAAGCGTTTTACACGGCTTTCTGGCATGACCTGATCGAAAAAGGTCATTGGTATGGCGAAATCTGGAACCGGCACAAAAGCGGCGAAGTGTACGCTGTGATACAAACCATCAGTGCAGTGTATGACAATGATGGCAAGCCCAAACATTACGTGGCGCTGTTTTCAGATATTACCCTGTTGAAGTTGCATGAACAGAAACTGGAACATATTGCTCACTACGACCCGCTCACCAATGTACCTAATCGGGTATTACTCAATGATCGCCTTCGCCAATGCATGGCGCAAGCAGTGCGTCAAAATCAACGGTTAGCAGTCGCCTTTATTGATATCGATGGATTCAAAGCCATCAATGATAATCATGGGCATGAAGCTGGAGACCAATTGCTAATCACGCTGGCTGCCCGCATGAAGGATGCTCTGCGCGAGGATGACACCATTGCCCGATTTGGAGGGGACGAGTTCGTTGCTGTATTGGTCGATCTGGCGGATGACTCAGCCTGTATGCCCTTGATCACGCGTTTACTTGCTGTTGCCGCACAGCCGGTAGAGTTTGGCAATATCGCGCTACAGGTATCGGCTAGTTTAGGGATTACCTTCTACCCGCAGATGGAGAAGGACATAGATGCTAAACAACTGTTACACCAAGCTGATCAAGCGATGTATCAAGCTAAACTAGCGGGTAAAAACGGTTACAGCATTTTCGACGCTAATGGGGGTACGACAACGATTTCTGAATTTTAGGGCCATAAGGTTTTAAACCTATGAAATTCATTGTATTGGAAGCGTTACGTCCATTTACTTGAAAGTTGTACAACAAAACTCAACTCTATTTTCATGTTTGGTACTTTGATTTCGTATATGAGTTTCATGGTACGAAAAATGGTTTTAAATCTGCCAAAATCTGGATTTTTGACCCATAAGTTTCAGTACCAAAAATACGTTCGTTTTTTTGAACCAGCATGACGAACCTATAGACTTTCAGAAATTAAGTTTCCAATCTTGCCTGTTAAAAACATTTAAAATCAGTCGCATGAACTTGAAAAAAATATTTAAAACGGTATTGATGGAAAGTAACTTAGATCAGAACGAACACTTTTTGGGGTTGTTCCACAGGACCCCTTATAGGCCGGTTTCAAAAAATAGCAGGGAAACCTGAGGGTTGCTTATACCTTGCGTTTTACTTTTAGTTTGAACTGTTCACTACTTTTGTACGGAAATGAAGGGAGCCGAATTCACGCCAGGGCCATAATTTTTGGCGAAGGTATTGATTATTCACACCGACGTTTCTTTTTATAAACATTTTGGCGTTTCGTATTATTCCGAATTAGATGTTTTTCAGACGGACGCGCAAGGTCATTGTGGTTACAACGCTTATTTGAATCGACTTTATGCGATTGATGCAACTCAATATCCGCATTACAGTTTGGCTTACAACATGGGAAAATACACCAATCCCGCTAAAATTATCCATCGACAACAGCACAACACGCCTTTGTATTCAGTGGCTGCGATACGTTATCGCGATGAAGTGATTGCAACGAATGGCAAAAATCACACTTATCATGCTGGCGCGTATTTGGGTGAAGGTTTGCACGAAGGCGCGATTAGTTCGGCCTTTGCTATTGCTGAGTTGCTGAAGTGAATTTCTCCGTTTTTTTAGTTCAATAAGTTAATTCAAAATAGGAAAATCCAATGAATATCCTCAAACGAAATAACGTTCATGTGCAAGGTGACGGCGATTCTGTGCTGTTTTATGCTCACGGATTTGGCTGTAATCAAAATATGTGGAATCGAATTACGCCCGCTTTTGCGTCCACACATCGGCAAATTTTGTTTGATTATGTTGGCAGTGGCAAATCAGATTTAGCGGCATTTAATGCGAATCGCTATTCAAATTTGCAAGGTTACGCGCAAGATATTGTGGAAATTTATGATGCGCTGGATTTACAAGGCGACGTAACATTTGTCGGGCATTCGGTCAGCGGCAGCATTGGTTTACTCGCTTCGATAGCGCGTCCTGAATTGTTTAATCGCTTAATTCTAGTGAGTCCTTCTCCGTGTTTTTTGAATTATCCACCAGATTATTTGGGCGGTTTTGAACATGAAGATTTAATCGATTTATTGTCTTTGATGGACCAAAACTATCTTGGTTGGGCGAATTATTTTGCGCCAATCGCGGCGGGCGAATCCAACACAGGCGTTATATCGGGCGAATTATCGGACAGTTTTTGTTCCACGGATCCAATCGTTGCACGGGTATTTGCGAAAGCCACATTTTTTGCAGACAATCGCGCGGATTTGCCATTGATGTCACGCCCGAGCCTGATTCTGCAAAACAATAATGATGCGCTGGCATCGGTTAAAGTGGGTGAATATATACGTTCCAATTTGCAAAATAGCACGCTGAAAATACTTGAAGTCATCGGACATTGCGCTCACATGAGTAATCCATCGCTCGTCATTGAAGCTATGCGCGAATACTTTAACAATCCGCCGCAATCTCAATAGTATTAAATGGACAATTTTAACCATCTCCCCTGCCCTGTATTAGTCACCGATGCGTTTGGCTTGGTATTGGCGACTAATGCTGAATTATTGACACTAATCGGTAAAACCGCAGCAGAAGTGGAACAAAAACCAATAGATAATTTATTCTCTCCAGTGAGCCGCATTTTTTTACAAACTCACGTTTGGACAACGTTGTTTCATGAAGCTAGCATCAAAGAGATTTATCTAAAAATATGTGATGCCAAAAATCAGCAAATTCCCATCCTGCTAAACTGCAAGAAAGGAAACTTTGAAGGTGTGGAAAGTTTTTTTTGGGTATTCTTTGTGACAATGGAACGCAGTAAATTTGAAGTAAAACTATTAGATGCACGCCGTAACGCAGACTCTGCCACGCTAGCACTGGCAGAAAGAGAAAAGTTTGTTAAAACCATTACTGATGCGATGCCCAGCTTGGTTGGCTATTGGGATAAAAATTTGTGTTGCCGTTTTGCGAACAAATCCTATTTTGAGTGGTTTGGTAAGCCCCCCGAATTTCTTATTGGTACGGATCTACCTGATTTACTCGGCGAGTCTTTATTTGCGTTTAAGGAATCGTACATTGTCGGGGTACTGACGGGAAAATCACAGACTTTTGAATCTACCATCATCAAACAAGATGGCAGCCTTGGCTATACGTTGGTGAACTATATTCCAGACGTGGATATACACGGCGAGGTAGTGGGGTTTTTTTCCTTAATCAGCGATGTGACAACAATGAAGACCGCTGAATTTGAACTCAAATTAGCTGCCAGTGTTTTTGACAACACTATCGAAGGAGTTATGTTCATTGATCCAAGCAGCGTTCTTTTATCGGTAAACGCAGCTTTCACCAAAATTACAGGTTACACATTGGAGGAAGTCATCGGGCAACCGCTAATTATGCTGTCATCTAATCCACTTGATGAAGAATTTTATGCTTCCGTATGGCGACATATAGCCGAGGAAAGTTGTTGGGAAGGCGAAACTTGGAACCGTCGCAAAGACGGTGAAATTTTTTTAGCGTGGCAGTCCATTACGGTTATTGATAGCGCGGAGAATGAACCGACTCGCTATATTTCAATCTTTAACGACATCACCGAATTTTGGAAAAAAGATGAGCGAATGCGGCACTTGGCTTTCCACGATTCATTAACCGATTTGCCCAATCGCATTTTACTCACAGAACGACTTGGTCAACTTATTAGCATTACGGAACGTAACAAACGCGGCATCGCGGTTATGTTTATCGATCTTGATGGCTTTAAAGCTGTGAACGACACGCTGGGTCACGATATTGGTGATGAGGTCTTGAAAACAGTGGCGTATAGACTGGCAGAGGAAGTGAGAGCTTCTGATACCGTTGCACGAATAGGCGGTGATGAATTTGTTATTCTTATCGACAATCCCGCGAATCATGCCGAACTCGTGCATATCGCCACTCGAATTGTTTTAACTGTTAACAAGCCGATGAGTTTTCGGGGGAAATCAGCTGCCGTAGGTGCGTCCATAGGCATCGCTGTACATAATATCGATGGATATTCCGTTGCAGAGCTAATGAAAAGTGCCGATACGGCGATGTACGCCGCTAAAAAAGCCGGTAAAAATACTCATCGATTTTTTAGTGAGCTTTAAATCTTGACAAATTTAGCCGTCAATGCGCGAGATGCGATGAAAGAACGGGGCGGCATGATTACGATTGCGTTAAATACCCGAATGAACTTAACTGCGCAGTGTGAAGTGTGAAGCGTGCGCGGTTGCACTTGACGGAAACTTTATTGAATTGAGCATAGCCGATAACGGAACGGGAATCGCTCCAGACGTTATTAAACGAATGTTTGACCCTTTTTTCACCACTAAGCCACCAGGCGAAGGCACGGGATTAGGGCTGTCTACGGTAATTGGCATGGTGCATTCTTCACACAGGCATGTTGTAATTGAATCAAAATGCAGCCCAATCAAGGCACTGCGTTTAGATTATTGTTTCCAACTCAAACTCAATTGAATGGCGGCGTAAGATAAAGTGAAGGGGTAGAAGTTCTAATTTTACCACAATTTCAACGTTACCTGTGGAGGCTTTATGCGTTTTTTCCCTATCAAAATTGACCACGACCATGATGCACATTTTTATTTATAGACTTTCAGAAATTAAATTTCCAAAGCCGAACAGAAATCGCGACAAAAAACATTTAGAATAAGCCGATTTTGAACTCCCCCGAATAAGCATACCAATGGCAATAACCTTTTCAAAATCGCTAATAGAAAAACTACGAGCCTGTTACCACTAGCGCTTAAGTTAAAGAATATTCAAGCCTACAGATTAGCATCAGCCCTGCTTTGGTATGCCGAAGGATATAGCCCAAACGAGATTGCAAAACTGTTGGCAGTAACCGTTAAAACTATATTCAATTGGCTATTAAACTCAGCGTTCGCTGATTTTTTATAGTGGTTCGTAAGATTTAAAAACACTATATATAGTGTTTTCTGACGTTGGCATAAAAAAAACATCGCACAGAAGTGATTTAATGTCATAACGGGGTTTAAATGGTCTATTGAACATCAAGAATTTTAACAGTGTCCGATTTTGAGTTTCATAAACGAACATCTCTGTAACTCTTATTTTAACGGGGGTTAAAGAAGGCTAAATAGGTAACATAGCAAGTAAATCGTACAACGTATCATAAACCTTACAAATAATAAGTGAAACTTTGTAAGCGTAGAATTTGCAATACCCAGAATTTTAAGTTCTCAAAAAACAGCCGCTAAAATCAGCTAAAATTTGAGAGGTCGAAAATCGTCTTTAGGCCTTTATGAACAAAAGGTTATCTAAAATTTCGTGAAACTTTAGAGCCTTTTGTTTATTAGCACCCCTAAATGGCTATCTAAAGTTCATCAAAAGGCAATCTCATCATCGAAGTCGGGTACAATCGTAGCCTTGCTTTTTGATGTAGGTACTGGTTTAGGCTTACGTTTCTTGATGTCGTAAAGGGACAATGCGGCATTCACCATCACGGATAAGCCATGTCGGGTTTCATTAGTGTTTCTATCCTCCCATTCCGTAGGCTTCAA
>CAIUVX010000007.1 GCA_903902705.1 uncultured Methylococcales bacterium
ACTGGAACAACTCCTGATTCAGTCAGCGTAGGCGATTTTAATGGTGACGGTAAGCTGGATTTGGCTGTGGCTAATCAGTCTAGTAACACGGTGTCAGTATTATTGCGTAATACCAGCAATACGGGCTTTGATGCTAAAGTGGATTATGCAACTGGAACAACTCCTTATTCAGTCAGCGTAGGCGATTTTAATGGTGACGGTAAGCTGGATTTGGCTGTGGCTAATCAGTCTAGTAACACGGTGTCAGTATTATTGCGTAATGCCAGCAATACGGGCTTTGATGCTAAAGTGGATTATGCAACTGGAACAAATCCTGTGTCAGTCAGCGTAGGCGATTTTAATAATGACGGTAAGCTGGATTTGGCTGTGGCTAATCAGTCTAGTAACACGGTGTCAGTATTATTGCGTAATGCCAGCAATACGGGCTTTGATGCCAAAGTGGATTATACGACAGGAGCAATTCCTCAGTCAGTCAGCGTAGGCGATTTTAATGGTGACGGTAAGCTGGATTTGGCTGTGGCTAATATTGGCAGTAGCACAGTATCGGTATTGCAAAATAAAACGACTACCAGTTTAAGCATCATCAATAATAATGCACCAACTCTGAGCAGTTTTACTGCGCTTAGTGGTACAGAAGACACTGAAACTGTGATTAGCTTTGGTAATTTACAAACCGCTGGCAATGAAGCAGATGATGGTGCAGTGACGGCTTTTGTGGTGAAAGCGGTCAGCAGTGGAATATTGAAAATTGGAACCTCTGCTGCCAATGCGGTGGCATGGGATGCTGTGGCAAACAATACCATTGATGCTGGGCATCTAGCCTATTGGACACCTGCCGCTAATGCGAATGGGGTCTTAAATGCGTTTAGTGTTGTGGCAAAAGACAATACGGGCTTGGAATCTGTGAGTGCTATTCAGCTTCCTGTCACTGTTGTTGCCGTCAATGATGCGCCAACAGCGACAAATTTAAGTGCGGCTGACACTTATACCGAAGACACGCCATTAAATTTGACAGATATTGTGGTAACGGATGTGGATAGCAATGTTACTGCCACGTTAACCTTGTCTAATGCGACTGTGGGCAGCTTGAACACCGCGACTTCAGGCGCGGTGACTTCTACGTTTATTGGTGGGGTGTGGTCTGCCAGTGGTGCAGTCGCCGATGTCAATGCGTTGTTGGCTGGGCTGACGTTTACGCCAACGGCTAATTTTAATGGTGGTTTTAGTATTAGTACCCGCATTTCAGATGGGGTAGCCGCACCTATTACAGGCGTGAAAAGTTTTACAGGCATTGCAGTGAATGATGCACCCAGTGCTGTAAATTTGAATGCTACTGAATTTTATGCTCAAGATTTTGCGTTAAATCTAAAAGATATTGTGGTCAGTGATGTGGATAATACCGCTGTAACAGCCACCTTGACGCAATCAAATATTGCGGCGGGCGGTTTTAACACCGCGACTTCGGGCGCAGTGACTTCTACATTTGTCGGCGGGGTGTGGTCTGCCAGTGGTGCAATCTCTAATGTCAATGCCTTATTGGCGGGGCTGACGTTTACACCAACGGCTGGTTTTAATGGCAATTTTAGTGTGAATAGCAGTATTTCAGATGGCATAAATACGACGACAGGTATTAAAAGTTTCACCAATGCGCCTGTTACATCGGCGACAGGTTATCTTGCTCAAAGCAGTTTTGTTTTTAATGGCACAAACTGGGGATATGTTAATACGGTTGCTGGTACAAGTTATTTTGCCAATCCTGTGACATTAGCGCAGTTTAATGACGGTTCTGTGTTGCTTGATACGGCTGTGGGCAGCTTAAATTTACCCAGTATTACCAGTTATAAAGGTTATGGTGCGTTGACATTTTCTGGCAGTAGTGCCGTGCAGTTGTCGGGTGCAGGTGGCGATGATGTTTTAACGGGTGGTAGCGGTAATGATGTTCTTGATGGCGGTGCTGGTAATGATAGCCTTAGTGGAGGCGCGGGCAATGATACGCTCACAGGTGGTTTAGGAAAAGACACGTTAGCGGGTGGCTTGGGCAATGATACTTATGTTGTTGACAGTGCAGACACTATTGTAGAACTTGTTGGTGGTGGTATTGATACGGTACAAACAGTCAGCAGTTACACACTTTCTAATCCTAATGTTGAAAACGCTGTATTGATTGGTAATGCAGTGGGAAATCTTGTCGGTAACATAGCGAACAATGTATTGACTGGCAACAGTGCAGACAATTCGTTGAATGGTGGTGTTGGTATAGATACGATGGCAGGTGGTGCGGGTAATGATACTTACATTGTTGACAATAGTGGTGATGTTGTCACTGAAGCACTTGATTCGGGTATTGACTCTGTTATTAGCACAGTCAGTTTTACTTTAGCTAACAATGTTGAGAATTTGCATTTAGTGGGTGCTGGTGCCATTAATGCGACAGGTAATGGATTGAATAATCGGTTAGTGGGTAATGCTCAAGATAACGTGCTTACCGCTGGTGCTGGTATTGATACATTGATTGGTGCTAATGGCAACGACACCTATTATGTGGACGCACAGGATTTAGTGGTTGAGGTAGCGCAGGAAGGCACAGATACCATTGTAGTCGCTGACAGTTGGATGTTAGACGACAATTTTGAGAACCTGATTCTGCAAAATGGTGGTAATTATAACGGTACAGGTAATAGCGCGAACAACGTCATTTACGGCAATACGGGTGATAATATTTTAGACGGTCTGGCAGGTGCAGACACTATGGATGGATACAATGGCAATGACACCTATCTGGTTGATAATATCGCGGATGTTGCTAATGATTCAGTTGCAGGCATTGATTTGGTTTTATCCAGTGTCACTCACACGCTTGGTAATGGCATTGAAAATCTTACTTTACTCGACATATTGAATATTAATGGCACTGGTAACGGTATCAGCAATATGATTATAGGTAACGATGGCAATAATGTATTAAATGGTCTTGGTGGTTCAGATACCTTAGATGGTGGAGCAGGCAATGATACATTTTATAGCACTGATGGATTAGATAGCCTGTTAGGTGGTCTGGGCAATGACATTTATAACGTACAATCTCAAACAGATGAAATTGTCGAATTTGTTGATGAAGGCACGGATACAATTTTTGCCACTGTCACTGATTCTTATATTTTGGGCAACAATTTAGAAAATTTAGTGTTGCTGGGAGCGTTTAATTCTAATGGCTATGGTAATAACTTAATTAATGATATTACGGGTACGTCTGGAAGTAATTTGTTAGATGGCGGTGAAGATGCCGATATTCTGAGAGGTAAACAAGGCAACGATAGTTACATTGTTGATAATGCAGGTGATCAAGTTATTGAAGCCTTGAATGAGGGGGTTGATGAAATATTTGGCTCTGTTTCACTGACTTTGGCTTTGAATGTTGAAAATTTAACATTGACAGGTGCAGGAGTAATCAATGGCACAGGAAATGTTATGAATAATACTATCATCGGTAATGATGCGGCTAATGTATTGAGCGGTATAGATGGTGATGATCTATTGGTTGGTGGTGGTGGCAATGATGTTCTTATGGGCGGTATCGGTAATGATCAATTAATTGGTGGTGACGGCAATGACATACTTCGTGGTGGTCTTGGAATCGATTTAGCCAATTATTACTCTGTATCTGGCAATGTAACCGTCAATTTAGGTATTGATACTGCTCAAAACACGGGAAGTGCTGGTGTTGACACTCTGATCAATATTGAAAATCTTTACGGTTCAAACTTAGGCAATGATATTTTAACAGGTAATCAGTTGGCTAATGTCATTATTGGTTATGGTGGCAATGATACGATCAGTGGTGGTGACGGCAATGACATACTTGGTGGCGGTGAAGGTTCAGATACTTTTCTTGCCGATGCAGGTGATGACATGATTTACGGCAGCAGTGGAATTGATACCGTTAGCTACTTTTCCGTAGCAAATGGCGTTACTATCAATCTGAATTTGCTTACTGCACAAGATACTGGTTTGACTGGTTTAGATACCTTGAACGGTATTGAAAATGTAGACGGATCTAATGTGGGTAATGACATTCTGACAG
The DNA here is from genome assembly GCA_903902705.1 of uncultured Methylococcales bacterium. Lineage (GTDB taxonomy): Bacteria > Pseudomonadota > Gammaproteobacteria > Methylococcales > Methylomonadaceae > UBA4132. The sequence continues at coordinate 4,082 of CAIUVX010000007.1, forward strand.
GTAATGCAGGAGACAATGTACTCAATGGAAATGGTGGTGATGATACATTGGCAGGTGGTGCAGGTGCTGATACTTTGATAGGTGGAGCTGGCAATGATGTTCTAAGTGGTGGAATTGGAACAGATGTTTTCAAATTTAACACTGCAATTGGCGTAAACAATGTTGATACTATTACAAATTTTTCTGTAGTAGATGACACAATCCAACTTGCAAATACTGTGTTTACTCAGTTTGCTAATACAGGTGTATTAGCAGCAGATATGTTTAGAAGTGGTGCAGGGATTATGACCGCAGCAGATTTTAATGATTATTTAATCTATGATAATACCAGCGGAAAACTGTATTATGATGCCGATGCTAATGGTGCTGGGGCAGCAGTACAAGTTGCTTTAATTGGTACAATAACGCATTCAACTTTAACGGCTTCTGATTTTGTTATCGTTTAGCAGTAAAGCAAAATCATTGTTTTGGTAACTACTCAACCGTTACATGGAAAAACGGTGTGGCTGGTATAGGAAAAATAGCAGTCGAATATGATGCTAAAGGTGAAATTAGCAAGGTTGAATCAAAGAAAAAAAGGGGGGGGCAGCTATCGCTTTGAAAATTACCCAAGTTTTTCAAAATCTACTAAAAGCAACAAAACTTGATGACACACATTTTTAAGCGGTAATTGTAGTTAAACAATAAGACTCTATATGGATTCCCACAGATATCTACACAACTCAATCGAACTCCGTACAGCCAGTAGTTGATTCGGTACAGGAAAACTTCCACTGTGATGTTCAAGGTAAAGAGTTTGTGTAGAGACTATGCGATGGATCGTTGCAACGAGATTGTAATTACTTTGGCTCATATCGTATTTTGGTAGTCCCTACAAATTGATGCAGGTGAGCCATATTGTAGGAATTGTGTTTTCCAATTCCTTGATTTATATCGTATATCTAAACCATAAAGATGAAATTAAATTCTCTAACCTATTGATTTTATTAACCTGAATTTTTTTGTAGGGACTACCGTATTTTGAGGACATAATAAAATCTGTATTTTTGTCATGATACTACGTTTTCAATTATTAATAGATGAAAGCAAAGTTTACGCTACAATCAGGGAATTACGTTGGAAAAGTGAATGTAACTGCCCATTTTGTAGCTCGAATAAAATCCGCAAACGGGGTAAAAATGACTGCCATTCTGGGTGTCGAGGCACTCAATGCAATTGTGTGCGAAGCGATTTGATGATTTGACAGGAACGATTTTCTCAGGTCGTCATCAATCGATTACTGTATGGATAAGTTCTTTGTACCTTCTTGGTTTGAATGTGTCGAACGCCCAAATCGCCCAAGAGCTGGGTTTATGTGCCAGTGATAGCCAGCGAATGGCAGAGCAGCTACGGCAGCAGTCGTTAGGCACAACCCCCCTGTGCAGTTGGCAGACGAGGTTGAATGCGATGATGTTACTGTGGTGGCGGGACATAAAGGCATTCCAGCCGCGATTAAAAACCGTGATCCGCGTCGAAATCGTTTGAAAGGTGCGCGAGGGCGCGGCACGTTGGCAACGGAAAAGCCACCTGTTTTTGGCATGGTTCAACGGGACGGACAAGTGCGTATTGCCTTGCTAGCTAATGTTCAACAAAACACCATCAAACCGTTTATTGAATAAACCATTAGCAAACGCTTATTTATACCGACGAATACGCTATTTACAGTCGCTTAGAAACATGGGGCTACTCACATAAAACGGTCAATCATTCGGCAGGCGAGTATGCGCGGGACGAAGATGGCTTTCACGAAGTTCATGTCAATAAGATGGAAGGTTTTTGGTCGTTACTACGTTCGTGGTTACGCCCGTATCGGGGCATTTCCCAAGAAAAACTCCCCTTGTATTTGGGATTTTTTGAGTTCATTCATAGGTAGGGGGGGTTAAACCTGTTATAGCAATATTCATGACTACCAGTCCTGTAAAGGACTGGTAGTCATGCCCAAAAGTAAAAACAACAGATTTAACCCACCACCCATTCATAATATTAGAAAACGGGGACAGGCTTTGTTAGAGCCTCTTTTGTGCCTTTTATTGCAACCCAAAATATGCCCTCAAAACACGATATGAGCCATTACTTTTTGAGTGAATTAAATAATTGTTGAATTAAACCATTATCAAAACCCCGTTGTAATAAAAAGCGGGTGCGTTTGGCGCGTTCTGGGAGTGACAGTGCTTTGTGTGCGCCGTATTTTTTTTGATAGACTTGTTCGATGAGTGATAGCCAGTTATCGGCAATATCGATTAATACACGGTCTATATCAAAGTCGGTTATGCCATTTTGTTTAAGTTCATAAGCGATAGCAAGCGAACCATAGCCTTTTTGTATTCGATGCCGTGCATAACTTTCAGCATAACGGCTGTCACTTTGCCAACCTTGGTCAGCTAATTCGGCAATGACTGGCAGGCTATCCTCTTTGTTAAAACCTCTTAGCAGCAATTTAGTGAGCAGTTCTTTTTGGCTATGTTCGCGGCGCATAAGCAAACGTAAACAGCTGTTTTTTATTTCAGTAGAGATGGGATTAATCGCGTTTCTATCAGCGTCTAAAACCATAGAAGCTTATGATTCCCCTTCACTCAGTTCATCAGCGTCTGGCGTAAATTCCTGAACAGCAACATGGGGTTTTTTAAAGGCTTCAGCTCTTATTTTAGCTTCCACTTCTTTGGCTTTATCGGGATTTTCTTTTAGATAGGTTCTTGCATTATCTTTGCCCTGCCCTATTTTGTCACTGCCATAGCTATACCACGAGCCTGCTTTTTGAATAAAACCGTAAGCTACGCCTAGATCAACTAATTCACCTGTGAAAGAAATGCCTTCACCGTATAAAATTTCAAATTCGGCTTGTTTAAAGGGGGGAGCGACTTTGTTTTTAACCACTTTAACGCGGGTTTCATTGCCGATAACGTCATCGCCTTTTTTCACTGAACCGATACGGCGTATATCTAAACGAACTGAGGCATAAAATTTTAGCGCGTTACCGCCTGTGGTAGTTTCTGGTGAACCAAACATCACGCCGATTTTCATACGGATTTGGTTAATAAAAATAACCAGAGTATTAGAACGCTTGATATTTGCTGTAAGTTTACGCAACGCTTGTGACATCAAACGCGCTTGTAGCCCCATGTGTGAATCGCCCATATCGCCTTCGATTTCCGCTTTAGGCGTTAGTGCGGCAACTGAGTCAATAACAACAATATCCACCGCGCCAGAACGTACCAACATATCAACAATTTCTAAGGCTTGCTCACCCGTATCAGGCTGAGAAACCAGCAAATCATCAACATTAACACCTAATTTTTGCGCATAACCGCAATCCAACGCGTGTTCTGCATCAACAAATGCCGCTACACCACCCAGTTTTTGCATTTCAGCAATCACTTGTAAAGTTAGCGTGGTTTTGCCAGATGACTCAGGTCCATAAATTTCAACCACACGACCACGCGGCAAGCCACCTACACCTAAAGCAATATCTAAACCCAAAGAGCCTGTTGAAACCACATCAATATCACGCGAATAAGCTACATCACCCATACGCATAACCGAACCTTTACCGAACTGCTTTTCGATTTGCATTAATGCCGCGCCTAGTGCTTTCTTTTTGTTATCATCCATTGCTGTTGCCCTGTGTGTGAAAAGAGGCTTTATTATCACATACCGATAGGGGTTCGGGTAGTGTTCATTTAGTCTGATTTAAGCAATTCAAGTAGTCAGTCACGCCTTGCTGAACGATTAAAAAGTCGTGATGTAATCAGTTATTGAACATCAATATCGCGCTGCACTGCTGTGAGATAGTATTGATATGATACACTTAATCATAAATTTAAAAGTCGCGGTTATAAATGCTGTTATTACGACTCGTATCTTGATTTCACTACACTTTTATGGAGCAAATGATGTACACACAACACTCTAAACAGTCTGGTTTCACATTACTGGAGCTTTTAGTCGTCTTAGGTATTATTGCTATGCTGGCGGGCATAGTTGGTCCTCAGGTTATGAAACACATGGGGGAATCTAAAGTTAAAGCAGCCAAGGTGCAAATTGAGGAGTTAATGGCAAGTTTGGATATGTATAAGTTGGATTTGGGGAATTATCCAAGCCAAGAACAAGGTTTGAACGCACTGATTGAATCACCAGATAGCACCAAAAATTGGAATGGACCTTATCTGCGCAAATCTAAAGTGCCTGTTGATCCGTGGCAAAATCCTTATATTTACACCTTTCCAGGTAAACATGGAAAATTTGATTTATCCAGTTTAGGTGCCGACAGCGTAGAAGGCGGTGAAGGTGAAGACAGGGATGTACTAGGCTGGGAATAAAGAGCCTTGAGCTTGAATAATAAAGGCTTTACGCTACTGGAATTAATGGTAGTGTTATTTATTATGGTGTTAGGTTTTTCCGTTATTGGCATTAATCTTTCGTCGGGTAATAACGCAACTGAACATCAGCGTGCCGCCAGAGACATTGTGTCAGCATTGCGTTATGCCAGAGGAATGGCATTGATGACACATAAAGAAACCACAGTGACCTTTGATCTTAACGAAAATAACTACACCGTGGCTAATCGAGATAAAGTTTTTGCTATTCCTGAGACGATTAAAGTCACGGTGGTGACAGCACAAAGCCAGTTGACTGAGAAAAATAAAGGCAGTATTCGATTTTTTGGCGATGGTTCTTCTACGGGGGGGCGCGTGTCTTTAAAACGGGGTGAAAACGTATGGAAAATCGATATAAATTGGCTGACGGGGCAAATTGAACTTGAAAATAAATAACCAACAGGGTTTTTCTTTATTGGAAATTCTGATTGCCTTTTCGATTTTAGCGGTGTCTTTAAGTATTCTGTTGAATATATTTTCTTTGGGTGTTAATAGCGCAGGTGTTGCTGAAGACTATAATGCGGCGGTACAACTTGCTGAATCGCTAATGGCTAAAACAGGCGTAGAAATGCCATTGCAAGTTGGTGAAACAGTGGGCGATGATCAGGGTAAATATCATTGGCAGGTTGCCGTTCAAACGTTTCAATTTAATCCTGATCAGTTCGATACCAGCACTTTAAATACCTCGCTTTTTAAAGTGAGAGTGACAGTAAATTGGGGCGATGAGCAACGTTCGAGAGAAGTTAAGTTAGTCACGCTAAAATTAGTCAACAAAGTATTGTGATGAATAAGTCTAACAGCGGTTTTACGCTAATTGAGGTGCTAATTGCCATGAGTTTGTTAAGCATCATGGTGGTATTGCTGTTTGGTAGCTTGAAAATTTGTGCGGATAGCTGGCATAAAGGTGAAAGTAAAATTACCGAAGTGAATGAAGTTGCCGTTGTTTATAATTTTTTTCAACAGTATTTAGCGATTGCCAAGCCATTAGTAAATGAGTCTAAAAATGCCAGTGTTCTGCAAGCATCGCTGTCTTTTCAAGGTAAAAGCCAGTCCTTACAATTTGTTTCCTCATTCCCAGCCAGTGTCGGACGATTGGGTTTGCAACTGTTTTCTATTGAGCTGAAAAAAGAAGACGATGAGCAGATTATTAAAGTGACGGTAACACCATTTTTCTCTACTGAAAGCAATCAAGACCAGAAGGAAGAGGTGGTTTTGCTAAAAAAAGTGGGCGGTTTTGCATTTTCTTATTTTGGCTCTGATGATGCTGGAGACATCAGTAGCGGCAGTTGGCATGACGAATGGCTAGATAAAAATGCCCTGCCACGGTTGGTTAAAATTACTATTAAACCAGATAACGAGAAAAATATACCTTGGGCAGATATGTTGATTGCGCTGAAAATTACTGGCAAAAATGATGTTCAAAACCAAGCTGTTAGTAGTACTGCGATGGAAAAATGACTAAGCAACAAGGTATGGCACTAGTTTTGGTGCTATGGATATTAAGCTTACTGACTATTATGGCAGGCAGTTTCGCACTCAGTATGCGTAGAGAAACCGCTATCATCACAGGGCTTAGAAATAACGCAGAGGCGATAGCAACGGCAGAATCTGGGTTAGCGATAGCCGAATGGATGTTACAAAATCCTGATGCAAATAAACGTTGGCGAGCCGATGGTAGTATTTATCAAATCAATACCGCGAATGCTAAATTGCGTATACGGCTGTTGTCAGAAACAGGTAAAATAAATGTCAATAATGTGGAACAACCGCTATTACAGAACCTGATGAATTACGCGCCTAATGGTGGTAAAGCGCAATTGCCATCTACCACGGTTGATCGAGCTGCTGCCATTCTCGACTGGCGCGATAGCGATGATTTAACGCGAATCGATGGTGCAGAGAAACAGCAATATCAAGATGCGGGCTTGAATTATCAGCCGCGAAATCGATCTTTTGAATCATTGGAAGAATTACAGATGGTATTAGGTATGGATGCAGCAACACTTCAGTGGCTTGAACCACTCATTACAGTTTATTCAGAGCAAGCACAAATTGATTTACAGCTTGCCAGTAAAGAAGTTTTACAAGCCATGCCAGCGGTAGATGCTGGCTTGATTGACAGTTATGTAGCGGCTAGAGTAGAAAGTGCAAGAAATAATTTACCCTCGCCACCCTGGCCATTAGACGCTGGACAATCAGCAGGAATAGGAGCAACGCCTGATGTAACATTGCTAACAATCGTTTCTGAAGTACAAGGTGACGACCAATCAACTGCGCTGATTAACGCGCTAGTAAAAAAAGCAGACGGATTGCAAACTACGCCATTTCAAGTGTTAAGATGGCAGCGTACTGCGGCAAACAATGTATCATTATTTACCAACAAAATGAGCGAATTAGTCGTTAAAAACTATGCTGAATCTGAACTCAACAATTGATCTTGATGTTAAAACTGTGCTGCGCTGGTGGGGGCGTGAGCTTAGCTTTTTAGTGCCTGAAAAAATAAAGCAACGGGTTAGCGATTCGCAAGGTTTTATTATCGCTAGTGTCGAGAATAATCAGTTGAGGCTGACCTTTCAAATGGATGGGCAATCCGAACAACTAACCGTCTTAGACTATGATAAATCGGCTGTTGCCGATTATACCGACTTGTTAGCCAATGATGAAAGGCTAAGCAAGGCAAAGGTTATCTTACGTTTAACTGGACAAGATGCTATCAAAAAAGAACTTGGCTTACCTGCTGCCGCCAAAGAAAATATCCAACAAGTTATCGCCTACGAACTGGATCGTTATACTCCATTTAAGGCAAATCAGGTTTATTTTGCGGTTAAGCGACTTCCCAAGCAGTTAAATAATGCGGAGCAGATTAAAGTTCTGTTGGTGTTGACATCGAGAGAAACGCTTGATGAACTTTATGCGAATGTTAAAGCAATGGGTATTGTGCCAATGTTTGCCGATTATGAAGGGGTTGCCAATGATTTTGAACATGGCGACGATATTTATAATTTGTTACCCGATGAATTGATACCCAAAGTAGCAAAAATACCGCAAATTATTCACTCGACACTCATTAGTTTGGTTTTTTTATTACTGGCTGCCGTCATTGTTATGCCTGTTTGGTTTGAATATCAGGCAGTTGATGAATTAACAAAAAAAATCCACAAAGTAGAAAAAGAAGCCAGTAAAATTAAAACCATGCAGTTAGAAACCAGTGCGTTAATCGATGAAACACAGCAATTACTCAATGAAAAAAACACCACTCCTTCAGTGCTAACCATGCTTAATACCCTTAGCAGTCTAATGAAAGATGATACTTGGTTAGCCTATCTACAATATGCAGATGATCATTTACAGATACAAGGTGAATCACCCGCCGCCTCAACACTGATTGCCGTATTGGAAGATTCGCCAGTGTTTAACAAAGCGGTATTTGTATCTCCTGTGACTCAAGATAGCGTTAGTAAACAAGAGCATTTTCAAATTACTGTTGATCCAGTTGTTGACACAACTAAACAAGTAGACGTTGATGCTAAATAAAGGACATGATGAAGCGTTGACTGCAAAGCAACAACGCTGGCTGGCAGTCGGTTTATTGCTTGTTGTCAGTTTAATAATGGGGCTGCTAATTATTGTTCCCGTAGTAAGCAAGGGATTGGTTCTCCTCGATGCCAAAAATAATCTAGTTTTCAAATTACGACAATATGAACGGATTTTAGCCAAGAAAGAGGCGGTGATTGAAAGTCAAGAGCATATAAAACAGCAAAGTGAAGCACAAGATTATTTCATCAAACAGGAAACCGAGGCGTTGGCATCGGCTGAAATGCAAAAACTTATTAAAGACTACATTGCAAGTGTAGGTGGTCAACTAAGTAGCACACAAACTATTCCCTCATCTGACAACGCGACTAACAGTACCGCTAAGTTTAATCGTATCATTGTCAGAGTCAGTATGACAGGCAGCAGTGAAATGTTGCGGACTGTACTTTACAAAATAGAAACAGCTACACCACTTATGATTATTGACCAAATAGACATACGACCTGTACGAGGTCGGCGTAATAGGGTGACAGGTCAAATTGATGCCAGCAATGAATTAGCTATTAATTTTCAAGCGGTTAGTTTCATGAGAAAACCCCAGCAATGAATCACAAACTAATTAAAACCTTATCATTAGTTTGTTTTATATTAATACTAATCATCACACTTGAATGGTTGTATGCCGAATACAGACAAAAACAATTACTAAGCGCAGTCGATGCTCCTGCCAAGCAAACATCACTTGAAGAAATGCCAACTATCGATTTAGATGCAAAAACTGAAGATAGTTATGCTGATTTGGTTAATAGACCTTTATTTATTGTAGGCAGAAAACCCATCCCAGAAGCCGATAAAAACCAAGATCAAGCACAAGCGGTGATCGTTAATAATACTTTTGACTGGCTATTGAATGGGATTTATACCACCAAAAAAGGCTTAATGGCATTACTGCATCGAACTGTTGCAAAAATCCCTGTGCCCTCCCCTACCCCGACAACAGCCAAACCATCTAACGATATGTATCGAAAAGTGATAGTAGGTGATAATATCGAAGGCTGGATAGTAACTGAAATTCACCCCAATGAAATAATAGTGACGCAAGGCGGTATACCCAAAAAAGTCCTACTTAGAAAACCAAAAGTAAAAGACGCTCAGGATCAAAATAGTGTACCGCAGCCTAATTCCCGTGCTATGCCTGCGCGTACGCATACACCTGTTCCTGTTCCTGAGCCTGAGCCTCCAACAGAATCTCAATAAACTAAACCGACAAATAACACTAATGCACACGATTAAGAAAACCATAACGCTTGCTTGCTTTGTGCTGACTGGCTTAACACTCTCCAGTTGTGAGTCAATGGATTCCAAGCAAAAACCTAAATTACCTATAACATCCAGTAATAAAGCACCACCAAACAGTAATGGAAGCTCGATTACTGCCCAAAAAGCAATGGTGACAACAGGTTCTGGCCCGATCAATTTTGGTGATGCTCCGTCAAGCAAACAACCAATACCTGCTACTCAGTCAACTTCTGAACAAACGCAGACTAAAACCGAATTGTTTCCTGCCACTAGCGATGCAATTTTGAATCCCACGGTTTCAAGTAAAAAAAAGGCAACGGGAACAGGTTCATACACACTCAATTTTGATGATGCCGATTTAGCCGAAGTCGCAAAAACAATTTTAAGCGACAGCTTAGGTGAAAACTATGTATTAAGCCCTGAGGTAAAAGGACGCGTTACTCTACAAACCACCCAAGCCCTCACTAAAGAAGAATTACTGCCGACCCTTGAAATGGTGTTGCGTATGAATCATGCTGCTTTAGTGAAAGATAATAATATTTACCATATCGAACCTGCTGATGGGGCTTTATACACCTCCGATATAGCCGTAGGTAGTAGTATGGCTGGTTATCAAACCCGTGTAATTCCTATACGCAATGTATCTGCCGAGGAAATTTCAAAACTATTAAAACCCTTAGTACAGGAAAAAACCATTCTTCAAGTTGACAATGCCCGCAATATTTTGGTCGCCTCAGGCTCATCCGATGAAGTACAACGTGTGGTAGAAATGGTTGGTACTTTTGATACTAATGTCTTGAAAGGTCGGTCTTTTGCCCTGTTTTCATTGGTACACGTTGAACCTGAAACCGTAATCAAAGAATTAGAAGCCGTTTTTAATGATAAAACGGGCGATAAAGATGGTTTTTTTCGCTTTATTCCCATTGAACGACTCAATGCCATTCTTGCTATCACTCATCAAGCGCGTTATTTAAGCGATATTGAAAGCTGGGTATTTAGACTAGACAAAGCCAATACCGCGTCGGGTGGTAGTTTTAATGTCTACAAAGTTCAGAATGTTGATGCGGTCGAATTAGCCGATACCCTTAATGAGGTTTTTAATGGTACACAAAAGAAAACCAAATCTGCCAGCGTTGCTCCTGGACAGCAAGCGGTAGAAATGTCGTCGTCTACAAGTACGCCAGAAACTCCGCCGCCCCCAACAGATACTAAGCCTTTATCAACAAGTGGTAGTGGTGCAACGGGCGATGCTACAGTTTCTGGGATAGGTGAAGTCAAAATTATTGCCGATGAACCCAATAATTCATTAGTGATTGTCGCAACAGCTCAACAATATGAACGTATTTTACCGATTATCAATCAATTGGATGTCATGCCTCTGCAAGTATTGATTGATGCCACTATCGTGGAAGTCGATCTTAAAAACGATTTAAAATATGGAATGCAATGGGCTTTTGATAGTGGTAATTTTCATAATCTATTGTCCAGTGTTAGTACAGGTGACTTAAAAGGCATAGGTCCTGTCACTGGTTACTCGTTATTTTATTCAGGGGGAAATGCTAAAGCAGTGCTCAACGCCTTAGCAACAAAATCGGCTATTAATGTCATTGCCTCACCTTCATTAATGGTGCTTAACAACCAAGAAGCCTCTATCAATGTCGGTGATAAAGTGCCAGTGGCGACCTCCCAAGCTACCAATACTAACAGTGTCAATGTCACTCCAAATCTTTTAACCCCCAACACGACCAGTGCTATCGTCTCCAATAACATCCAAATGCTAGACACTGGGATTACGCTAAAAATTAAGCCCCGCGTTAATGCAGGTGGTTTAGTGCTGATGAAAATTGAGCAAGAAGCCAATCAAGCCGTCGCCACTACCACATCCTCACTGAACTCCCCTACTATTCAACAACGTAAAATTCATAGTTCTATCGCAGTGAAAAATGGTGAAACCATTGTATTGGGTGGCTTAATTAGAGAAGATAATAGCAACGGTCTCACAGGTATGCCCATTTTGAGTGATATACCTATTATAGGATCACTGTTTGGTACGACCTCCAAAAATAAAGATAAAACCGAGCTGGTTATTTTAATAACCCCGCGTGTCGTGGGAAATGAGCAAAATTCCAGAGACGTGACCAATGAATTTAAACGTAAACTCACGGGTATTTATCAAGATTTACCCAACGAATCAAAACCACATTATTGATAAACTCTTATTGGTTAGTGGCGTGTATTCGGGAGTGCAAGCTCTGCTTGCAAAGTCAGGCAAAGCCTCGCCGCCCGCAGTTGATACAAGTGATGAACTAAGGATTTTTCCGTTCGTCCTGAGCTTGTCGAAGGATGATGAGCGGAAAAATTCGTCACTCTAGCCTTAAAACCATTCATGCTTCGACAAGCTCAGCACGAACGGTTTTAAGGCTACGCGAGTCAAAAACATATTATTGACCTCGTGTAGTCTCTACTTAAAATAACTGCAACGCCAACATAATGGCATCTTCACGCCCATTTTTAGCTGGGTAATAGCCTTTTCTAATGCCGATTTCATTAAAACCTAAGTCTTCATAAAGAGCGATGGCGTAGATGTTGGAAGGTCTGACTTCTAAAAAAACGGTTTCAGCGCGTCCTTTCGCGTAGTTGATTAAGTTTTCCATCATTTTGCGCCCAATGCCTTGTTTTTGTTCAGCGGGATCTACTGAAACATTAAGAATATGTGCTTCACCGACGGCGAGTGATAACAGGCTATAGCCTAACACCTTGTCCTGTGCTTCACACACCCAACAGCTATAACCTGCTTTAAAACAGTCTCTAAAAATGTCTTCACTCCACGGAAAATCATAGTTTTTTCTTTCAATGTCCATCACAGCGGACAAATCGGCGGAGGTCATGGTACGAAGACGCATTAAATCTTTTTTAGGCACGGAATTAGGAAATACTTTGGCATAAAATTCTTTGTCGGCATCATACATTATTAAGTCCTTAATTTTGTCTACTAATCCACGCATGATTTTTGTTCCATCGCTATAACGGTTTGTTTTGCAAATTGTAAATCCTGCCACGCTTTGCGTTTTTCTGACAAGGATCGTAATAAATACGCGGGGTGATAAACCACCACTACAGGCGTATTGTTTAAGTTATGTACTTTACCCCTGAGCTTAGTTAAAGGTTCATTGGTATTTAACAAGGTTTGCGCGGCAATACGTCCTACCGCCAATATAATTTTTGGTTGAATAAGTTGTTGTTGTCGCTGTAGATAGTCTTTACAGTGTTTTATTTCGTCTACATGAGGATCGCGGTTATCAGGTGGTCTACATTTTAATATATTAGTCATAAAAACATCTTCTCGCTCAAGACCAATAGCGCGTAGCATTTCGGTCAATAATTGACCCGCAACACCGACAAACGGCTGACCTTGTTGATCTTCTTGCTCACCTGGAGCTTCGCCGATGACTAGCCAATCTGCTTGTTGATTACCTGCGCCGAATACGGTTTGAGTGCGAGTGTGACATAAGCCACATTTTATACAACTCTGTACCTCTACTTTTAGCGCGTCCCATTGTTCGATTAAACTGGGTTCACTATGAGGATGTAAAGGTTTATCGATCACTACGTTGGTTTCAAGGTGATTTTCTAAGGGTTCATCACTCACTGTAGTCAATGGCTGCACCACGACAGGCACGCTTTTCCTCGGTATCCAAACATCAATACCCAGTGCAGCAAGATATTGTAGGCGTATTGCGTTATCCAAGTTAAGTCTCACAATAAAAGTAGGCGGTGATTATCACCGAAATAGCGTATAGAGGCAAACGAGGGATTATTTAAAAAGTAGGTGCGAATTAATTCGCACCTACAAGGGATACAGATTTATCAAACAATTCCCAAACAGGTTGAACAGTCTCTGGTAACGGCGCGAGTCTACCCAATTCCAGCCAAGGATTAACAGGATTATGAAAATCAGATCCCACAGAACCCGCTAAACCAAAACTGCTCGCATAATTAGCCAGTAATTTTATTTCATCTGGGTTAGTTCTACCTGTGATAACTTCTATGCCCTGCCCGCCTGCGTCTTTGAATGCAGCCAATAAACGTTTCATCCAACTAGCGGTTAATTGGTAACGCAATGGATGCGCTAACACCGCAACACCACCTGATTGGGTAATCCATTGAATAGCCAATGCCATTTCTGCCCATGTAGTCGATACATAAGCAGACTTGCCTTTTCCCAGATAACGATCAAAAGCTTCTTGTTGGGTGGAGACATGAAACTGAGATAGCAAAAAATTAGCAAAATGACTACGGGTAATCATGCCATCACCTGCGGCTTTTTGTACCCCTGCTAACGCGCCAGTAATGCGTTTTTTTTCTAATTTTTCTGCAATTTTTACTGCTCGCTCTAAGCGGCTAGTGCGTAACTGTGCAGTCGCCGTTGCTAACGGTTCATAATCTGGGTCTATGCCTAAGCCAATAATATGCAGGCATTTATTTTGCCAACTTGCGGATAATTCAATGCCATTGATTAAGTGTATGCCTAAATCGGCTGCGCAGCTTCTCGCTTGGCTAAGCCCCATCGTGGTGTCATGATCCGTTAAAGCGAGAACACTTACTCCCTGTTGATGGGCTCGATACACTAAGGCAGAAGGCGATAACGCGCCATCGGAGGCGGTTGAGTGACAATGTAAATCGTAGTGTTCAGTCATTATGTGATTGATATTCACCGTACAGTTTGGCGTAAAGACCATTTTGATTGATTAGGGTTTCATGTCGTCCTTGTTCGCAGATTTTACCTTGCTCAAACACATAAACATGATCCGCTTGTTTTACCGCACTGAGGCGGTGGGCAATGATAATCGTGGTACGTCCTTTTAGAAAGGCATTTAACGCGCTATGCAATTTATATTCTGTTTCGGTATCCAATGCGGAGGTCGCTTCATCCAAAATAACAACTTTAGGATTGGCAACCACCATCCGCGCAATCGCCATCCGCTGGCGTTGACCACCTGATAAGCGCATACCGTGTCGCCCAACGATAGTATCCAAACCTTTTGCTAAATCGCTGACTACATCGGTCAATTGTGCGATAGCCAGTGCGTTCCACAGTTCTTCGTCAGTTGCCGATTTTCCTAAAGTAAGATTAGCGCGTAAGGTATCGTTAAACAATATCGGATGCTGTAACACAGTGACTACATGTTCTCGCACTATTTCTAAACCGATACAATCAATGGCTACTTCATCAAAATAAATTTGCCCTTTCGTGACAGGATATAAACCGATTAAGGTTTGTATCAGCGTCGATTTACCACCGCCACTTGCACCCACTAACGCGACTTTTTCACCCGCTTTAATATTGAGATTAATGCCGTTAAGCACGGTGTCTTCGCCATAACTAAAATGCAGATTTTCCACCCGCACCGCAACCGTTTTTTTATTTAAAAATGGGTTATTTGTGTGCGGATAATTCGGCTCTTGCTGTAAAATATTGAGTCTATTAATACGCATTAATGCCCCTTTGGCAGCATAAAACGCATATTGAATACTAAGAATTTCCTGCACGGGTCCCATCATAAACCACAGATAACCAAACACAGCCAACATTTCACCAATGGTTAAATTGGAATAAAATACCATTAACATTGCACAGGCGCGAAACACATCAAAACCAAACAAAAACACCAAGAAACTCAGGCGGTTTGCGGCATCACTTTTCCAAGAAAAAGCAATTGAATAATCTTTAACGGAGCGAGCGGAGGCTATAAGTTGCTGGCAATAATGTTGTTCGCGGTTACTAGCGCGAATTTGCTGAATAGCTTCTAGGGTTTCTGTTAATGCTTGTTGAAATATTTCATACGCCGCATTTTCTTTCGCTTTAAGATGCTTAACCTTAGAACCCACCGCACGAGTAAAATAAATCACCACAGGATTTAAGAGTAAAATAAATAAGCCTAATTTCCAGTGCATCCACAGTAAAATCACTGCTGTGCCGATGACTGTTAGACTCGCCACTAACAGCTTGCTAGTCGTTGAGCCAATAAAATTATCGAGGGTATCAAGATCCGTGACTAAATTTGTGACTACCGTCCCTGTTCCTAAGCTCTCGTATTCGGACATCGAAATGGTTTGTAAGTGGTTAATCAGCTTACTACGCAGTCGAAAAATAATGTCTTTAGAAATAAAAGAGAACTGTCGTGATTGAATTATATTAAAAATAATAGCCATAATGCGTAAAATAAGACTTGCCACCAGCACTACGGTAATATACAACACAGGCAACTGCCATTCGACAGGCGTAAATAAATTGATAGTATGAATTAGTGTGCTAGGTTTTTTTAATAATACTTCATCGACTAACAATGGCATCAACAACGGCACTGGAACACTGACAACTGTTGCCAATAGAGCCAATAAATGCGCATAAACCAATTGTTTTTTATGCTCTAAGGCGATTTGATAAATAGTTTTCCAACTATAAATAAGTGTGGTTGGTTCTGATTGCATAGCAATAATCATTGATGATTTTTATATAATGTTAATTATATCTGTCTATAAAGACTTTAGGGAAAACAAACGCCTAACATTAAGGCATTTAAAAATCTTTAACCCGTCACGCTACTGTGGTATTTTTGTACCACTCGAAAAATAAATATCAACCTATTTTAAAATTAACATAAAATCGCTTAATTCATAATGACTACTTTTGAACACAACCCAAACATAAATAGTGAGTCTGACGCTACTGAAGATGATGGATTATCCGCTGTTAATGTATCTGGGCATTCTAGCAAAAACAAACGCGTAGCAACCCGTTATATACGCGATGATATTATCGTTGTACTTTGTGAAATAACCGCGCTCAGTTTTGGCAAAGAGATTTTTATCGATTTTGTAAAATTAAACGACATTACCAGCCGAGGTATGTCGTTTTCAAGCCCCCATCATATTACTGTTCACAAAAAAATCGTGTTAAATCTTAAGTTTTACTCTGAAGTCGCCTTTAAAATACCCGCTACTATTGTTTATCGCTCAAAAAAATCACCTCATCAGTACGGTGTAAAGTTTGATTGTGACTACGCTGAACTCAGCGATCACTTATTAGAAACGCAACGTACTTTAGTATTCAAATAGTCAGTATTATGAGCTCTTACACCTTAAGCGAGATTATCATCTACCCCGTCAAATCCTTGGCTGGCATTAGTTTACCTAGCTGGCAAGTGACAAAAACAGGTTTTCAATATGATAGAAAATGGATGCTAATCGATGATCAAGGGCAATTTTTGAGTCAACGCCGATTACCAAAAATGGCGTTAATTAAAACTGACTTAACGGATGAACAACTCATTTTATCCGCACCTAGTCAACCCGATTTAGTGCTAGATTTAGTTCCGATGGACGGGAAAAATATTACCAGCACTATCTGGCGCAATCAATGTGAGGCGCGTCATATTTCGGAGGAAGCGGATTATTGGTTTAGCTGTTTTTTAGAAATAGACTGCCGACTAGTGTATCTACCCGATGAAGTCATTCGCCCTGTCGATGCTAATTATGCTCAAGCTACCGACCAAGTCGCTTTTGCCGATGGTTTTCCATTTTTACTGATTTCAGAAAACTCATTGTTAGCATTAAATCAAGCCATGCAGCTTAATTTACCGATGAGGCGTTTTCGTCCTAATTTAGTCATCGCAGCTTGCCCTAGTTATGCAGAAGACAGTTGGCGCGAAATTCGCATCGGTGACATTGATTTTAGATTACCCAAGCCTTGCTCTCGCTGTGCTGTTCCCACCATAGACCCTGACACTGCACAAACAGGTAAAGAACCACTCACCACCCTAAACCGCTTGCGGAAATGGCAAAATAAAGTCTATTTTGGACAAAATGCTATCCATAATCAAAGCGGCACGTTGACAGTTGGCGATAGTGTGCAGATTTTGCGAACAGGCAAAAATCAACCACCGCTTTAATTGAGTGACTATGTTACATTCACATAGTGGAAACTAGAAACCACTTCCGATGTGTTAATGTGGCGTTATTTTGAACTACTCAGTTTCTGTCCGATGACAGAAATAAAACTATTGTGCGTGGATGAATATTAGTGCAATAGGATGTGCCGACGATAGGAAGCGCATCATTCGCGTCAACTCGAACGAGCGCGTTCGTACCTCAGAACATCCTATATAGCGCATCCTATCATGTTACAATGCGGGTTTTTTATGCCAGAAAAACAACCCTAAATATCAGAAGAACAACGCCCTCAGTTACAACAACAACTTTGGAAAATAGCCGATACCTTAGGCGGAAAAATGTACGCTGATGAATTTCGGGATTATATGCTAGGTTTTATTAGTCCGTTTTCAATGTTAAAACCACCGCCTTTAGGCGGTTAGATTTATCTATGATGTGTGAGTTATGATAAGCTAAAAGCCTGAAAAAGAAGGAGAGCTTATGGAATATCGTTATGGAAGTCATACGGTTTACAAAATTCAATACCTTATCTGGAACATCACTTTGAACCCAAGGGCGATGATACAACAGGACGGAGACATAAACGGGTCTTGTGACCCGTATCCCTACTTTAGTCGTTATATTTAACCCACCAGCTTTAGCTGGTGGTTGTTAAGTTAACTTTAGGAGTAAAACCATGCAAATAACAATTGATGTACCTGATAACCTACCACATTCTTTTATTCAACAAGGCATAGCCGCGTTTAAAGAAAAATTAAATCAATTGCAAGACAACGAAGAATTCAAGATTGACCCTCAAGCTTGTTTAGATGCGCTAGAAAAAATAAAACGTGGTGACAAAACAGGATTAACAGAGATAACCGATGTAAAAGAATATATTGCGAATTTAAGAAATGAAATTAGCTAAAACGGTTTTTTACTCGAACAAAGAACGGAAGTTTTTAAGAAAACATCCCGATTTAATTGCGAAGTATGAATGTGGTTCGACAAGCTCACCACGAACGGCATCATTTTATTGTGCTTTAGCTATACTATCCGACTCTCAAATGCCTGACACGTTTGTCTTACCAACTCTCTTACCCGTTCGGCTATTTCACCTCTTAACAGTATTTCGTTACCCAAACAAAGTGGTATTCAATTTTAAAGACCTTATGGATGCCGTAGCGATATTCCATCTTAATCTCCTACAAAAATTGAAAATTCTACTCCATCTAGCTATTGGTGATGAAATCTGTCCGACTAAAGTCGGAGGTTTTAACCTTTTATATTGAAATAAAGCCAACTAACACTTCATTTGTTTAGTATTCAACGGTGATCCACGGGCGAGTTTGGTTTTAATGCGTTCAGCCTTTTGTTGTATATATCTAAGGCAAGATAAAATGATTAGAAAAAATCTTGAAACTTGGCGTATGCCAAAAAATCAACGTTAACGGTGGTAGTACCAGTTGTGATGTCAGTTCAGCTAATAGCATCTGCACATTGGTTTCCATTTTTGTGCCGTGAATTTTGGCGTTATCCAGTAAAAAAGTCAGATTAGTAAAGCCTTTTTGCATATAAATCAGTATGGAGTGTTAAAAAGCGTGCAAAACTTTCCAGAGTCCTGGGGAAAAGAGCGTTGAAAAGTTTCCACCCTAGGTTGTTCAATAGCCAGTTTTTTACTGGAGAATCCTAGAGTGTTAGTCATGAACGGTAGAGCCGAAATCAGACGGCGTTATCACCTAGATAAAGAGTCGATTAGCTCGTTATCGAAAGCCTTTACTCTTTCCCGCCCCACAATCCGTAAACACATTAATACAGTTGAAGAGCCTGTTTATCAGTGTCAGTCTCAACCGTGTCGGATGTTGGGTGAGTTTAACGCAGTGCTTGAGTCTTGGCTGGAACAAGAAGCACATTTGCCGCGCAAACAAAAGCGAACGGCTCAGCGATTGTATGACTGTTTACAGGTGGATGGCTATCGCGGCTCTTACACAGAGGTTCAGCGTTATGTGAAGCAGTGGAAAAAACACCGTGCCAGTAATTTAGGAATCAAACAAGCCTTTGTTCCGTTGGCATTTCCCATAGGCGAGACGTGTCAATTTGACTGGAGTCAAGAAAGCGTTGAGTTGGGCGGTGTGGTGCAAACAATCAAGGTGGCGCACAACGATTGACTTACAGCCGCCTGAATGGTTGTTTACCCCGCTGGCTAAGTTTGAGAACTTTGCAGCCTTGAATGAGTGGCTGACTACCCGCTGCTGTGAATTGGCAGGAGGTTTTCATCCTGAACAGCCGTCACTGTCTATTGCTGTTTGCCAAAGAACAGTCAGTGTTAATGCCAGTCAGTGCGTTTAACGGCGGATTGCGTTCGGATAGTGGCTGAGGCTCAGATGATTACTGAACACGCCCGTTGTTTTGGTCGTGATCAACTGAGCTGTGACCCTTGGCACTATTTACCAATATTGGAAAAAAAGCCAGGTGTAATCAGGCATGGTGCGCCGCTTAATCAAAGCCACCAAGCCTAAGCACTGGATAACTCACTGCTTTCAATCCCCGCCTTAACGCTTGAACCTTTGGCTGATTGCGCTCGTTATGACAGCTTACGGCGTTTACGCCATGTCCATTGATCGCACTGCGCAGCTGAAAGCTCTCCATCTTTATGGCATGGCTGCCGCTTGGAGCGAGTGGCAAACTGGCTATTCTATGCAGCAAAAGCCCGTCATGCCAGACGTGTGGCTGGATCGTCTGATAATGGCTGAACAGGCTGATCGTCAAGCCCGCTGCTTAAGTTATCAACTCAAAGCAGCGCGGTTTCCCAACTGGAAAGTTTTCAACGCCGTTTGACAGACCTTAATCGCAACGGTCAAGATGACCAATTAATCTTTTTGAGTGCTGGCTTATGGAATTTGAATTTAGCGTGTAGATAATCGATAAATTCACAGGAGGAGGTCTGGTTTTTATTTATTTGGCAGCATTTCTAGTGAGAAAAAATCAACACAGTACAAAAAAACGTGTTTTTTGAGTCCCATCAGCGCACAAAACCTATTACCATTGATTTCCTATAAAGGCTCTTTAAGGTACAGTTAGCTCCAATTCTTTTATTTTACGAGTCAGGGTATTTCTGCCATAGCCTAGCAAAATAGCCGCTTCGTGACGCTTGCCTTGCGTGTACTCTAACGCGGCTTTAATTAAAATAGCTTCAACATCAGCGATAATATGTCTGGCTATATCATTTTTTTTGTTGAGCAAATGTGAATCGATGACTGTTTTCAGTAATATTTCCCAGTTACTTTCGATGTGATGTTTTTCAGTTGGGGTGTTAAAAAACTCTGGCGGTAAGTCGTGCAAATGAATTTCTCGACCTGATGCCATAACGGTAAGCCAACGACAAGTATTTTCTAATTGCCGCACATTGCCTGCCCATTCTAACGTGCTTAAAAACGCCTCTGCATCGGGTTTTAAAATTTTTACTTCGGCAGTCAGTTCTTGTGCTGCTTGCTGTAAAAAATGGCGCAATAGCAATGGAATGTCTTGTTTACGTTCGCGTAGCGGCGGAATATGGACACGAATAACGTTGAGACGATGAAATAAATCTTCTCGAAAACGTCCTTGTTCAACCAATGTTTCAAGATTTTGATGGGTAGCTGCGATAATACGCACATCCACTTTTATCGATGAATACGAACCTACAGGATAAAATTCGCCATCGGCTAATACCCGCAATAATCGCGTTTGTAATTCGGGAGGCATATCACCTATTTCATCAAGAAATAACGTGCCATCGTTGGCTTGCTCAAACCGCCCTGCCCTGCGTTGTACCGCGCCTGTAAACGCGCCTTTTTCATGACCAAATAATTCCGTTTCCATTAAATCTTTAGGAATCGCTGCCATATTAAGGGCAATAAACGGTTTTGCACTGCGCGGACTGTGCCGATGCAAGGCTTTAGCCACTAATTCTTTGCCAGTGCCTGATTCGCCATTGATTAATACGGTAATGTGAGAACGTGCCAGCCGTCCAATAGCACGAAATACTTCCTGCATAGCGGGAGCTTCGCCGATAATTTCGGGAGTGGATTCTACATTAACATTACTAACATTGATGTGTGCATCTTTTCGTTGTTGACTGTGAATACAGGCTCGCCGCGCTAAATCAATGACATCTTTAATGTCAAACGGCTTAGGTAGATAATCAAATGCTCCGCCATGAAATGCGGAAACTGCACTTTCTAAATCAGAGTGCGCGGTCATCACAATAATAGGTAAATCTGGATGACTGCGTTGCAATTTTTCCAATAATGCCAATCCATCCATACCTGGCATACGAATATCAGTTATTAAGGCATCAGGTAAGTCGTTCTTTAAGTTGTTGAGCAAGCTATTTGCATCTGCAAAACTGCGCGTAATAAAATCAGCTTTTTGCAGGGCTTTTTCCACCACCCAACGAATCGATTTGTCATCGTCAACAATCCAAACAGTTTCTGATTTATTCATTGCCTGCGCCTAAGGGTAAAAAAATTGAAAATACGGTATGCCCTGATTCACTACTGCATTCGATCAAACCGTCATGCTGATTAATTAGGGCTTGCGCAATAGACAAACCTAAGCCTGTACCATCGGCTCGCCCCGTCACCATTGGATAAAATATTTGTTTCATCATCTCTGGGTCTATGCCAGGACCATCATCGATAATATCGCACTTAACGACGAGTTTATAGCGTTTGCGCCCGATAGTGATATGCCGATGAATACGGGTTTTGATAATAATATGACCTTTGCCATCGGTAGCCTGCACCGCGTTTCGAGTGATATTTAACAAGGCTTGAATTAATTGATCTTTGTCGGCATTTATGTCGGGAATACTGGGATCATAATCGCATTGAATACTGAGATTACCGATAGATTCTGCTTGAACAACATTTCTAACTCGCTCCAATACTTCATGGATATTTAGAGATTTTTTGTTGGGTAATTTGTTAGGTCCTAACATCTTATCCATTAAGCCCTGCAATCTGTCGGATTCAGCAATAATAATCTGCGTGTATTCTTTCAATTCAGGTGCATCTAATTCTAAATCCAGCAATTGTGCCGCACCACGCAATCCGCCTAACGGATTTTTAATTTCATGTGCCAAGCCTCTAATTAATAACCGTGCGGTATTTTGTTGGGTTAATAACTGCTCATCTTTAGAAATCCGCAAATGATTGTCTATTTGCTGTAATTCAACCAATATTTCCTGCACTTGATCAGCGTGTAATAAAGGTGTCGCACTAAGATTAATAGTCACGCTCTGTCCCATACGGTTAAGAATGGTTGAATGATCCACTAATGGTTCGACCATCGTCAGACATTGATGTAAGTTAGCCAGTAGCGTCGGATTAGCTGTTTTAAACAAATGCTGGGCATCATGCCCGACTAAATGCCGCGCACTATCAGTCAGCATTATTTCACCCGCCGTATTGATATAAGTGAGTATTAAATTTTGATCAAATAGCAAAATAGCGGTGGTTAGGTGATCGAGAATGCGTTTATACATGGTTTTTTTAAGCATGATAGCGGAAGAAATGTCTTGTATTAAAGTTCAAGCAATTTATAGACCAAAAGCATCAGCTTAGCTTTGCGATGTACTTTTATTTTTTACGCACTATTATAGCGCATTGATTATGCTTTTTTGTTTATGTTGCGTCATGCTGGTGCGGTACAACTTCAGTAAGCTAAAAAGCGGCAACCTAGGGAGCGATTTGTTAAAAAACAAGTTATTTTGACCTAGAATGCTAAAAAAACGCTTATAATCTTGTGTTGAAATTTTTTTATATTTATTGAGGTATTAGCGTGGAGCTAAGTGGCGCACAAATCCTACTTCAGAGTCTTGCAGATGAAGGGGTAGAGTATATTTTTGGCTATCCAGGTGGAGCAGTATTGCATATTTACGATGCAATTTTTCAGCAGGAAGCAGTGAAGCACATTTTGGTTCGGCATGAGCAGGGGGCAACCCATGCTGCCGATGGTTATGCACGAGCGACAGGTAAACCTGGGGTAGTGTTAGTCACCTCAGGACCTGGTGCAACCAATGCCGTCACAGGGATTGCAACTGCCTACATGGATTCGATTCCAATGGTGGTAATTTCGGGACAAGTCTCATCGCCTGTTATCGGTAGTGATGCGTTTCAAGAAGTTGATATGGTTGGCATTACCCGTCCTTGTGTGAAGCATAATTTTTTGGTCAAAGATGTTACTAAACTGGCTGAGACGATTAAAAAGGCTTTTTATGTGGCAACGACAGGACGACCAGGCCCTGTGGTGGTGGATATACCCAAAGATATTACCGCGCCCAATATTACCGTACCTTACAAGTACCCTAAAAAAATCGCCTTGCGTTCCTATAATCCTGTCGTTAATGTGCCAAAAGAGCAGATTAAAGCAGCGGTTGAATTATTGCTGAACGCGAATAAACCAATGATTTATTCAGGCGGTGGTGTTGTTTTAGGTGAAGCTAGCGCGGAGTTAACTGAATTTACCCAACAACTCGGTTATCCGATTACCAATACCTTAATGGGTTTGGGGTCGTATCCTGCGACTGATAAACAATTCGTTGGTATGTTAGGAATGCACGGCACTTATGAAGCCAATATGGCAATGCACGAAAGTGATGTCATTATTGCCATTGGCGCACGTTTTGATGACCGCGTCACAGGTAAGCTGGATGAATTTTGCCCTTATGCAAAAATTATTCACATAGATATTGATCCTGCGTCTATTTCAAAAACCATTAAAAAAATCGCCATTCCTATCGTCGGCGATGTAAAACCTGTATTAAAGCAATTATTGGAATGCTTAAAAGACAGCAAGAAAAAACCCAATAAAAAAGCTTTAGATGCGTGGTGGCAACAGATTAATGAATGGCGTTCAGTCAACAGTTTGGAATATGACCGTAACAGCGATTTGATTAAGCCACAATATGTGATTGAGCAACTGTATCAAGTCACTAAAGGCGATGCTTATATCACTTCTGATGTTGGTCAACATCAAATGTGGGCAGCGCAATATTATCATTTTGATAAACCGCGCCGTTGGATTAACTCAGGTGGTTTAGGCACGATGGGCTTTGGTTTGCCTGCCGCGATTGGTGTTAAGTTAGCGTTTCCAGATGCGGATGTCGCGTGTGTGACGGGTGAAGCTAGTATTCAAATGTGCATACAAGAATTATCAACGGCGTTGCAATTTAAAACCCCTGTGAAGATTATCAATTTGAATAATCGTTACATGGGCATGGTCAGACAATGGCAGGAATTTTCTTATGAATGCCGCTACTCGCATTCGTATATGGATACTATTCCTGACTTCGTCAAACTTGCCGAAGCCTACGGTCATGTTGGTATTCGTATCGACAAACCCGAACAAGTCAGACCTGCCTTAGAACAAGCATTTGCGATGAAAGATCGTACGGTATTTTTAGATATTATGACCGATAGAACTGAAAATGTTTACCCCATGATTGAAGCGGGTAAAGGGCATCATGATATGAAATTACGCGTTGCCCTAGGTACATCAACCGATCGGGAGTTGGCATGATGAGACATATTATTTCCATCCTGATTGAAAATGAATCAGGGGCATTATCACGGGTAGCAGGTTTATTTTCTGCACGCGGCTACAATATTGAATCATTGACGGTCGCGCCTACTGAAGACCCTAGTTTGTCACGCATGACCTTAGTAACACGCGGTAGCGAAGATATTATTGCGCAAATCACCAAACAACTTAACAAGTTGATTGATGTGGTCAAGCTCATTGATTTAGCCGATAGTCCGCATATTGAACGTGAGCTGATGATGGTCAAAATTAAAACCACTGAGCAAACGCGCAATGATATTCGCAGCGTGGTCGATATATTTCGCGGCAGAATTCTCGATGTCACACCTAGCTCTTATGTGGTAGAAATGACGGGGTCTTCCGAAAAACTCGATGCGTTCACTGCCGCTATCAACCACGATACTATTATCGAAGTCGTGCGTTCAGGTGCGACAGGTATTTCACGCGGTGAAAAAGGCTTACATTTATAACCAATTTATCCACGAAAGACACGAACAGCACGAAAATACAAAACAATGGTTTTCGCGTCTTTCGTGCTTTTCGTGGACACTGCTTTCTGTAACATTAAGCATCGTCACAT
Organism: uncultured Methylococcales bacterium; assembly: GCA_903902705.1. Taxonomy (GTDB): domain Bacteria; phylum Pseudomonadota; class Gammaproteobacteria; order Methylococcales; family Methylomonadaceae; genus UBA4132. Next base: position 29,423 of record CAIUVX010000007.1, read on the forward strand.
TTATTTTTTAACACCAACACTCACAGGAAAACTCATGCAAGTTTATTACGACAAAGATGCAGACCTCTCTCTCATCAAAGCTAAAAAAGTAGCCATCATTGGTTACGGCTCACAAGGTCATGCACATGCCCTTAATCTAAAAGAATCTGGCGTTTCCGTTGTCGTGGGTTTACGCACAGATTCACCTTCAGTCGCTAAAGCTGAAGCACATGGTTTAAAAGTAAAATCCGTTGCAAAAGCGGTTGCCAGTGCTGATATTGTTATGGTTTTGACCCCAGACGAGTTTCAATCAAAACTATACAAAGATGAAATTGAACCAAACATCAAACAAGGTGCGACCTTAGCCTTTGCGCATGGTTTTGCGATTTTATTTAACCAAGTTGTACCACGCAAAGATTTAGACGTGATTATGATTGCGCCAAAAGCACCTGGTCACACCGTGCGTTCTGAATTTGTACGCGGCGGCGGTGTTCCTGATTTAATCGCGATTCATCAAGATGCGTCAGGCACAGCAAAAGCAACGTGTTTATCGTATGCCTCTGCTATCGGCGGCGGTCGTTCAGGCATTATCGAAACCACTTTCCGTGACGAATGTGAAACTGATTTATTCGGCGAACAAGCGGTTTTATGTGGCGGTGCAGTTGAACTGGTAAAAATGGGTTTTGAAACTTTAGTTGAAGCAGGTTATGCACCCGAAATGGCGTATTTTGAATGCTTACACGAGTTAAAACTGATTGTTGATTTAATGTTTGAAGGCGGCATTGCCAATATGAACTACTCTATCTCTAACAATGCAGAGTATGGCGAATATGTCACAGGTCCTAAAGTCATCAATGAAGAAAGCCGCCTCGCAATGCGTGAAGCCTTAAAAAATATCCGTAACGGTGAATATGCGAAAAAATTCATTCTGGAAGGTTTGACTAACTACCCAGAAATGACTGCAAAACGTCGTTTGAATGCTGAGCATCCAATTGAAGTCGTTGGCGCACAACTGCGTAGCATGATGCCTTGGATTAAAGCCAATCAAATCGTTGATAAATCTAAAAACTAAGTTATCACTCGCGGTTTGGCAACCAAAAAAGCCTGTCTCATGACAGGCTTTTTTTATGGGTGATGGTGGCTATAATGATGCCATCGTGTGTCGAACAGTCGAACTACATTCACTCCTCGATGACAGTTTTACTGCCTCAGCTATGTCACCAGTCCAATGTACTGCGGCTACGGTTCTTGTACATTCCCCCATAAGCTATCCTAGAATAACGTGCAAAATTATTGGGCGTAGCCTTGAATACAAAATCACCACCCCCATTGTAGGAACTTGATTGTAGGTTTGACTTAACGCAACCCAACCTGCGTGATTTTAAAAATAGAAAGGCATAAAGCATGAGTACAGAACCAGAAAACCTCGAAACACCGATTGAAGACATTATCACCGAAGAAGAACAGTCGCATACCGATGTGGGCGAGCATGAATATACGGTTGATGAGCTGAAAAAAGAATTAGAAGAAGCGAAACAAGAAGCACAAGCTAACTGGGATAAAGCATTACGCACCCAAGCCGAAATGGAAAATCTCAAACGCCGCACGCAAAAGGATTTAGAAGACGCGCATAAATTCGCTTTAACAGGCTTTGCGAAAGAACTATTGGTTGTTTTAGACAGCTTAGTTTTAGGCTTGCAAGCCGCAACAGGCGACAGCGACGAAGTTAAAAAATTCAGAGAAGGCAGTGAGCTCACGATTAAACAATTTGAGTCTGCTTTCAGCAAATACAACATCGTTACCATCGACCCGATGGGTTTACCGTTTAATGCTGAACACCATCAAGCGGTATTGATGCAGGTGGTTGAAGGCGCAGAGCCTAACACCGTGGTCAATGTATTTTCCAAAGGTTACACGCTCAACGGTCGTTTATTACGTCCTGCGATGGTTGTGGTTGCAAAAGCCGCTGATTAACCCTTGAACAACAAAAAATAGCCCCCACATAAGCAACAACTTTTACACATTCAATAGGAATAACAATAATGGCTAAAATAATTGGCATAGATTTAGGAACGACTAACTCCTGCGTGGCAGTCTTAGAAAACGGCGTAGCAAAAGTCATCGAAAACAGCGAAGGAGCGCGTACTACGCCTTCTATTATCGCCTTTAGTAGTGATGACGAAGTGTTAGTTGGGCAATCAGCAAAACGTCAAGCGGTCACCAACCCAAAAAACACGCTATTCGCCATCAAACGTTTAATCGGTCGCCGCTTTAAAGATGATGTCGTCCAAAAAGACATCAAAATGGTGCCTTACTCTATCGTTGAAGCCGAAAATGGTGATGCGTGGGTTGAATGTCACGGCAGGAAAATGGCATCGCCAGAAATTTCTGCTCGCGTGTTGATGAAACTGAAAAAAGATGCAGAAGCCTATTTAGGCGAAACCGTCACAGAAGCGGTTATCACCGTGCCTGCGTATTTTAACGATTCACAACGTCAAGCCACCAAAGACGCGGGTCGTATTGCAGGCTTAGACGTTAAACGTATTATTAATGAGCCGACTGCCGCTGCGTTAGCATTTGGTATGGATAAACCTAAAGGCGACACCAAAATCGCAGTGTATGATTTAGGTGGTGGTACATTCGACGTGTCGATTATTGAAATTGCTGAAATCGACGGCGAACATCAATTTGAAGTATTAGCCACTAACGGCGACACTTTCTTAGGTGGTGAAGATTTCGATTCACGCGTCATTGAATATTTGGCGGCTGAATTTAAAAAAGACACAGGCGTGGATGTACATAACGATCCACTGGCTTTACAACGTCTAAAAGAAGCGGCTGAAAAAGCGAAGATTGAATTATCATCTAGCCAACAAACCGATGTGAACTTACCGTACATCACCGCTGATGCCTCAGGCCCGAAACATTTAAACGTTAAATTAACCCGCGCTAAATTAGAATCTTTAGTGGATGAATTAATTTTACGCACAAAAGCACCGTGCGAAATGGCGTTAAAAGATGCGGGCGTTTCAATCTCTGAAATTGACCACATCATTTTGGTAGGCGGTCAAACGCGTATGCCGAAAGTACAAGAAATGGTGCAAAGCATTTTTGGCAAAGAACCCCGCAAAGATGTTAACCCAGATGAAGCAGTTGCCTTAGGCGCGGCGATTCAAGCGGGCGTGTTGTCAGGTGATGTCAAAGACGTGCTGTTATTAGACGTTATTCCACTGTCATTGGGCATTGAAACCATGGGCGGCGTGATGACCAAGTTGATTGAGAAAAACACCACCATTCCAACTAATGCGCATCAAGTGTTCTCAACCGCAGACGACAACCAAACAGCGGTAACGATTCACGTTTTACAAGGTGAGCGCGAAAAAGCGGCGGCAAATAAATCACTGGGGCGTTTTGACTTAGCGGACATTCCACCTGCCTCACGCGGCATTCCACAAATTGAAGTATCGTTTGACATTGATGCCAACGGTATTTTAAACGTGTCTGCAAAAGACAAAGCCACAGGCAAAAAACAATCTATCATCATCAAAGCCTCCAGCGGTTTATCAGATGATGAAGTGGAACGCATGATTAAAGATGCTGAAGCCCACGCGGAAGAAGATAAAAAATTAGTTGAATTAGTCCACGCGCGTAACCACGCCGACGGCATGATACACGCCACTGAAAAATCGCTGAAAGAATTAGGCGATCAAGTCGGCGAAGAAGAAAAAACCAGTATTCAACACGCAATTGACGCACTGAAAGAAGCTGTTAAAGGCGACGATAAAGAACTGATTGAAGCCAAAACCAACGACTTAACTGAACTGTCAGGCAAACTGGCTGAACGTGTCTATGCACAAAAAACAGGCGAAGAAGGTGGTGAAGCACATACTCATGCAGGTGGTTCTAGCCACGCGCCAGAAGATGATGGCGTGATTGATGCGGATTTTGAAGAAGTGAAGAAATAATAGAGATTGTAGGGTGGGTAAACAGCTTTATCGTTTGCCCACGCTGAATTGGTATAATCGGTGGGCAAGCAAAAAGACGCTTGCCCACCCTACAGGACTTACTCCATGTAATACAAGGTTTTTTCCATTTTATCCAATGCTCGTTCGGCTCGATTATAAGCTTTCCATAACGCATCCATATCATGAGGGACGACAGTTGCTAACTCACCTAATTCTATCGCCGCTTTAATCAAACTAAATACAGAACTATTCAACGCGGGTTGTCCTTGTCCGCCACGCAAACCTTGGGCAATTTTACTTAACGCCTGCATTTCACCCTGCCAACTTTTTATCATTTTTGGCTCGATGGGTTTATTTATTTGCGTGGACAACGATTCAATAATCGCATCATTGTCTTTAGCTATCAGATAAGTATCTTTTAATTCACCGCTAAAATTGCTGCCAAAATACACTGGATAATGTAATAACAAACCATCAAAAATGATTTTATTGGCAAATGGCAATAACACCGCATCTGTCATGTGCGGTAACTGACTTTTAGAAATGATGTCTCTTAATGGCTGAGTAATACCAGAAACTGCATAAACTTTATTTTTAGAGCCTATAAAAATACTATGTTTTTTAAGATGCCGTTCAATATAAAAATTATCCTTAACAAAATTTTTCCAAGCTAATACCTGCGCCAATTCCTCAGCAGAAAATTGTTGTGGATTATCGTTGACATACCCATCAATTAAGCCAATATTTTCATACAGCGCGTTTCTGACTAACAGCTTCTGCTCCATATCCAAGGCAATATAATCGTCTATCGAGTTAATCGCTGGAATGAGAGTAAGTTTTTTATTGACATAATATTGCAACGACCACATCAACTGATAAAACAGTTTGCACTCTTGTTCGGTAAGTACCATGTTGACCTCAATTAAATAATAGATTTATAAAATAGTTGCGTCTTCACCCGCCGACCTCCTGATAATTAGTCGAGAATTTTCTACTTTTTGGCGTTCAGAATCAAGATATAAGTCTTGTAGGGTATAGTGCATACTGTTAAATCAAAGGTACGCACAGCTTACCCTACTGGGCTGGGATATTCGGAATGTTACGTTACCCTCGCATTCCGCAAAGCTCTATGACTCGCTTTGGCGGTATTAATTGGCTACCCTAAAAATGACGCAAAATACGCGCAATTGCTGCGCTTATCTCTGCTCTAAAACATCAAAATATTGCGTAATTTTGAGAAATTATTGATTTTTTATTCTAAATTAGAAAATTCTAATTTACTGATTTTTATTGCATAATTTTTTAATTCTTAAAGTTATTTTTAACAAAAAGCTAATAAAATTAATTGCTTATAACATAAAATTCAATAAGCTGTTTTTATGATTCCCTAGTTTTTTCCTCCGTTGATATTTAGTTTATCTGGTGATTCAATATAGTCGAAGCAAAGATATACAAGACTAAACCTATCGTAAGGTAGGGACAGAAAGTTACGGATTCTCATGAAAATACCAAAGGAAAGCCGAACTGCCGAATGACTTCGTTAAAGTCAGATAGGTAGGGTCGGCTTTTTTATTGGCTATGAATACCATCCAACAATTAAATCTAATTCAAGTTTACCCTCCTATTGATTTTAAAGCGCGTGAGTGCTTGTTCAGAATTCCCCTTGAATACCAAGCTATTCAGCAAAAAGGAGAATATGAAGCAAGCTATTAAATCGCTGGTTTTTAACATGAAAAGCAAAAAACTTTTTGAAAAACTAGGAGAAGTGTCATGAAAACGATTACAAAATATGGGCGACCACTCGCGGTTGCCATCACGATTGCACTGATGATAGGGACGGTAGGTGTCACGTCAGCCGCTGCCCCTAGCGGTGCGATTTTTACAACCGACATCACGGGTACACAGGTAAATGTTAATATTTACGATGCAAAAACGGATGTTTATCTTAATGGTGGTCCACAAAACAAGAATAGTGCAGGGCTATCTCCCGATGGAGTTTATTATTTTCAGGTGACAGAGCCTAGTGGTGGCGTTCTGTTATCCACAGATCCTGCTGCGTGCCGACAATTGAGAGTAACTGGTGGCGTTGTGGTTGGGGCAGTGGATGGAACATATCAAGATGCGGCAAATCAAACGGTATCCTGTTCCCATCCGAACGGAAATTATAATCCTGCTAATTTGTCTACGTCTGTTCAATTGATGCCCTTTACTGACACTAGTAATAATGGGGGCGAATACAAGGCATGGTTGATTGCGCAAACTGCTAGCACAACAATTGATCCAAACAATCCAGCAGTGCTTGTATTCAATAACGATGATTCCAAAACTGATAACTTCAAAGTTAAGGTATCACTACCACCACCCGTTGGCTCAAACATATCGGGTGTTAAATTCTACGATGCCAACGTAAATGGTATTCAGGATACTAACGAACTAGGAATACCCTTTTGGAAGATTGCCCTCTTTGGTGATGAATTATCTAATACAACTACCGTTTCTACTAACGAGGCGGGTGTTTACCTATTCAGAAATCTTGTTGCTGGAATCTATGGTGTATGCGAGGTTATGCCTTCGGCTTCACCCCGCTGGATACCTACAACAGCAACTAGTTTCGTAGATATTAATGTTCCACCTGATGCGGTAAAAGACTTCGGTAATGTTTGTCTCGGCACGGGTGGTGGGTTGACGCTTGGCTTTTGGTCTAATAACAATGGTCAGAAATTGTTTGGTGCTGATGATTTAGCACTAATGGTCAGCTTAAACCTGCGTAATGCTAATGGAGCTGGATTCGATCCATCGAGCTATGCCGCTTTCCGTACTTGGCTGTTAGGGGCTAAAGCAACTAACATGGCATATATGCTCTCAGCGCAGTTATCAGCGATGAAACTCAATGTCTTGAACGGGAAGGTCAATGGAGGTTCTATGATCTTTGCGGGTAAAGCACCTGTAGGCTGTGCCGTTACTGAACTTAGTGATACTGGATTCATCAGTATTAACGACTTGATGAGTGCGGCTAATTTGGATTTGGCATCCAACGCAAACACCATTGCAAGTCCAAGCACGGCAGATGCGCGGAATTGCCAAGAGTTTATGAAAAATGCTTTAGATGAAGCTAACAACAACCGTAACTTCGTTCAACCAACGGCGTGTGCGGTCAATTACAGCGGCACCGAACCTTCCTGCGCTACTCCATAAGTTAACGGAACATCGTAACGCATAGCGCGTAGGTTGGGGTGAGGTACGAACCCGAAGCGCGACGGGGTATTCACCCCGTCGCAACGTTTTGGACATTGCGCCAAAATTAAAACGTCTGGAGCGGGTTTCATTGTTCCAACGCTCAGCGTTGAACGCTCATGACGACGCTCTAGCGTCTTCATGAGTGCTTGTCATCAACGCCGAGTAACCATTCCAAGCGTACAGCAAAAAGATCACAAGCGGCTTGGAGAGTTATAGGTGTTAATTTGGCTAAAAGCTTTTCATGGTCTACAACATCGACAAGCGTTAAACCATAGTCAAAAAACTGCGGAATTTGATTGCGATGTACTCCGTGTTTTTCAAATAGCTGAATAAATCGGTTAGTGATTTCAGTATTCTGCTTGTCAGTCGGGGGTGTATTTTTGAATGAATCCCAAAATTTTTTACCGTTATTTAAAGAAGACAATAGATAAGATGCGGGTTTAATATATTCAATCATTGCAATTTAGCCGTGTAGAGTAAAAAACCTGCGAGCAACTGTGTTAAAAATCAAGCAAAACCTGCGAAATCTGGATTCCATTCTGACTGATTTTTAACCATTGAATTCAGTGTTACCAATAGCTTTCTCATGCAGGCGGTGAT
>CAIUVX010000008.1 GCA_903902705.1 uncultured Methylococcales bacterium
ACACAACAGTTTTATCAAATAGGTAATGCTGTACCACCATTATTAGCCTTTCAGCTTGCCGAGTCGGTAAAGACTTGTTTAATGAATAACGAACGCCCATTTATTAATAAGCCACAAAACAAAATGCCAACTAGACAAATGAGCTTATTATGCGATTTTTAAATAAAAGTAAAAAATCGCCAAACGTTATAAAACTAATCAATGAAGCGATTGATATTTTAGAGTCTGTGGGTATTCCAATTACTGATAAAACAGAACGCAGTGTGGAACGTATGGCAATGGCATTTTTAGCCGTTGCCAATGTAACCAGTGAATGGACACAAGCCACTGGCAAACAAAACTTAAAAACCAGAGATATTATTAATTTTCATAATACCTATTTAGAAGAAAATATCTCCAGTGGTTCTTACGATGATATTCGTCGCAAGGATTTAAAATTATTGGTGTTAGCTGGGTTAATTGTAAATAGTGCCGATAATATGAACGCCGCGACTAATGACCCTACTAGGGGATATAGTTTAGAAAGTAGTTTGATGGAGTTAATAAAACTTTATCAAACACCTCATTGGCATCATGCTCTTGAAAATTATTTAACAGGAAAGGTATCGTTAAAAAACCAACTGGCTAGAGAACGGGATATTGAAAAAATACCTGTCACTTTCACTACAGGTGAAAAATTCGAGTTATCGTCTGGTTCTCATAATGTATTACAAAAACGCATCATCGAAGAATTTTTACCGCGATATGGCAAAGGTTCACAGGTTTTATATTTAGGCGATACAGCGAATAAATTGCTTTATGTTGATGAAGAAAAATTAAAATCACTCAAGTTTTTTGAATTATCACACGATAAATTACCTGATATTATTGCCTATCACGCACAAAATAACTGGCTTTATTTAATTGAAGCGGTTCACAGTAGTGGTGCAATTAATGAAACTCGATTGTTAGAATTAAATAAACTAACTGAAAACTGCACGGCTGATATTGTTTATGTCACCGCTTTTTTAAACAGAATAGAGTTTAAAAAATGGATTACAGATATTGCTTGGGAAACTGAGGTATGGATAGCGGATAATCCAGACCATTTGATACATTTCAATGGTGATAAATTTCTAGGCCCTTATTCAAAATGAATCGCCATATTTACAAAATCACTGAAACTTTCAAGTGCGGTAGTCTAATAATTGGTTTTGGCTATCGCCTCTACCCATCTTACAGAATCTACAGAAACTTATAAAATCTTATAAGGAGTCACATCATGGCTTTACACGCACACTCTTATTTAACCGAAGCCGAGTATTTACACGGCGAACAAGCCAGCGATATTAAGCACGAGTATATTGACGGTGATGTGTATGCAATGGCGGGGGCGAGTCGTAATCATGAACGCATTTCCAGAAATATACTGACGGTATTAACCATTCATTTAAAAGACCTGCGCTGTGAGCCGTTTATGTCGGATATAAAAGTTAAAGCCGATGGGCATTATTTTTATCCCGATGTGATTGTGGTTTGTGATGACGAACAAGGCGATGATTATTACACTGAAAAGCCTGTGATTATTGTCGAGGTGTTATCTAAAGGCACACGCCGCAATGATAAAAGCCTTAAAATGACGGCTTATAAAACGCTGCCCAGTTTACAAGAATATGTTTTAATCGAACAAGATTGTGTTGATGTTGAAGTGTGCCGCCGTGTGAATGGCTGGGTTTCAGAACATTATTTTTTAGGCGATGAGGTGACGTTTATGTCGTTGGATTTAACCTTAGCCGTCGCCGATATTTATGCGCGTGTCACTAACGAAGACATGAGCGATTATTTACAACAGTTAGCCAACGAACAGGGTGTTATTCCATGACCATAAAACCGCTTATTATTGCCACGCTGGAAAGCGCGATTAATCACTATTTGTCCTTAGATGATAACGTCAGCAGCGTTCTCGCGCCGTTAGTGGGCAAAGTTGTTGCCATTACCATCACGCCTTTTAATGAAACTATTTATTTATGCCCAACGGCGAATAGTATTCAATGTTTAGATTATTTGCCCCAGCCTGCCGATACCCATTTAACAGGTTCATTAATGGCATTTGGTTTAATGGGCTTGAGTGGTAAACCAATGAACGCGCTGTTTTCGGGTGAAGTCACTATGGAAGGTGACACCCACACAGGGCGTAAATTTCAAGAATTATTTGATAAGCTGGATATTAATTTAGAAGGCAAGCTCGCCCGTTATACAGGCGAAACCGTTGCTCATAACTTGGCTGAATTTTTTCGGGCAGGTAAAAACTGGAGCAAAGAATCGCTGGATACGTTCAAACTTAATACCAGCGAATTTCTCCAAGAAGAAACCCAAGAATTACCCGCCGTCCCCGAAGCGGATATTTTCTACGCACAAGTTGATGAACTACGCACTGACTTTGACCGCTTGGAAAGTCGGCTTGAACGCTTGGAAAAATCAGTTCACTGATGCTAAAAACCATCATTTTCACCTTATTGCTATCACTATCGCCACTCAGTTACGCTAGCTGTACCAGCCTGATTGACAGCGCGAGCAAAACATTAGGCTACCCAGAAATAAAAAGCGGGTTCTCCGATTGCAAAGTCCATCCAGTTGATTCCAGCAAAACCATCGTAGCTTTTGCGCAGATTCAAGGAACAAATTCTTCGGATTCTACTGATTTATATAACCTTGATGTGTTACTGGTGGACACTAAAAGTGGCAAGATACTGCAACATCTTTTTCAGGAAGGGGCATTTGAGTCAGATGCGGCTGCGTTTAGTGGCATCACCATCGATACGGCTCGCTACAAATTAGCACCTGAGCTAAGAGCTTTTGGAATAAGAGCAAGCTTTGACAGCAACTCACATATGTACGCGCTTCACCGTCAGACACTCAATCTATATATGTCCAAAGACCAAAAAATGAAGCAAGTTTTGGTTGACCTTATTACGCTTGAATATGCCGACTCAGGCGAGACTCTTGACCACATAAGTATTGAAAACGACGGTTGCACCTTCACTAAGGGTGAATCCAAGCGAACATTGGCTATTGCCAAAACCGCCCATCACGGCTACGCGGATTTACTTGTGCAAGAGAAAACAACCAACAATGAAAGTAAATTGGTGAAAAATGTGTGTGTAGCAGCGACTACGAAAATGACTAAGAAATACACACTACAGTTTAATGGTGATGTTTATGTCGTACCCGATAAGCTCACTTACTAATATAATACGGACACATCACTGTCGTTAAGTTAATGCTACCCACCAACACTGCACTCTTTAAAATAAAGGTAATCCGTGATTCATCCAAAAATAGTTTTTCGTTTAATTCATATTAGCTGGGTTCTGGTTCTGCACGGACTGGATGAAATTGTGTTAAAAACCCATTTATTCCGTCCCATTCGTTATTTAGCCATTTTTTCGCCGTATTACTGGTTAAAACGGGAGTCTGAACCGCGTGGTGTGCGTATTCGCCACGCACTGGAAGATTTAGGTCCGATTTACGTTAAATTCGGGCAAGCCTTATCAACGCGTAAAGATTTATTACCCGATGATATAGCCGATGAATTGGTGAAATTGCAAGACCGTGTACCGCCGTTTGGTAATGAAATTGCGCGTGCGATTATCGAAAAAGAACTGGAGATGTCGATTGATGAGGCATTTGCTGAATTTGATCCTACGCCATTAGCGTCAGCCTCAGTGGCGCAAGTGCATACCGCCGTGTTGCACACGGGCGAAAAAGTCATTGTTAAAGTATTACGCCCTGATATTGAAGGGCGCATTATTTCCGATATTGGTTTATTGTATGAATTGGCAAAAATTGCGGAACGGTTTTGGGCGGATGCCAAACGTCTGCATCCTATGGAAGTAGTGACGGAATTTGAACGCACGACACTGGATGAACTGGATTTAGTGCGCGAAGCGGCAAACGCGGCAAAAATACGGCGTAATTTTGAAGGATCACCGCTGATTTACATTCCTGAAATTCATTGGGCATACACGCGCCAAAAAGTCATGGTCATGGAACGCATTCATGGTATTCCTGTCGGTGACATTGCCGCTTTAAAAGCAGGCGGTGCAGACTTTAAATTGTTGGCTGAGCGTGGCGTAGAAATCTTTTTTACTCAGGTATTCCGCGATAATTTTTTCCATGCTGATATGCACCCAGGCAATATTTTTGTCGATTTGCCCGATAAATATATTGCGGTAGATTTTGGTATTGTCGGCACGTTGTCACTGTCGGATCAACGTTATTTGGCGGAAAATTTTTTAGCGTTTTTTAATCGTGATTATCGTAAAGTGGCAGAGATGCACGTTGAATCAGGCTGGATATCTCGTGATACTCGCATTGAGGAATTTGAATCGGCGATTCGTAGCGTTTGCGAACCAATTTTTGAAAAACCGCTGAAAGATATTTCCTTTGGGCAATTATTATTACGACTATTTCAAACTGCGCGGCGGTTTAATATGCACGTTCAGCCGCAATTGGTGTTATTACAAAAAACGTTGCTGAATATTGAAGGCTTGGGACGCGAGCTATATCCCGAATTAAATTTATGGCAAACTGCCAAACCGTTTTTGGAACAATGGTTTCGTGACCGTGTAGGACCTAAAGCAAAAATTACTCGTTTGATTAAACAATTTCCTGAATTTGCCGAACAATTCCCTGAAATTCCCTCGTTACTGTACAAAGCCTTGGATAACGCTGCCCATAATCAGCACCGTGCCGAAGCACAACAACAAGAGTTAGTGTTGTTGCGCGAACAAATGGCTAAGCAGCATAATATCGCCGTGTGGGCTATGTTAGTGAGCGCGACCATGATTAGTGCCGCATTATTGTTCGCCATAAGGCTTGTTAATTGAGGATTGTGTTTGTGTTCACTGCCCTTAAGTTAATCGATTACAATGAGGTATTTATGCTGTCGGGAAGCAAAAAGCCTGTTTTTTGATTCCAAAACACTTTGATTTTTACCACTACCTATTTTTTGATTCACTATGACTCCACGACCACCTGCTCAACTCATCGACCGCTTCGGCAGAGTTGTTGATTATTTACGAATCTCCATCACTGATCGCTGTGATTTTCGCTGTGTGTACTGCATGGCAGAAGACATGACGTTTTTACCACGCGCCCAGATTCTATCGTTAGAAGAAATTTATGTGATTGCGCAAGCGTTCACTGAATTAGGTGTGAAGAAAATCAGAATCACAGGTGGTGAGCCATTAGTGCGTAAAGACGCGCTCAGTTTGTTAGCTAATATCGGACAACTGGACGGCTTAAAGGAACTGGTCATCACCACCAACGGTTCACAGTTAGACACTATGTCAGATGCCCTGAAAGCCGCAGGTGTTAAGCGTATTAATATAAGCTTAGATACTTTGGATGCAGCTAAATTTAAAGTCATTACCCGCACAGGTGATTTACAAAAAGTGTTGGACGGCATACAAGCCGCTAAATCAACAGGCTTTGAACGCATAAAAATTAACGCAGTGATACTCAAAGACAGGAATCATGATGAGGTTTGTGATTTAGTGCAGTTTGCCGTAGACAATAGTATTGATATTAGTTTTATCGAAGAAATGCCTTTAGGTGTAGTGAGCAAGCATGACCGCTCCGAGGCGTATTATTCCAGCCTTATGATTAAACAAGATTTAGCCCAGCGTTTTAACCTAATCGCAAGTATGGAAAAAACAGGCGGGCCGTCTAATTATTTCACCGTTGCTGATACCCAAACCCGCGTCGGTTTTATTTCTCCACACAGTGAAAACTTTTGTAGCACTTGTAATCGTGTGCGTTTAACCGTTGAAGGACGATTATTATTGTGTTTAGGTAATGAACATTCGGTGGATTTAAAAGCGGTACTGCGTGAGCATCCAAACGATACCAAGGTTTTGAAGCAAACTATCATTAATGCCATGCAAATAAAACCCGAAAAACACGAATTTAATATTCATGAACAGCCTGTGATTTTGCGTTATATGAATATGACGGGGGGATAATGAACAGACACCCAGAATTTCCATTAAGCGATGAATTGATTTATCTCAATCATGCCGCTGTCGCTCCGTGGCCAAAACGCACCAGCGCGGCAGTGATTGCCTTTGCTGAACAAAATACCCGCTACGGTTCGCATTTTTACTTGGACTGGATGGCGAAAGAAACCGAATGTCGCACCCAATTACAAACCCTATTAAACGCGCCATCAGTGGATGATATTGCCTTAGTTAAAAACACTTCCGAAGCTCTATCATTCGTGGCTTATGGCTTAAGGTGGCACACGGGTGACAACATTGTTTCCAGTAACGAAGAATTTCCTTCCAATCGTTTACCGTGGCAGTCACTGGCAAATCAAGGCGTAGAATTTCGCCAAGCCGATTTGAGCTGTGCTGACACGCCCGAAGACGCGTTGTTTGCTTTGGTTGATGACCACACACGCTTATTAACCATCAGCTCGATACAATTTGCCTCAGGTCTGCGCATGGACTTGGTGAAAATTGGCGAATTTTGTCAGCAACGCGGTATTTTATTTTGTATCGATGCCATTCAAAGCCTAGGCGCGGTGCAGTTTGATGTCCAAGCCTGTCACGCCGATTTTGTCATGGCAGATGGACATAAATGGCTATTTGGCGCGGAAGGTTTAGGTGTTTTTTACAGCTCAGCCAAAGCACGAGAACAACTTAAGCTCACCCAATACGGTTGGCATAATATGAAAGATACCCACAACTATGAAAATAAAGCGTGGGAAATCCATCCAACTGCTCGTCGTTTTGAATGCGGGAGCATGAATACGTTAGGCATACACGCGCTATCTGCTAGTCTGTCGTTATTATTAGAACTGGGTATGGAGACGGTGGAAGCGTTGGTGTTGAAAAATGCTGAAATAGTCAAAGCCCATGTTGCAAACAACGACCAACTCAGACTAATCACAAGCGCGTATTCGCCATTAAAATCTGGCATAGTGGTTTTTAAACACCATACTATTGCTAATGAATACCTGTATAAACAGTTGCAAAATAAGGGTGTAGTGTGTGCCTTACGCGGTGGTGGCATACGTTTCTCTCCACACTTTTATAATTCTGAGCAAGAAATAAGCAACGCGTTTGAGTTAATTGCCAATGCAACACCTTAGGTTTTGGTAGTAGTAAAAATTTAAGCTTGGATTCAAGATAAGTAATAAAACTATTTTTAAATTTAAAATGGAGTTGAATAATGAACCCACTCCCCGAATTTCAAACACTCGACGATTTTTCCCTCGTTCAAGGTGGTCCACTTTTTCAATTATTCGTCCGTAGCCATTTAGCCACCACGGGGCTAGATTTGCTGAAACGGAGGATTATCTTTTTCGTATTACTCACTTGGCTACCTTTACTATTGCTTTCGGCTGTTTCTGGACAATTACTAGAAAGTAGTATTCAAATTCCGTTTCTTTACGATATAGAAGTACAAATGCGTTTTTTGTTGGTTTTACCGTTGCTACTGGTAGCGGAATTGGTCGTTCACCAGCGCATGAAAATTGTGGTGCGACAATTTATCGAGCGAAAAATTATAACGGCAGAAACCAGACCCCATTTCGATGCGTGTATTGTGTCCGCATTACGTTTGCGTAATTCAGTCTGGCTGGAGATAGGACTGATTGCTTTGGTTATGGGCAACCATTTTCTATGGGCTGAGTTGATAGCACAACACACCACCACTTGGTATGCAAACGGCGTGGGATCAGAACAGCAACTTAATTTAGCGGGGTATTGGTTTATCTACCTCAGCTTGCCAATTTATCAATTTTTAATGTTTCGTTGGCTACTGAGAATTTTTGTGTGGGCGCGCTTTCTCTGGCAGGTTTCACAGCTTAATCTCTATCTCGTCCCTACGCATCCCGATAAAGCGGGCGGTTTGGGTTTTCTCGCGGGTAGTGCCGCTGCCTTCATACCGCTGACTCTATCGCTAGGGTCGCTACTTTCTGCAATGATCGCTAATCGAATTTTTTATGAAGGTGCGAAACTACTCGATTTTAAACCAGAAATTGCCGCCGCTGTGGTATTTATGTTGCTGATAGTCTTAGGTCCCTTATGCGTGTTCACGGGGCATCTTGCAAAAACCAAGCGTGAAGGTTCAATACGCTACGGCTGTTTAGCCAGCAGCTATGTCATCGAATTTGAACGAAAATGGCTAGGCGACGGCGCAGCGCAAGGTGAAACCTTTGTCGGCAGTAGCGATATTCAATCGTTAGCCGATTTGAATAACAGTCTCGAAACAATTCGCACCATGCGGCTATTTCCATTTGGCAAAGAAACGGTGTTACAAATTGCTGCCGCCGTCCTGTTACCTGTATTACCTTTAACATTAACGCTAATTTCCTTGGAAGAATTAGCTCAGAAAATAATTGGTATTTTGTTGTAAAACAATCATTCAATATCATTTTAAGGAGTACGTCATGAGTAAAAAACATTCTGATGAACACCACAGCGATGCTGACAAAGTCGCCCGCATTACTGTAGACAGGCGTTCGAGAGCGGATCGCAAAGCAGAAGGAAAAGCGTTGCGGCTTGCCGTGCCGTTAGCAAGTCATGGTGTCTGGAAAGCTCCAGAGAATCGCCGCGATAGCATTGATCTACTGATTGAATCCAGTGCAGGGCGTGTCCCTGAACTACTGCCTATTCGCTATGGGCGGATGTTGCAATCGCCGTTCACTTTTTACCGAGGGTCTGCCGCTCTTATGGCTTATGATCTCGCAGGTTTACCGAACACAGGAATCAATGTACAAGCCTGTGGCGATGCCCATTTAGGCAACTTTCGTGGTCAAGGCACTCCCGAAAGGAAAATAATTTTCGTGATTAACGACCTCGATGAAACCCTGCCCGCGCCTTGGGAATGGGATCTTAAACGGCTGTGTACCAGTCTTGTGGTCGCGGGACGGATTAACGGTTATACGCAAAATGAAATGCGCAGTTCAGTGTTAGCCTGTGTTGCTAGCTATCGAAAACGAATGCGCGAATTTTCCAAAATGAACGCATTGGATGTGTGGTACTTTCACATTGATGCGGATGAGGTACTCGAACACTTAGCAGATGGCACAGCGAAACGGCGAGTTGAAAAACGCATAGAAAAAGCTTATGACCGTAATACCCTCGATGATGATTTTCCAGAAATGGTCACCTTTGAAAATGGGGCGCATCGCATTCGTGACAATCCACCCTTGATTTATCATGTACAGTCCGATGACGGGATGCTCATAGATGCAGGTATGCAAGCGGCGTTTCAACTCTATCGGGAGTCATTGTCAGATGACCGCCGCGTCATATTAGACCGCTATGATCTCAAAGATGCTGCTAGAAAAGTAGTTGGAGTCGGTAGTGTGGGTACACGTTGTGGCATTTTATTGATGATGAGCGGTTCAGAAGACCCGTTATTTTTGCAATTTAAAGAAGCCCGCGTTTCGGTGTTAGAACCTTACGCTGGAAGAAGTGCTTACGAAAATCACGGGCAACGGGTAGTGATGGGGCAACGCTTGATACAGCCTGTCAGTGATATTTTTCTGGGGTGGGCAACAGGCAAGGAAAAAAACGACTTTTATATACGCCAATTGCGTGATATGAAACTCAAGCCACAAGTGGAAATATTCGAACCAGACACCATGAGAATATTCGGCGAATTAGCAGGTTGGTCATTAGCCGCCTCTCATGCCCGTTCGGGTGATTCAGCAAAAATTGCAGGTTATCTAGGTAAAAAAGACGAGTTTGATGAAGCGATAGCCGATTTTTCTGAAAGTTACGCCGACCAAAATGAGCGCGATCATCAAGCCTTAGTGCAAGCGGTGCGTGATGGTCGCTTGCAAGTTCATATTGAGAGTTAATTATTTATGCACGGTGGGCAGGCTTTTTGCCTACTTTTTATCTTATTCTGATGGGTAAAAAGCCTGCCCACTGTGCTTCACAACCAAGGAAAATATTATGAAAAACTTTAATTTTTGTGCTGTTCTTTTATTGGTAAGTCTACTATCTCTTGCAGGTTGCCAATCCACAGGTGGTCAATCCACAGGCGGTCAATCGATAGGTGGTCAGTTGGCAAATTCCTCAGCTGACATTAGTCGTGATTCTAACGCCGCATTACAAGCTCTTTATGCAACTAATCCAGAGGCGAGACAATTGGCGAAACGTGCTAAAGGCATACTGGTATTTCCAACTATTGTCAAAGCTGGATTCTTAGTAGGAGCTCAATACGGTAGCGGTGGTGCTTTGTTTAAAAACGGTAGAACAACAGGTTATTACAATATCCTCGCAGGATCGTATGGTTTGCAAGCGGGTGTGCAATCATTCGGTTATGCAATGTTTTTTATGGACACTGCTTCGTTAAGTTATCTTGATCGTAGCGAAGGCTGGGAAGTCGGTGTCGGTCCTAGTGTTGTTGTCGTTGACAAAGGTATGGCTAAATCACTGACCACCACCACTGCGCGAAACGGCGTGTATGCGTTCATCTTTGATCAAAAAGGTTTGATGGCTGGATTAGGATTGCAGGGCTCGAAAATTAGCCGTATCAATCCGAATTAAAGCACTTATGCGAAACGGTGTTTGCACTCAGTTTCGAATATTTTAGAGCCGAAACGCTTCAAGTTTCAAGTTTCAAGTTTCAAGTTTCAAGTTAGAATAGGCTGCAACAACTAAGTTAATCACGTTGTTTAACAATGTAAGTCCACAATTAAGAGGTACTACTATGATTCAAATTCGCTGGCGGCAACGCCTACTTCATCCAGTCGCACTGGCATTGGGTGCGTGTATGATGGTCTCCGCTGCACACGCGGCAGAGGAGAAAAAACCCAATATCGTGATTATTTGGGGTGATGACATTGGGCAAACCAATGTCAGCGCGTATTCCAAAGGCATGATGGGTTACAAAACACCTAACATTGACCGCGTTGCCAATGAAGGTGTGCTGTTTACTGACTACTATGCTGAGCAGAGTTGTACAGCAGGTCGTTCTGCTTTTATCACAGGACAAAGTGTTTTTCGTACTGGGCTGAGCAAAGTAGGTTTACCTGGTGCTGCTATCGGACTGCAAAAAGAAGATGTCACCATTGCTGAATTGCTAAAAGCTCAAGGCTATACGACAGGGCAATTCGGTAAAAATCACTTAGGTGATAAAGACGAATATTTACCTACCATGCACGGTTTTGATGAGTTCTACGGCAATCTGTACCATTTGAACGCCGAAGAAGAACCTGAATTACCTGATTATCCAAAAGACCCAGAATTCCGCAAAAAATTTGGCCCGCGTGGTGTCCTGCATACTTGGGCTAATCCAGACGGGTCACAAAAAATCGAAGACACTGGTCCGTTAACCAAAAAGCGCATGGAAACGATTGATGACGATACGGCGACCCGCGCTACTGAGTTTCTGGAAAAAGGTGTCAAAGCGAATAAGCCAGTGTTTCTCTGGGTGAACTTCACACACATGCACTTTCGTACTCATACCAAGCCAGAAAGTCTAGGTCAGGCAGGACGTTGGCAAAGTCCATATCACGATGCAATGATAGATCATGACAAAAATGTCGGTACGGTACTGGATAAAATTGACTCTCTAGGTATTAGCGATAACACCATCGTGATGTACAGCACCGACAACGGCCCGCACATGAACTCTTGGCCTGATGCGGGAATGACCCCATTCCGTAGCGAGAAAAACTCTAATTGGGAAGGTGCTTACCGCGTTCCAGCGATGGTACGCTGGCCGAATCATATCAAACCTAACACGGTATCTAATGACATCGTGTCACATCTGGATTGGGCTCCAACTTTATTAGCCGCTGCGGGTGTGCCTGATGTTAAAGAACAATTACTCAAAGGCTACAAAGCAGGTAAAACGACCTACAAAGTGCATTTGGATGGTTACAATCAGCTTCCTTATCTAACAGGTCAAGAACCTAAAAGCGCACGCGAAGATTTCTTTTATTTTTCTGACGATGGAAATTTAACTGGACTTCGCTATGATAATTGGAAATTCGCATTTATGGAGCAACGTGCGCCAGGTACTTTGAGAATATGGTCAGAGCCGCTCACCGCGCTACGCATTCCTAAAATATTCAATTTACGCACAGACCCTTATGAGCGGGCTGACATTACCTCAAATACCTATTATGACTGGCTTCTTGATCATGCGTTCACACTCATGCCAGCGCAAGCCCATGTTGGTCAGTTTTTAGCATCGTTCAAGGAATTTCCACCACGTCAAAAGGCAGCGAGTTTCAGCATCGACCAAGTGCTAGAACAATTGCAAACGCCGACAAGCAAGTAGACAGTCTTTAATTCACTAACCGCCCCCGCCGTTCACTGGTTGGGGCGGTTTTTTGTTTTAAGTAACGTTCTCTAGTATTTCAATTCGTTCACTAAATATTTTTGAGGAATTATTTTATGTACTTTATTAAGCAACTAAAAAAACCTGTCGTGCTAATGATAGGTCTATCTTTAACGCTGTCTATCATCGGCTGTACAGCTAAACAATACCGTCAAGTCGATCAGTCTGGCTTTCTGGGAGACTATTCCCAACTCCATGAAAAAACCCAAAATGAAGCTTTGTCTGTCTATGTCAATCCCAAAGCCGATTGTAAAAAATACCATAAGGTAATGATCGATCCTGTCACTTTATGGGCAACATCTGAAGATTCGCCATTAGCCGCTTTAGAGGAAGATGATCAAAAAATGTTGGTTAATCAAGGCTGGGCTACCCTTTATGATGGTATGAAAAAAAGCCATTTTGAAATTGTCGATAAACCTGGTCCTGATGTGATGCGTGTTAAAAGTGCAATTACCGAAGCAACTAAAGCCAAAGTTGTTTTGGCAACTGCGTTAGCCGTTGCACCTTATGCGTGGGAAGCTGCAACTATATGGGGTATGGGAACAGGGAAGTGGCCGTTTTTAGGTGAGTTAGCGGGCGAAATGGAAATAACGGATTCACAGACGGGAGAACGCCTTTTTATGGCAGTGGATAAAGTCGTTGGCACAATGGGTTCAAATATTGATCCTATGGCTAGATGGAATGATGTCAGAAAAGGCTTTGACCTTTGGGAAGAAAGACTGAGTAAACGTATGACGAGTTGTCAAGCAACAGGGTCTTTTGAAATGCCTAAAGACGACAGAGGTTTTATACAAAAAAGTTTTGAATATATGTCGCCCTAATTGAATCATACCAAGCTACAGTTCTTTATCAGCAACCGACTAATTTTGGGGTAACTTAACCATGACGAATCCACTTATTACCCGCAGACGCTGGTTGCTTAGTACTTGTTGTGCAGGTCTTGGCATAGCCATAGGCAAAGCCGCTGAAACAATTGGTTCCGATATAATTGATACCGAACCTTATCCCAGCAATGCCAATGAAGCACTGGTGCGATTGAAGAACGGAAACCAGCGATTTGTAGATGACAAACCACGTCATGCCCATGAAAACCCTTCATGGCGTAGTTTGCTGATCGAAAGTCAAAAACCTTTTGCAACCGTTGTCGGTTGTAGCGATTCGCGTGTGCCGCCTGAACTTATTTTCGATGTGGGCTTCGGAGATTTGTTCACTATTCGGCTGGCTGGCAACATCATTGCGGAAGATGTGATTGGTTCTTTACAGTATGCCGTCGCACATCTCCATACGCCTTTGGTTGTTATAATGGGGCATGAAGGTTGTGGTGCAGTTGCTGCTACCGTGGAAGAAATACTGCATAAGACCAAAGAACGTAAACACATTGAATCACTGATTAAATCAATCAAACCTGGATTACAGAAACTCGATTTAAAACTGGAACATGACACCTTAATGCGCTCAGCCGTAGAGGCAAACGTGCGTTGGTCTATGCGAGAATTGCTTGCTCTTCCAGAAGCAAAACTGGCTGTAAAGGAAAAGCGCGTGACCCTAATCGGAGCTATTTATGAGCTAAACACAGGGCGAGTACGCTTTCTTGATTTATAAGTAAGCTGTGTATGCCCATGATTGTCTTTATTAAATCCAACGAAAATAACCTATGAAACTATTAGCAATATTGAAACACGAGTTTCGGCTCGTCCTGCCACCAACCATCTTTTTTTTTATTGCCTTTGTACTCATCGCAACGACTCAGCGTTTGATTCTTCGTGAATATGGTGTACCACTCACAGGGTATGGTGCTGCACTTATTGGAGCTTTGCTAGTGGGTAAAGTGGTTTTACTTACTGACAAACTGCCATTCGTCAACAAATTTCCTGAGCGTCCACTGCTTTACAATGTTACTTGGAAAAGCAGTATTTACTTTATCGCTACCTTCTTGTTTCGTTATCTTGAACACCTTATTCCACTTTTACGCGAACATAAAAATTTCATGGTAGCCAATCAACACTTGCTGGCGGAAATTATCTGGCCGCATTTTTGGTTGATTCAGATGTGGTTATCTGTGCTGTTCTTCCTTTATAGTGCGATACACGAATTGGTTCGGGTGGTTGGTAGAGAGGAAATCATACGGATGTTTATTGGAGTTCAGGCGCGTAGTAGCTAAGCTCTTTTTAAACTATTTAAAATTCGTTCTCACTGTATCTTCCTGCCTATTTGAGCGGACAAAGCCATTATTGATAGTACTTGGAGCCACCTAATGTTTTCTCGTTCCCACGCGCCGCGTGGGAATGCAG
>CAIUVX010000009.1 GCA_903902705.1 uncultured Methylococcales bacterium
AGATGCACACACTTTGCGCCCTAAAGCCATTCCTGATTATTTACTTGAGTTGTTAACCGCATGAATACTGATTTATCCTTACTCCATTTGATTCAAGAAGCTAGTTTTGTCGTCCAGTTTGTGATGGTATTATTGCTGATCGCCTCGCTCGCTTCGTGGACATTTATTTTTTCTAAGCGCAAAGAATTGAACCGCGCCATTGAAATCACTGATGAATTTGAAGAGCAATTTTGGTCTGGTATGGCATTGACTGAGTTGTATCGCAAATTAGCCGCTAAAGATTTTAAGCCCGAAGGTATCGAAAAAATATTTTTGGCGGGTTATAAAGAATTTTCCAGAATGCGTCAAAGCGGTACGATTGAGCCTGCGGTGCAAGTTGAAAGTGCGCAACGAGCCATGCGGATTGAATTATCACGCGAATTGGATAGACTGGATGAGCATTTATCGTTTCTGGCAACAGTCGGTTCAACTAGCCCTTATGTTGGCTTATTCGGCACAGTGTGGGGGATTATGAATTCCTTTATGTCACTGGGTAACACCAAGCAAGCCACGCTGGCACAAGTTGCACCAGGAATTGCCGAAGCCTTGATTGCGACTGCAATTGGTTTATTTGCCGCTATTCCAGCGGTTATCGCTTATAACCGTTTTTCGACACGCTTGGATCGTTTAACAGGACGTTATGAATTATTCGTGGAAGAATTCGTGGTGTTATTACAAAGACAGGCACACAGCAAATGAGAAAAAGCCGCCGTAGAAAGCCAATGGCAGAAATCAATGTCGTGCCTTACATTGATGTCACTTTGGTATTGCTGATTATTTTTATGATTACTACACCTATGCTACAAACTGGCGTGCAAGTCGAGTTACCGCAAGCGCAATCTGCACCTGTTGAACAAAAAGAAGACACGCCGCCGATTGTGGTGTCGATTAAAGCACAAGGGCAGTATTATCTTAAAATTGATAATCAAGATGATGAAAGCATTCAACCAGAAGCAATTAATGCGCGGGTGATGGCGGTATTAAGCAGCAAACCTACGACTCCTGTGTTAATCAATGCTGACAGTAATGTGGATTATGGGTCAGTCGTTACAGTCATGGCAGCATTAAAAAATGCAGGTGTCCCCAGTGTAGGCTTGATGACAAAATCAGACGAACAATAGACGACAAATGGCTACTCAAAGAAACTTGTCATTGCCATTTATACTGGCATTAATTTTACATCTGGTGTTGTTTGGCTTCTTTGGTTTAAGCGCGTTTCTCAAACCTAAAACCATCACTGCTGTTGTTCCCGAAATCATTCATGCTACCGTAGTCGATGCGTCCAAAATTGAGGCGGCGGCTGAGAAAAAACGCTTGGCAATAGAGAAAGTTGCACGCGAAAAAGCAGAAGCAGAAGCGGAAGAACGTGCCAGAATTGAAGCTGCCAAAGCCGCAGAAAAAGCTGCTGAACAGGCGAAAATTGAATCCGCCATAGCCGAAGCAGAAGCCATTGAGCGTGCTAAAGTTGAGGCGGCAAGAGCTGAAAAAGAAGCGACTGAACGAGCAAAATCCGAGCTGGCAAAAGCTAAAGCAGATGCAGTGGCTGAACAAATGAAAGCTGAGGCGGCGGCTGAGCAAGCGAAAGCAGAGATTGCCAAAGCGAAAACCGAAGCTGCCGAACAAGCTAAGGCTGAAATTGCCAAAGCGAAAGCCGAAGCCGCTGAACAAGCCAAAGCGGAGGCAGCCAAAGCAAAAACCGAAGCCGCTGAACAAGCCAAAGCAGAGGCTGCCAAAGCGAAAGCCGAAGCCGCTGAACAAGCCAAAGCAGAGGCAGCTAAAGCGAAAGCCGAAGCCGCTGAACAAGCCAAAGCAGAGGCAGCTAAAGCGAAAGCCGAAGCCGCTGAACAAGCCAAAGCGGAGGCTGCCAAAGCAAAATCCGAAGTTGCTGAAAAAGCCAAAGCAGAAGCAACCAAAGCAAAAGCCGAAGCCGCTGAACACGCTAAAGCAGAAGCTGCCAAAGCAAAAACCGAAGCCGCTGAACAAGCCAAAGCAGAGGCTGCTAAAGTAAAAGCCGCCGCCGCTGAACAAGCCAAAGCAGAGGCTGCTAAAGTAAAAGCCGCCGCCGCTGAACAAGCTAAAGCAGAAGCTACCAAAGCGAAAGCCGAAGCCGCTGAACACGCCAAAGCAGAGGCAACCAAAGCAAAAGCCGAAGCCGCTGAAAAAGCCAAAGCTGAAAAAGAACAAGCGAAAGCCGAAGCAGAGAAAGCTAAAGCGGAAGCTGCCGCCAAAGCAAAAGCCGATTTACAAAGCGAGATGGAAGCCGAAGCTGCCGCAGAAGCGAAAGCTAATGCACAGCAAGCCGAATCTGAAAAAGCAAAAAGAGAAATTCAACAGCAGGTAAATAACACTTGGATTCGTCCAGCTGAGGCTGTCGGTCATTTGAAATGTAAGATTCGCGTTAAATTAACTCCAGATGGTACAGTCATGAATGTCGAGATAATTGAATCTAGCGGCAACGATAGTTTTGACACCAATGCAGAAGTTGCTGTTAGGAAAGCATCGCCACTTCATGTTCCTAAGGATAAAGAACTATTTAATAAAGAGTTTAGGTCGTTTACATTTATCTTTGATCCAAGATAAGTGCATGATAAAAAGTACCATAGATTGGGTTAACGATAGCGTAACCCAATGTTAATTGCTCCGTTTGTTGGGTTACGGCTATCACCTAACCCAACCTACATTATTTAAGTTACAGAGGTAAACCAGTGAATTTTTTTAGAATAATGTGTGTATGTGCCGTGCTGGGTTTTAGTATTTCTAGCAGTCATGCGGAACTCACTATTGAAATTACCCAAGGTGTTGAAAGTGCCTTACCTGTTGCCGTTGTGCCATTTGCATCTCAAGGTGTCCCCGTTGATATTCGTAATATCGTTAATGCGGATTTAGAACGCAGCGGCTATTTTAAAATGCTGTCAGAGCAAGCGATGATAAGTAGACCCAGCACGCCTGCGGAAGTGGAATTTAAAAACTGGCAGGATTTAGGACAGAATTATCTGGTTATTGGTCGGGTGAATCCTAACGGCGACGGTCAATATAGTGTCGAATTTCAGTTGTTTGATGTTTATAAAGGAAGTCAGTTGATTGGTTATCAAATGAACTCATCAATAGCTGATTTACGCAAAACTGCACACACTATCAGCGATTTGATTTTTCAAAAATTGACGGGTAAAAAAGGGGTGTTCAGTGGTCGTATTGCTTATATCACCAGCAATAGTTTGGGCAATAAAAAATGGACGTATCAATTACAAGTTGCTGATGCCGATGGCATGACTCCACAAACCATTGCAACGTCTAACGAGCCGTTGATGTCGCCCGCGTGGTCGCCCGACGGTAAACAAATGGCTTATGTGTCGTTTGAACACAAAGCGGCGGCGATTTATGTGCAGACTTTGGCGACAGGTGCGCGGACGCGAGTTGCTGAATTTTCTGGCATTAACGGTGCGCCTGCGTGGTCGCCAGACGGTACACGCTTAGCGTTGACACTCTCTAAAGACGGTAGTCCTGATATTTTTGTGTTGAATTTAGCATCGCACGCGCTGACTAAAATCACCAATAGTTTAGCGATTGATACTGAACCAACGTGGTCGCCCGACGGCAATAATATTGTTTTCACCTCTGGCAGAGGCGGCAAACCGCAGTTGTATATAGCACCTAGTCAAGGTGGCAATGAACAACGATTGACCTTTACTGGCGATTATAATGCGCGGGCTAGTTTTTCACCTGACGGTAAATATTTAGCGATGGTACACGGCAACGGCAATAATTATCGAATTGGCGTGATGGATATGGCGAGTCGGACTATTAATGTTTTAACCTCAGGCCCTACCGATGAATCACCTAGCTTTGCGCCTAATGGCACGATGATTTTGTACGCGTCCAGAAAAGGCGGCACAGGATTCTTATCGGCAGTGTCAATCGATGGTAAAATGCAGCAAAAGTTAGTTTTTAATAGTGGCGAAGTTCGTGAACCCGCGTGGTCACCATCGCCTTAATTGTCCATGACCGCCTCTTATTTTTGGAAGTAAGTAATGAAAGTAAATAAAACACTTGTGGCATTATTGGTAACTGCCTGTTTATTGTCCGCTTGTAGTGATGATAAAAAACCTATTAGTGCGACTGATGGCAGCCAAAATGCCACTAATGGTATTAAAGACGCGTCAACCAGCGGCTTAAACGCATCATCGGGTTTAAATCCTCAAGGGCTACCAAACGTAAATGCAGGGTTGGGAGCAGACGGGGAATTCAATGATCCCAATAGCCCGCAGCCAAAAATTATTTATTTTATGTTAGATAGTAGTGACGTACAGCCTGATTTTGTGCCAGTTATTGCTGCTCATGCTCAATATCTAGTTGCTAATCCAAGCCTGAGTTTGCTGATAGAAGGCAATACTGATGAACGTGGTTCGCGTGAATACAATATTGCTTTAGGTGAACAACGGGCAAGATCGGTTGCTAATCTGTTATTGGCACAAGGTGTTTCTAACGCTCAATTACGCATAGTCAGTTATGGTGAAGAAAAACCTGCGGCATCAGGTAATGATGAATCAACGTGGGAACAAAACCGCCGCGCTGAATTGGTTTATCAGGGTAAATAAATGAAAAAATATTACTTTTTAATGCTGTGTCTTTGCGGCTGTGCAATGGCACAACCTGATTCATCACTGCCACCAGTGATTGATAACTCGTCCTATCCAAGCTCTATACCCGCAGTTAATGCCAACGCGCCTTCATCAAATGCCGTGTATGAGCTAATCGGGCGTTTAGACAAATTGCAAGCAGAAATCCAGCAATTAACGGGTAAAGTGGAAGAACAGGGCAATCAAATTGCGGAACTAAAAAAACACCAAACTAGCGCGTATTCTGACCTTGATGAGCGACTACAAAGTATCGAAAAAAGTGGTAGCCCTAGACCTTCTAGCGAGCCTGTTGCCGAAACTCCAGCCGTACCAACTAATATAACGGTTTTAGAATCACCCAAACCACCCACACTGCCTGTTGAGTCTGATATAGCGGTTAGTACACCGTCTGCACCTATTCCTGTTACTAAACCTGTCGCTAAGCAACCAGAAGTGCAAGCCTCAGGGAGTGAAAAACAAGCCTATCAACAAGCATATAGCTCACTTAGAACGGGAAAAACTGACCAATCGATAGAGCAATTTAAAGCCTATTTAAGCCAGTATCCAACAGGTGGTTATGTCGATGTGGCGTATTATTGGTTGGGTGAAGCTTATCGCGTTAAGCCAGATCTGACAGCAGCACAGCAATCTTATAACACTGTGCTAGAAAAATATCCCAACAGCACTAAAGTAGCAGAATCGTTGTTAAAACTGGGTTATATTGAAGTGGATCAAAAAAATACTGAAAAAGCGCGTGGTTATTTAAACCGTGTTATCAGTGAATATGCCAATACCCCCGCTGCTCACTTGGCAGAGAAAAAATTGGCATCATTAAAATAATGCTCACACTACGCATTACCGAAATTTTCTACTCGTTACAAGGTGAAGCCAATACCGTGGGCATACCCACGGTATTTATTCGCCTGACAGGTTGCCCGTTGCGCTGTGTGTATTGCGACACCGCTTATGCGTTTACAGGCGGCAAAAAAATGTCGCTTGATGACATCATTGCCGACGTTGAGCAATACGGTTGCCAATACATCACCGTCACAGGTGGCGAGCCATTAGCACAAGCTAACTGCCTTGAATTAATGCGCCAATTAGTCGATAAAAACTATAAAGTCTCATTAGAAACCAGTGGCGCATTGGATGTATCAACGGTTGATAAGCGCGTCGTCAAAGTCATGGATATAAAAACTCCAAGTTCAGACGAAGTGGATAAAAATCTTTATGGCAACATTGACCATCTCACCGCCCAAGACCAAGTAAAATTTGTCATCGGCAACGATGAAGATTACCAATGGTCAAAAGCAATACTCAAGCAATACGACTTGATTAATCGTTGTGAAATTTTATTTTCACCCGTCATGGGACAGCAACAACCCACCGAACTGGCAGAAAAAATTCTTAGCGACAGACTAGCCGTGCGTTTTCAAATTCAACTTCATAAACTGCTTTGGGATGATGCCCAAGGCAAATAATTACTATGCAAAAAAAAGCTATTATCCTGTTATCTGGGGGCTTAGACTCCATCACCGTACTCGCACTTGCCAAACAGCAAGGCTTTAAATGTTACGCCCTTAGTTTTGACTACGGGCAACGCCATAATGCTGAACTGATCGCCGCTGCACAAATTGCCACTGATTACCAAGTAGAAGATCACAAAATTATCAAACTGGGCTTAGGTTCAATAGGCGGTTCAGCACTCACCGATGAACATATCGCCGTGCCACACACCCTGCAAACAGGCATCCCTGTTACCTACGTCCCCGCCAGAAACACCATTTTCCTATCATTTGCCCTAGGCTGGGCAGAAGTCTTGCACCTACACGACATATTCATAGGCGTAAATGCCGTTGATTATTCAGGTTATCCCGATTGTCGCCCAGAATTTATCGAAAGCTTCCAAAAACTCGCCAACCTAGCCACCAAAGCAGGTGTAGAAGGCACACATTTTTCCATCCACACCCCACTGATACATTTAAGCAAGGCAGAAATTATAAAAACAGGCATAGCATTAGGTGTTAATTATCAACGAACCGTCTCCTGTTATTCCGCTGACACCCAAGGACGCGCCTGTGGTGAATGCGATGCCTGCCGCCTAAGAAAAACAGGCTTTCTTGACGCAGGACTTCCAGATGTTACCCGTTATCAAAAATAAAGCTTGTCAAAGTAAAAAAAATCATTATAATAGGCAATCTTTGTTGGGTCGTTAGCTCAGCCGGTAGAGCACCGCACTTTTAATGCGATGGTCGCGCGTTCGAATCGCGCACGACCCACCACAAAGTTACTACAAATCAACCGCTTAGGAATCGCTTCCAAGTGGTTTTTTTATGTCTTGCGTTTGACTTTCCACATTCTTTCCATTTTCATTTTGTCTCAATAACAACCTTTGGTGCTAGTTAATGTAAATTGTCATTTTACTGTGAACCAACAAAACACTATACAAATCATAGTTTAGTAATTTTGTCGAAGAACACAGTAATGATGCGGGATTAAGCGGGATTAAGCGGGTTGATTAGGTATAAAGTAGATTGTCGAAAATTAGGCGGTTAGTGAGTTTTTATTTAGTTTCGACATTTTATTTTAAGCATTGTGTTACGCCTGAGGATAATCAGGCTTGGTTATTGTGTTGTTATGGGCCTATGAGTTGGGTGGTGGTGATGCTCTCTTTTTTAGGCGTTATTTTATGTTTTGTTTAACGCTCTGGTGTCCGCAGTGGTTGCGGGTTGGGTCAAGGTTGGTGCTTGTGTTGTTGTTCCCACGCTGAGGTTAGGCGTTCTAGTGTTTTCTTCATCTCGTTTAATTGTTTTTTTTCTTCGATAGCTGCCAAAATCTCTGATTGTTGCGTGGGTGTTAGCTCATTTAGCAGGGAGATAGCCTGTTCTACCCGTCTTTCTTTTTTTCCCGCCCTATTATCAGGGTCGTTTGCGCGTCGGTCATAGACCGTCACAGGCTGCTTGTCTTTGAACATATCCCCTTCGCCTGTTAGTAGCCAGTTAAAATCCATTTTTTCCGTATTCGCTAATTCAATAAGCTCTTCATACGGTAATGACTGCGCTTTTTTTCTGCTATTAAACGTTGTCGCCTTCATATTTATTTTTTCAGCTAACTCTAAGTCAGTCTTGATTTTTAAGGCTTTTTTGACTCTTCCAGTCACTTCTTCAAAGTAAGATTCGGTTTTCACGGATTTCTCCTGTTGATTATCCTGTTTTTTCGGATTATTCTTTGTCCCACGTTATCACCACTGGAAGTATACCAAAATGGCAACACCAACAAAGCATCAAATTAGTGAAATGCTAGTAAAGCATGAAACTAATCTCTGTGCATGGGCTAAGGCTCATGGCTACATATACATGACGGTTTTTAATACCGTCAATCGTTGGGCGGGTCGTGATGACCGTACCCCTCACGGCGGCTTAGCTCGACTGATTATGCGTGATTTAGCTGCCGATGTTGAAGCCGCTGAGTGTCGCAACTCAGACGCGGTAGTTGCGACAGAAGTTGCGACACAT
This sequence comes from uncultured Methylococcales bacterium, assembly GCA_903902705.1. Classification (GTDB taxonomy): domain Bacteria; phylum Pseudomonadota; class Gammaproteobacteria; order Methylococcales; family Methylomonadaceae; genus UBA4132. The sequence continues at coordinate 8,171 of CAIUVX010000009.1, forward strand.
GAAAGTAGTGTCGCAACTCATAACCGTATGAAATAAAAAGGAATATTGTTATGAGTATTTTTTTAAGTATTGAGCAAGTTGCGACACTTTTATGCACGTCTGAACGTTCAATTCAGCGACATATTAGCGCAGGAAAATACACTACTCAACAAGTCCCAGCGAAAGGCGGAAAAGGCGGCGTAAAGTACGAAATCGCCCTAACCACCCTGCCAAAATCCGCCCAAGAACGCTACAAAACTGAGCGATTAAACCAACAACTAGAGGTGATTTATGGACCAGAAAAACACAGCAATAATTCCCCCCACGTTTCCCAAAATGGACGGGATATTGCTCAAGTCGCTAAAGGATCAAGCCTTCAAGTTATCAGTACGCCAAGTGGAGCAATTGATACAAGCAAAAGCGGAATACGGCAACCAAGTAGACTCAGCCCTGTTGCATCTGGCAGGCTCAAAATTAACCATAATGGACGCAGGTCAATTGCAACCACACATATTACAGGGGCTGTTGGATGCGAGGAAATTGGAGCAGCTAGGCTTTCTGATGCAGGATCATCAAGGGGACTGGCGGCTAACCAAAGCAGGGGAGCAACTGACTCAAGTAGTGATAACACTGCTCTATCAAAAGCTAGCGATTGCGAGTTAAAAGGTAGCGACAAACAACGCGATTCAGACTACGCCATCACCGCCCTGTTTGCCTTTATCGAGCAGTTTGACGGTACTGTAAATTGTCATTTTACTTTATACACTTTTGACATTTTATTTTATACATAACTCAACCCAAAACATCATAAAAAACAGCTAAACATTATCTTAATTTAAGAAAATTACGGCTGCTTAACGCAAGTTATAACACTCGAAATACTATAAAAACCACTTAAAACCTACTAGGCTGTCTCAGTCACTGCAAGTCATACAAGTCTATAACTCAGCATCAAAGATGATTGTGCTACCAGCGGCAGTGGAAACTAGGTTGCAATGAAGGTTAGCCGTTTGGGCAGCGACGGTAGCAATAATCAAGCAACCTTCTCTACTGATAAAGCTTGTTGCAACGCTCGAAATCGCAACCCTTGTTCCGAAGTTTACCTCTAATTGCCAGCCCGTTAAGGTAACGACTGGCGGAAGTCTCATTATCGGAAAGGAGAGTAAAAACGCCGCAGTGGTGGTTGTATTCAAATACCCCGCAGCAACAGGCTGATATATAAAGTCAGCACGAATAACACGATAAAACTGTTGGCATAGTAGCTGTTCTATTGTGTAATGTCGTTGCTCATAAGGTGTTGCAACACTGCCTATCTCCAGTTGCACTAAGCTCAGCGTCCCCGTGCCGAATTCAACCGTTAATGGCGCGTAGCTCACGGTTGCAGTCAATCCCGATGCTCCATAACTGCCCACACCAAACCGCCCTTGTGCAGTCCCTGTCCACGATAATACGCAGGTATTTAACCCGATTGGCACATCAGTTGTCCTAATGATTTGCATCAATGACCCAGCGGTAATCGTTACCGTGGTAATGCCATTAGTAGCAGTGAATGTATAGGTACAACCGCCTGCACCTGCTTTCCATCGGTCATGACCATAGACACCCGCTGCCAGCGTCACAGTGCCTGATACATTGCGTTGGTTAATGATAAAATTACCGTTGACTATCGAGCTTTTCCCTAATGATAACAGTCCATAGGCTTGGGTATATTCAATATACTGCCCAGCCGCTGAAGCCGCCGCCACGCCTGTGTGTTTAAAGCCCGCCATAGGCTGATTGGCACTTGGATTTACTGTGCCGTTGGCGGCTAGTTTAGCGGTTTGTAATGCAGACACTTCACTTTTTGCGGTGACAAAATTGTTACGAATAGCGGTTGCGTCTATCAGTGTTCCCGCTACGGGGATTGCGTCATTTATAGCAGAAGTCATTAGTTTTCCTTGGGGTTATTATTGCCAATTTGAGCCGTCATTCCAGCGATGTATGCCGTCACTCCATTCAAGGACAGGAATTGTAAAGGCGTAAGAGGGGACGGTGGATAGGTCCTGCAAACCATCATTATAGATATTATAGGCAGGGAATTTTAAGTACACGGTTGTGCCGATATAGGCAGGATCATAAGCAAACTTAAACAGCGTATCATCACAACGAACAAACTTATCACCCGTCACCGCGCCTTGGCTACTACTGTATAAACCACGGCGCAAATAGCTCGCAGCGTAATGTGAAATGCTGGTTAAACTCACATCTCGATAGGATAGAAACTCGTTATTCACGCGGCACAATGTGCCTGAGGTATCGACTTCTAATTGGGTGACTGTTGCCAGTTGTCCATTCGATTGCGTTAAATCAACCGATAAAACATTGCTAGTATCTACCGTTGAACCGCTAGGTAAATCAGCGGTTAATACCCCCATTCGAGTGCTACCGACATGAGTCCCAAGTCGGTTATAAGACGCACCACCATCAGTACTTAGATAAATATCACACCCACCATACAGCGCGTCAGCGTTAGAAATCGCACACCACACTTCATAGCCTGTCGTCGTTAAACTGGCGGGGGCGGTGAAGATAACAGGGGCGTTAATACTACCCACCGCCGCGCCTGTATCAGGAATAGCAGGGTTACTGGTAGCAGGGGGATAAACGGCTTGGTAGGCTTGGCTAACGTAATCATCGGCGGTTATTTGTAGTTTAAAATCTGGGCTGATAACGATTTTTTTGATTAACACAGGATGATTAGCCAGCCCTAACACCGTGTCATTAATCAGCACAACGTCCATGGCTTCAAGGTAAATATAACGCAATGATAATACAAACTCGTAGCTATTCCTCACTGCTAAATCACGGTGTAAAAGATGATTGGCTAGGTTACGCGCAAGGCTCGCGTCGGTGATGTAATGCGCCTTTAAGGTCTCTGCTGGACGCGTGCCAATATCGGCAATTGAGGCTTCATCTTTTGCCTCTGCAATTTCGATATTATAGTCATTAACACGGTTTAAAAATTCCAGTTTTAGGACATTAAAACAATCAATAGACTTCTTACGCGTAGGCTTAATCGTGGGCTGTCCTTGCTCGGCAATAAAGTCATCACTGCCCAGGCTAATGCCTGTGGGTAAGGTGGATTCATTGCGACTTAAAATATGCAGAATACCACTACGAATCACCACCTCTGCATCAGTGATATTTAACAATTCAGTGAGCAGATCATTCGCCGCTTGTTGCGCGTCCAACACCAAGCCCAATAGTATTCCATTGGCAGTACACGCCGCTCTTAATTCACTGGACACTACGATTTTATCAGCGGCAATGCCACACTCAGAGGTTAGCAGATGCGGTAACACGTCACAAATATTCGCATCGGTGGTACTGCTTGAGAATGCCCCAAAAACCTCCACCGAATGATTGCCGATAGAGGCGGTATCAGAGAGTTGATAATTATTGACTGCAAGATAAGCAAAGCCACGCATGTTGACTGCTTTAGTGGGTTCGTAAGTAGACAAATAGCCCCACGGTGCTTGACTGACTGTGCCGTTAAACACTGAGAAACCCGCTGCCGCTACCGTGGTGAATTTCTTTTTATCCACCCATAACACACCCGTGCCTGTAATCTCATTATTAGCCAAACCCATCATCAATGCGCAGGTATAGCTCCAAGTGGTAGCCGTGGCTTTCTTCCTGCCCCCTTTGCCACTGGTTTTGATTTTTTCGACGACAGGATGGGCGACAAAGTTGGAGTAAAAACACAAGGTCACAGACACTCGCGCCCTGCCATACACCAACGGAATTACATTGCCATAACCTTGCGATTGTATCTTAAGACTGCCTATCTGATCCGCTACCGTAGACTTGGTTTTTTTGCCGAATAAACTCATTAGGCAACCTCACCTAGATGGTCGGAGTCCAAAACAGGTTTTGGGATTTTCTTTAAAAGTCCAAGTCGTGCCTTGGACTCCTTTATTACGCCTGACTCAAACACCGAATAAAACCGCACCGCCCGCCCTGCCAAGTCGCCTTGATCGCCTAAATCCAACAACACACCTTCATCTATTTTAGCGTGAATAATTGTGGGCCATTCAATCACGATAGCCGCATGAGAAAAACACCGCCCATACTTCCAGACGGCAATATCACCTGCTAAGGGCGTTATCACTTCATGCGTATAACGCTCAATATTGCGTAAAAACCGTTCATCACTGGAGTGAACCGCGAAGTCTTGCGGGTAAGTGTCGGGGGTATAACGTTCGATAAAGCCACAGTTAGCATACACTTCAATCAATAACCGACCACAATCAACACCCGCGTGTTTCACTGCTACGGCGTGTTGCCACGGCGTTCTCAGCCACGTCATTGCCTCAGTGATGATAGCTTGACGTTGGGTTACGCACTCACTAACCCAAGCTACGGATTGATTCATATAAATGCCCATTCGAGGATGTTTAAATTATCCTCGACAAATTTATTATTTGTGGGGCGTGACCAACCACTTGTGCCTCCATTCTCAAAGTGTATTTTGTACTCTAATTTTGAGTAAGCATGAACTCCATATTGATTTTTAAGGCAAGTCCATTGATTTTGTTTAGTTGTATTATTTTCGCTCATCATAGTGATACCTCAGGCACGGGCATATACTCCCAGCCTAAAAACTGGCTGGCGTTGTTAAATCGAGAGCTACACAAGGCGCGGGATTTATCACAGCCCAGGCTAATTGTGAAGCTATCGCCTATTGCGGCAATAAAAGGGAAGGGGTAAAGCGGCAATACAATAGCCACACCCGCCGCCATTGTATGAGAACTAACTGTTCTGGATAAACCTGCATTTGCCCCTGAAGTAAAGAGAATGCGTCCTAAGGTATAGACACCCGCTGCACTGCCATCAGAAAAACTAAGATACCCTGTAGACGCGCTAGTAAGCACTGTGCGTGACGCAGTAAAGTCCGCTGTTCTTAACCCACAGCGGCTATCAAATAAGGTATGGGTACAACTGGGTTGATAAACCACTCTAGGGATTTGCACATCTAACAGCACCGCCGCAGAACTGATCGTTAACTCGATTTGTGACAAATCCAGCACCACATCCGTGACACTGCCTTCAAACAAATGAATGACACCGACGGCGGTATCACCATAACTAGGCATTACTGCTAATTCGATTTTCAAATGCGCGTTATCAAAGCCACCGATTAACGCAAAATTAGGCAGGGATAACACACCGATAACACTGTCTTGATAACAGTGTAACGTCACTTTGCATTCATCAACACTCAACCCCACTGAGGTGGTAATGTCTCCACGCTCTATGCGGGTGTTACCCACTACATGATCAACAATCCCTGTTGCCACTAGATCCGCCATGATGATGACAGTATTAGGCGTGGAATTGGGAATATACAGCAATCCTGTCACTGAATCAGCGACCACTTGTTGAGGACTATTGACGGCAACTGAGGCAACAATACCTCCTGTCAGTGGATTAACATAAATCACAGACGCACTGCACGTCACCGCCAACAGCCCATTAGGCATACTGGTGATAAAGGTGGGGGTACTAAAACCTGTATAACTTGCCAACACAGTCCCAGTGCTTTTATCGACTTTAGAAATAGAATTAGCTGCATAGTTAGTGACCCATAAATAGCTACCATCGCTGGCAATGCCACGGCTATTAATACCTGCTGTAGTTGTCAGTGTCGATAAATCATCTGCTAATTTGTAGAGATAGTTATCTGTCGTAGAGATCCATACGTTTGCGCCGTCCCAAAAAAACTGCCGAACACCGACCCCATTAAACACATTGGGAACGGCTCTACTCGCAAGCAAATCACCCGCACTGTCTAATCTATACAGTAACCCGTTATCAACGGCGGTATAGAGACAACCACCCCCCATCGCTAACAGGTAGGGCGTGCCTGATAACCCCGCGAATGCCGACCCTACCAGTACGCCTGTCGTGCTATATTTTGCTAATCCAGCACCACCACCGTCAATCCCTACAATGACCCATAAATAACTGCCATCAAACTCACAACCGCCATATAAAAGCCCATTGCCTAAATCTAAATGAGCAATGCCAGTGATAATGGCGGTAATCGCCTGAGTAGACTTATTGATTGCATACACCGTGCCTTCGCCTTGCACAAATACCGTTGTGGCTGACTGAGTCGCATAAAGTGGGTGTGATGCAGACAGAGTGACAGGAGCAGGCAACGCACTACCGATCTTAATATCCCCATCACCTGAGGTTAACCGTAACACCTCGCCATTGGCTAACGTGAGGGTAAATAATTCAGCCACAATCAGCTCATAACCTGCCAATAATGCCATCATGTCAGACGATAAGGTTTTCATAATTTAGCCGCCAGACTGCCCTTGAATTTAATCTCACTGCAATCATACAGGCGGTCAGCAAATTGATTATATTCCAGCGAATCCTCTAAAAAGATGCAGCGATAATAGGCTGTGCCGCTCCAACTCAGCACCGCCCCCGATGCAGGGGCAGTAGCAAAGGTAATTAATCCAGTGGTACTGATCGTGTAATGCGCACCTAGGGTTTGCAACACGTTATTCAAATACAACAACGGGCTACCCGCAACGTTATTGACTGTCTCTTGATAAGGGTCAGCCCAAAAGCGCAATTGAAATTGGGTAGTTACGCCATTGCCCGTATTAAACGCGTTAGCCACTGCCACGCTTTCTTCATCGGCATACAAAAACGAATCAAACGAACCACGCCGCGCCTTAAAGAAATTCATCAAAGCGTCCTTATCGGCTTTAGTGAGCCATTGATTAGACAACATGAACTCGTAAACAGGGTGTTCATACAAACTAATACGCACATCACGCCCCGTCGGTGGGCTATGAGTAATATTGTTAAACACGGGCTTCTTTTTAGAATCCCATTGATAACCGCTCAGAGTGGAAGGAAAAACAAGATTGCTCATACTGCTAACTCTACTTATTTATACAGAATACGGAGTCCAAGGCACGACTTGGACGTATTTAAAAATATCCAAAACTGTTTTGGACTCCTGATTATTTTATTGTCCTAAAATTACGATTATCATTTTTCAGCATTCTGGCAATATCATCCTTATGGACAAAATCCCCGCCCTTAGTATTAATCACCACCGAGCCGCCTGAGTTGCGTATTTGCTGTTTTTGCTGGGCTTGCATCATTGTTTGTTGTACTGCCAAGGCACTGGCAGCGGTAATCGCTAAGCCAGCAGAGGCATTGCCCGTCCCCATTGCATTATCAGGAAGTCTTAGATTACCTAGCCCGCCATTGGAAAAGAATTCACGCATAGGCGTGGCAACAGCGACAGGAATAATAGATTCATTCTTGTGAACCATCGCCACCTGATCGCTAGGCACGTTCCACTCACCCCCCGCCGCTGACATCATGCCACCAAACGCCATAACACCCACAAATGCAGCGGCAGCGGCAATAGGGGCAAGAACAGGGCCTATGAAAGGAATTCCAACGGTAGCATCAAACGCCCCCGCCGCTGAAGTAGCGGCTTTGTTGGCTATTTTCTTTATGCCTGACGCGAATTCAATCGCATTACTCTCAGCCGATGCAGTTGTTTCCGCAGCGACCCGTGATTGCGTCCCTACGATCGTTGCCCCTGTTTGTGCGGCTTCACCTGTTGTTTTTAATACCGCTTTCGTGGTTTCCTTTGCCCCAAAGCCCAACAATTCCCACGCCCAATGGGCTGCCGCGTCAATCGCCATATTCGATAACGTACTGGCATAAGACAGCACTATCGATTGAAAGGCATTCTTCATGCCCTGCTTTAAGGTGGTCGTGCCTTGTAAAATCCCTTGAATCGTTGAACCAAACGCAGACTTAATAGGCGATACCATGCTATTAAACGACGCTTGAGAATCCAACGCCATTTTATGGTTAATGGCTTTCACATCTGCCGCGTGTTTATTCTGTAGAGTGGTTTCTTGTGCCAACGACTTGGCTTTACCTGAGCTATCACCCTCATCCAACAACGCCCGTCTATCCTGAGAGGCTTTCAAGGCAATCTGATAACGCTGAGCTTCAAACGCCCGTTGTTTTTCTAAAAACTTACTGTTCGATAGATTGCCCAGCTCTAGCTGTTGTTGCGCATCGGTTTCTGCAATCTTCACTAACTCAAGGGCTGATTTTTCCTCAAGGTCAATTTGCTCTTGCTTAGCCTTGGCAATCTCCTTCGCCATCTCAGCATCACCCGTTTTTTTAATCTGGAGAAGATCATGCTGTAACTGACTGAGTTCTTGAGTGAGCTTGGCTTTATTGGTGGTGTAATCCGCTTCAATTTTAGGGAGTTCTTCGGGAGTAGCCGTGGCTTTTTTAGCGGAATATTCTTTTTCAGCCAGCGCGAGTCTTGCCTTAACAGCCGTGATACTGGCTTCAATGCCTTTTTCTTCGGCTTTTGTTTTGGCTTCATAAAAGTGCTGTGTACCTGTGATGGCTTGCTCGATTAATTGATGCTCACTACCTCCACCCCCATAAGAAGCCATGATGTTTTTAACATATCCCCCTGTTTGATTCTTCCACGAACTCGCAGGCGCGTTGTGGTCTGGGTTGCTCATGTATTGCGGGTTTTTTGCCAGATAATTTGCCCCGCCATCACCCCCGTTATAGGCGGCTAACGCCAAATCAAGACGACCACCATATTGGCGAATCTTCTCACCCATCATCTTAGCTTGAGCTTCAATACTGGCAATCGGGTCTGATCTATCGCTTAATCCGTATTGTGTCGCAGTGCCTTTGATAAACTGAGAGAATCCATAAGCCCCAGCCGATGAACCAACGTTAGGATTAAAACTGCTTTCCTGCTTAACCTGCGCTCTTAATAAATCCTCAGGAACGCCATGAGCTGCCGCTGACTGGGTAAATTGAGACTGTACCGCTTCATAATTAAAGCCGTGCTTTTGTGAGGCAGCCTTAATTTCACTGTCAAACTTACCACTACCCCCAGACTCCTTCAGGCGTTTCAACTCCTCAATAGCGGTCTTAGATTCGGCTTGCGATTTAGCCAATTCAACATCAATGCGGTTTTTTTCAATCTCAAACTGGGCTGATTGTTGGCTTTCTTTTAACTTTTCAGCATTTTCACTGCCTTTTATGCCTAACAATCCACGCTGGGTTTCAGCATCAGCAATCGCTAAGGTACGTTTATTTTCAAGCTCAGTGAGTTCCGTTTGTAACTCAGGGGCTTTGGTTTTCTTGCCTGACAATTCACTGGTTTTTATCTTTGCGGCTTTCTCAGCATCCAAGCGTTCTAGCGTTAGTTTTAAGCTTTGTTCGTTATAATCCCTATCAATTTGTAACTTCTTAGCAGAGTCTTTACCTGCACTGGCAGTCGCTAACTCATAGGCGTTCTTAGCGAGCTGTTCTTTAAGTTTAAAGTCACTTTCAAGGCTTTTCTCATCGGATTTAGCTTGCGCTTCAGCAATCTTGGGGTCAACCTTACCCGTGTTCTCCAAGGCTTTTTGCGCACCTTGAATGGCTGATAATTTAGAATCATAAGCGGCAAGCGTGACTCGTTCCGCATTGATCGCCGCTTCTATGACATTGGCATCGCCTGTCGAGCGTTTTAACTCTTCGATTTTGTAGCGGATTTTATCAATGTCAGCTTGGGTTTCTTTTAACGCAGTTGGCAAGGACTCAGGGGCTAAGGTAGAGGCATCAAAATTCTTAGTTAAGTCGAGTTTCTTTTCTTTGTTAACTTCAAGGTGTTGCTCTGCTACTGCTAAGCGTTCTTGTAATACCTGCCGTCTATCCACATTTTCAACAATATTCCCGAAGTGAGTAGCGGCTTCAAGGTCTTTGATTTGCTGTTTAATCGACTCAATACTTTTTTCAGTCTTGGAAAAATCAATATCAACATCAGCAAGCGTGAGCTTTTTAACCTCATCATTCATTAAGCCCATTGCATCTGACAAGGACTTAGCTTTTTGCGCGGCTTGACCTTCTGCATCGGTGACTTTGTTCAATACCTCATACAAGCCCCACAAGGCAAGCACTGCTACCCCTACCCAACCACCGATAAACGAAAACGCCGCTTTACCCGCACTGGCAATCCGAGTCATTGCCGCACCACTGGCATTGGTTGCCGCCGTTAACGCAACGGTAGCTTCTGTTTGTGCAGCGGTTTGTGCGGTATATTGCGCTCCTAGCGTGGACATTTTCCCAGTTAACACCGCCCGTTCTGCTAAGGCAGTATTTAATCGATACACCGCATTGCCGTGTGCGGTTGTGCCAACTGTTGCAGCTTCTTCGGCTCTTGCCGCCGAGACCTCAGCATTCACTAACGCCAATTGTTGCGCGGTGGCTTGTAAATCCGCTTCGGTTGCAAGGCGTTGATTGGTCGCTGACACCAGCGTTAAATCCGCATTAGTGATTAACGTGGCATTATGCGCTTGTTCAACAGCAATCGCCGCCGCTTTGCCCGTCGTGTAATTTGCTAATGAACCCAGCACCTTGCCCGTGAGTGTCGCAGCAATCCCTCCAAGCAACACAATAATGAGATTGCCATTGTCCTTAATCCAGCCATAAGCGGATTTGCCAACATCCACCGCACCCACGGCGGCACTGGCAACAGGCTTTTCCAGTGTTCGTGCCATTTCTATATAGGCGGTGTTCACATCGGCATAAGACGCGGTAATTGTCCCCGCTGATCGTGCCGCCGCGCCTTCGTAGGCTTTCATGGCTTGCACCATTTTAACGCCAAACATTTCGCTGGTAATTTGACCCTCGCCTACCAGCTTACGCAATGCCCCGACTGACTCAAGCCCAAAGGCTTTTGCTACCTCATTACCTAAGCCCGCTAACGGCTCAAAAATTTGGTTCATTTCGGCGGTTTGAACAGTCCCCTGCGAGAGGGCTTGATTTAAACCATAGATAGCCTGAGAGGTAGAGACTGCACTTGCCCCCGTTTTAGACATCACATTACTGAAACCTTCCAGTAACTGCATGGACTGTTGACGGGTAATAATGCCCGCTTGCTCCATGATTAACAGTTTGGAATAGCCGTCGGTTAGTTGTTCAACTGACTTATGATGACGATGTGCTAAATCGGTTAAATAGGCATCCGACGCGGCATAATCTTCATTCGATTTTGTTAACCCAGACAAGCGCATTCGTAAGTCTTGAATGACTTGCACGGTATCGACTAATTTATTCGCAAAGGCAACCAATGCCCCAATGGTAAACAAGCCCACCATTGCGGACTTAATGCCCATTAACCCAGACTCAGCCCCAACGGCACTGTCTTTTATCCCGTCTAACTCCTGCTTAACCCGCCCACCACCCAGATTAAGATTACCCGTGCGTGAACTTAAGTTACCCAGCTCCCGTTCTAGCTCCTTAATCTTGTTTTTAAGTTCATCGGCATTGCTGGTTAAATTCACCCCCGCACCGCTGTTTAGCAGATTAAGTTGATTCTTTAACTCCAGTATTTTGGCTTTAAGAACATCGGCATTGCTGGTTAAATTAAGATGACTACCACCCACACCCAATGAATGCAGGGTGTCTTGCACTTCTTTTAACTTGGCTTTAAATTCATCCAATAGAACCGCAATTTTGATGCTTATTTTTAAATCAGACATGGTAAATACTCAGTATAGTGGAGTCCAAAACACGTTTTGGGCATTTCTTTAACAACCCAAGTCGTGCCTTGAGCTTCCGATCTATCAGCAGTCCAAAACTTGTTTTGGACTCCATTATCGTTAATGTTGAGTGGGGGTTAACGCTAACCACGCGTCAATTTTGTCTTCTAGGGTATCGGCTTTACTGTATTCATAGCCCAGATACGCGGCAATCATTGAATCAGCCGACGGGGTAACATTGAGTGATTCGGACAACGAACTTAAACGGCTTAGGGTCATGGTGGTATCAACCGTTTCCCAGCTCCAGCCTGTTTGACGAATGACCCGCCAATAGAGCGCGTCCCAGTCATCGTTAGCATTAGTTGTTGTTGAGGAGGGTGAGGAAGTTGCCACTTGCAAGCCACACAGCGTAGGAATAGCGGACAACATCGCGGTGATTTCGTCAGAATTTGGTGGTGGCAATTTCCACGCCTGCCACCGATAGCGTTTGAACGTGGTTACATAGTCATCACCTATCAGGCTAGAGAGGATCAATTGAATATCCGCTAATAGATTCGCGTCGGAATCGGCAGGATTATTGAGGCGGTTTACTGCTGAAAGAATGATTCTTAGCTCCCGAAATACGGGTTCTTTAATAAGGAACGGCTTACCGCCTAGAATCAGTGTGCGCATAAAAAAAATTCATCAAGATGAAGGAGTCCAAGCCCTAGGTTGGACTCCTGTGCGGTTAGTTACTAAAATACTGTGTACCCACCACATTGGTAATCGGATTCGCCATGACCTGTAATTGCACCTTGCTTGCCATAAAGTCGCCGTTTTTAAAGGGCAAGGACTGATCTTTAATCACCACACTCGGAAACTCAAAAGTGACAGTCACGCCACGATAAGACCCTGATGTGATGATTGCCGAATACTCAGGACTCATACCCTGTACACGGTTAAGCATGGTAAAAGACTTGCCTGTGGTGACGGAATAGAAGTATTTACGATAAACAGGCTTGCCCACATCCGCCGCCGCAAAGGTATAAAGCCCTAAATTACTGACTGAATACTGACCCGCAGCAGGGGCAGAGGAAACCCGCATTAATTGCAAACCTGCCTCAACGCCGCCTGTATCGCCATAATAAACCCCCAAATCTGACACAAACACACCTGTACTGGGCGGCGTGACGGTATCGGTAAACGGTGTGATAGGAATAACAAACGGCGTGGTTTCGGTATAGATTTTCTTCTGACCAGACACCACGTTTTCCGCGCCCTGCACATTCATGGAATCAGGCGAATGAATATTATGGGTAAAGGAAACATCTATCGACCGCTTACCCACTGCCGCCGCTAAGGAGTATTGCATTTGCCCTTCCAGCATTTTTACATCGCTTTTGGCATCGATATTAAAATCCATACACGATTTCATTTGCACAGGGGTAGGCACGGCGACCAGCTCGCCACTGGCATCACGCTTAGGGATTAAAATCACCCCACCCGCGCCAAAACTAATAATATCGCTCATTATTTTTCATCCTTGCCAGCTTTTTGCGCTTCTGGCTGTGCTTGTGGTTTAGGTTCAGATTGAGCAGGCACACTGGTATAACCTTGTTGCCACACACTAGACCCTAATAAATTGTGGTAGTCATAAACAGTGAGTGATTAAGAGAATCTCAATTGGTTACGAATATTGTCATTATAGTGATGAATAAAATACCAAATCGCACCGATATGATTTTCAAGTTTTTTGGAAAACGAAAGTGTTTTTCTAACCAATC
>CAIUVX010000010.1 GCA_903902705.1 uncultured Methylococcales bacterium
GCTGATTGTCGCCACACTTGGGCAGGTGATTTCTTGATAGCAGGTCATAGGCGAAGAGTCTCATGTCGATTGCAATGTTATGTGACTAATTATAAATCGAATTACAGGATTCACCCACTACCCTTTTTTGATTGCCCTTGAGTGACAAAATGTAGTCAGCTCCCAGAGCGATTATCTTCTCAGCAATAGCGCGTTGACAGCCCATGGCATCAATCGTGACAATACTGTCCTTGAGCATCAGGCTGTCGAGCAGTTCAGGAACAATAATTACTAGAATATCAATCAGATGATGTAAAACCTTTCCCGCACAACGAGGATCCTCCAGTACAGAAAAATGCTCAACCAGTCGTGTTTACATCCCTTATTCCTTTGACAACATGATTAAAAAAACCTGTCAGGTTTTAAAAACCTGACAGGTTTATGGCTCACTACACGATAACGCTAGACTTTATTGTTGCAGGACTTCTATTTGCACTCTACGATTAGTGGCACGTCCTTGGGCTGTTTCGTTAGTATCGATAGGTCGCGTTAGCCCATAACCATGTGGAACAAGTTTATGTGGGCTAATAATTCTCTTATTCAGATAATCAGTTACCGCCTTAGCACGTCGATCTGATAAGCGTAGGTTATACGCTGCTGATGCTGTGCTACTGGTATGTCCTTGTATTTCCAATGTTAAATTAGGGAAATGTGTCGAAATATCAACTGCCAGTTTGTTAAGTTGCGCAAAGTATTGGGGTTTAATTTCACTGCGATCATTATCAAATTTAATATCTACAATCCAACATCCCAATTTATTAACCTGTGTGCCTGGCAAGGTGTTTGGACATTTATCATTGCAATCGTTGACACCGTCATGATCAGAGTCCAGTTGCGAGCAATCGATTGGGGGTTTTGGGGGAACAGGTGATAACAGTGCGGCACGCATAAAATCTTGCATACCCGCAGTTTCAGCGACTCTTTCGGCTGTAAAAGTACTCGCGCCACCGCAATTGGCTGGATTATCTGCTGAGTACATCATCTCTTTCGTACTAAATGCTTCACTTTCACTGCCACCGCCTTCTACTTGACTTTTATTACTACTGTCCATCCAAATGTTATACACGCATAATCTATCGCCATATTTTTGTCTTAGGGCTTTAATCGCATTTTCGTCATCTTTGCCTAAGTCTGGGTTAAGATATTCGGGGAGAATAGCTGCGGCGAATCTCGCGGTGTTGTTTTTTGATAAATCACTAATGATGACCAACGAGATATTACCTTGAACGTCCTTTAAATCCCCATCAACAGACTGGTCATGATCACTAGCAAGTAAGTTACTGACTGGATTAACGTTATCGTCATTTTTAATGAGTACCCTGCCGATATGTGAACGACCATGAGAGCAAGCGATGGTATCTGTCGCGCTATCAAATGCAGCTTTTGCATAAAGGGCAGGGGCTTGGTGCAAGTCAGTGTAGCGATCACCATAGCCCTTGCAATCACCATAGCCAAAACTACGAATGCTGGTTTTGAAATCTGCCAATTTCAAAGCGGATGCAGAACTAGCAACGGTTGCGTTCATTCTGTGTAAAATTTCTCTTTGCGCCTCAAGTTTTGTCGGGGCATTATTTGCTTTGTATCCTACACCCGCATAATCTTCAGTTGCTGAGGCGGAGGCATCGAACAAAACAAATAGGTTGTTGGCTCTTTGTACATAAGCCCCCGACGTAATAAAGGGAGCTATGCTCTCAACATTGACGGCATCGAATTTTGTCGGATCTTGTAGTACATTCATCGTTGTTGTTGATAATGCACAGCCATATAGAACTAACACAGCACTAAAAATGGCAGTTAAAAGGGTTTTTCGCATGGTAAACGCTCCGTAGGTTAATAAATCGATCACGATAAAACTAGCCGTTTTAGAATCGATGACTGCCTTGAAGTCTAGCACTATCTTATTTAATGTGAATAGCTAATGTATTTTTAATGTTCAACGTGGAATAACAAGTCGTTTTTAAAATAGCTTGTATTCAGTCAATAGGTCGGATTGTTTTTGAAAAACCGAAGAAAATCTTAAAATAAAAAGTAATCATGGATGGCAACACCTGTAAAATTGGGTAGCATTCCTATCTCATTGATCGAACGCAATAACAAAACAATTTGCGCTTCCACCACGTTTGTTCTATTGTTCATGGGCTTTTCAAGCTTATTTCTTTCTCCCTCCCTTCTTTAATTTTAATAGGTCATTTATGAGTGATTTTACATTTGAACGTGCCGATGGTAGTCAACGGAGTCTTAAAGGTTACAAATCGGCAAAACCCAGTGCCGATGCAAAAAAATACAGCGAAAACCGTTATAAAGAATCTGAGTTACCGCGTAAAGTCGATTTAAGAAAATACTTAACGGCTGTCGAAGATCAAGGGCAAACCAGTAGTTGTGTTGCCAATGCGGTCGCAGGTGCGTATGAATACCTAGCCAAAATGCACACGGGCGAAGATTATGATGTCAGTCGAATGTTTATTTATTACAACGGTCGTTATGAAGGCACAGAGGAAGGCGGAAAAATAGAAGACAGCGGCTGTTATATTCAACACGCTATCGAAGGCTTGAAAAAATGGGGTGCGTGTGCGGAAGCAAACTACCCGTTTGATCCAGCGATTGTCAATGACGAACCGTATCAGGAAAACTACACTGAAGCCGAAGCCTTTAAAGTCGAAGATATGGCGGCAGTACCCACTGATTTATATGCGTGGAAACACAGCTTAGCGGAAGGTCATCCGATTATTTTCGGTATCAATTTATACAAATCGTTTGATAAACAGCGCAAAAAAGGTGTTGTACCAATGCCTTCTGAGACCGAAGCAGGACGTGAATCACACGGTGGTCATGCGATGTTAGCGGTTGGTTATTCTGATAAAGATAAAGTCTTTATCGTGCGTAACTCATGGGGCGAAGGCTGGGGTGATAAAGGCTATTGTTATATTCCCTATGATTATCTGGTCAATCCTAAGTTTAATGATGGCGACTCGTGGATTATTAAACAACTTAATAACGTAGACTTTAACACCCAAGATTACTGGGATAACAGCGATGAATCGGTAGTGGGGGATTACGAATCCGAACTAGCGAACATGAGCGAAGACGACTACGCGGCTATGCTGGATGCAATGGGTGATGATTATCCGCTTGAATACCGTATTGCCTTGTTGTTCTTATACGCCGCAGGTCAGGATGGCGATTTAAGCGATGACGAATATGACGCTATCGCACTTTATATGACCACAACTATCGAAATGTTAGGTGTTGATATGAGTGCTGAAAGAATATTGCGTTA
This sequence comes from uncultured Methylococcales bacterium, assembly GCA_903902705.1. Classification (GTDB taxonomy): domain Bacteria; phylum Pseudomonadota; class Gammaproteobacteria; order Methylococcales; family Methylomonadaceae; genus UBA4132. Next base: position 3,317 of record CAIUVX010000010.1, read on the forward strand.
TGCGGTAAGAGATATAACCAATATCACCTTGATTGAAGAGTCTGTCACCTTATTAGGCGAGTATTTTTCCAGTGAAATGCTGGCAAAAATCATGCTTGATATTCAAAGTGTGGTTAGCATAGATGGCTTTTCAGAAAGCGAAAGCAGCTCACTGTTTGAAATGATGTCATCGTGGCAAATGGAAAGCTCAGAATCTTCTGAGGAATATAGCGAATCCTCATCCTCTGAAGAGTACAGCGAATCATCAGAAGAGTCAGAAGAAGACGAGGAGTCTGAGGAAGAGGATGAAGAAGACGAGGAGTCTGAGGAAGAGGATGAAGAAGACGAGGAGTCTGAGGAAGAGGACGAATAATCATAGCTCGATGTTGAGCTAATCGAAAAACTCACACTGGGCGGAAAGTAACACCCCCGCTCAGTGTGTACGGCTATTTAATTGACTGAGCGTTGATAATTGACCGTGAAGTCATTAAGCTTGGCAAGGATCACTGGTAAATCTTTAAATTTTTCAGGATTAAACGCATTTACTCCAACACGCGCTAAATAAAACGCCTGATCAGGCATATACTGCCCTGTCGCCCGCAGTTCAGCCGCATAGCCAAGACGCTCTCGAAGTAACCATGCTTGAGAAAAAGACCGACCGTCAGCAAAGTCTGGAAAATCCAGTTCAATCAATTCCAAACGACTTATATCATCAGCAAGCTCCGTTACCGCATCGGCTGGATGCAAACGAACCCCCAGTTTACCTTTGTGATGAATCAACAAATGTTTTTCTTGCTGCCATCGGGCTAATGACACACTGACATCACCCGCTGGGATAGTGGCATCATCGGCAATATGTTGCCAAGTGTCATCAACAATGTGCTTGTCTTTAATGATTTGCATAAACTTTCTCCTGAAAAGGGCTTATGCCCACCCGTTTTACCGTGTCTAGGAAGGATTCTTCTTCCAAGCGTTGTTGAATATAAACATTCAAAATAGTGATGATAGTTTGAGTCACTTCACTTTTAGCAACTGCTGGACCTAAACGCTCACCGATAGCCGCCTCATTATCGGAAGAGCCACCTAAGGTGATCTGATACCATTCCTTGCCTTTTTTATCGACTCCTAAAATGCCAATATGCCCGACACTTTGATGCGCACAACCATTCATGCAGCCAGAAAAATTTATTTTTAATTCACCGATGTCATGCACATAATCCATATCATCCAGAGCGTCATTAATTTCTTTAGTCACATCGATGGAACTGGCATTCGCAAGCGAACAAAAATCCAAACCAGGGCAGCAAATTATATCAGTCGCTGTGCCAATATTCGGAGTAGCCAAGTTTAATACATCCAATTGCTTCCACAAGGCGAACAAATCCGCTTGATTCACATCGGCAAAAATCAAATTTTGACGGTGCGTAGTTCTGGTCTCACCAAAGCTATAACGATCCGCTAAATCGGCAATAGCATCCAACTGTGTATCGGTTACGTCACCTGGGGGCATATCGGGGGCTTTTAAAGACAAAAATACCGCCTTATACCCTGCTATTTTATGCGCGGCCGTATTGTACTTAACCCACGTCGCAAACGCTTTGTTACTTGCCTGTTGCTCAGAAAAACTCTTATCATCAGCCGCATTAGCTTGATAGGCAGGCGGTACGAAATAGGCTTTTATTTCCTCAATACGCTCAGCCGTTAATTCACGACCCTCTTTTATAAGCTGCCATTCTTGCTCAACCAACTTGGTAAATTTTGCGACTCCTGATTCTTTAAGCAAAATCTTAATCCGTGCTTTATATTTATTGTCACGGCGACCAAACAAATTATAAATGCGCAACACAGCTTCCAAATAAGACAACAAATGCTGTTTTTCCAGATAAGGACGGATCACCTTACCAATAATGGGTGTACGCCCTAAACCACCGCCCGCTAATATTCTAAAACCCACTTCACCTGCATCATTTTTAACCAAATGCACGCCAACATCATGAAATTGGGTAGCCGCTCTATCATGCACTGCACCACTGACCGCAATTTTAAATTTGCGGGGTAAATAATCGAACTCAGGATGCAAAGTCGTCCATTGACGAATAATCTCACAATACGGACGTGGGTCTTCAATCTCATCGACACACACACCCGCCAAATGATCGGAGGTAGTGTTACGCATACAATTACCGCTGGTTTGAATCGCGTGCATTTGTACCGTAGCCAGTTCCGCCAAAATATCAGGGGTTTGCTCAAGCTTAGGCCAGTTAAACTGCACATTTTGTCGTGTAGTAAAATGACAATAGCTTTTGTCATAAGTACGCGCAATATGCGCCAACTTTCTGATTTGTTTAGCGTTCAGTAAGCCATAAGGAATAGCCACTCGCAACATCGGCGCATGAGTCTGAATATAAATACCGTTTCTTAAGCGCAAAGCGCGGTATCGATCTTCGGAAAGTTCACCTTTTAAAAACTGCTCGGTCTGCCACCTAAATTGGGCAACCCGTTCATCCACAAGGGTTTGGTCAATCTCGTTATACTGGTACATAGTCGGGGTTTAAAGTCCTATCAAGCAAATAATCAAAGCTGCTAATAATATACCGCAAGCCATAAAATAACAAAGATTCTCTAGTTGTGACTACAACATTGCATAATACAGTAAAAAATTTCCTGATTAGCAAGATTCATCAGCTTGGCGAAGCCAAGTTGTAGGACGATATTTACTGGTAACGGCGGCACACGCAGGTGCATGGGAAGCATATCAAGATGAAATCGTCGGTTGGTAGTGGGTGAAACCTGTAATTAAGCATAAATATCTCGTTCACAACGACCTTGTTAATCAGTAAACCGATGACAGTATCGTGCATCAATTCCAATTTTGAGAAACAAATGGTTTTGCGGGTAAGCTGTTAAAAAGCGTGCAAAACTTTCCAGAGTCCTGGGGAAAAGAGCGTTGAAAAGTTTCCACCCCAGGTTGTTCAATATCCAGTTTTTTACTGGAGAATCCTGGAGTGTTAGTCATGAACGGTAGAGCCGAAATCA
>CAIUVX010000011.1 GCA_903902705.1 uncultured Methylococcales bacterium
TGTTGTGGTTTGCGGGTAGGCTATAGTTGGTTACACTTTTATGGTGCTTTTCCTCAGCAATGTATCTGTTGTGGTTTGCGGGTAGGCTATAGTTGGTTACACTATGACCGTTGGCGGTCAAGGTATGGCGACAGTTGTGGTTTGCGGGTAGGCTATAGTTGGTTACACTTTCAGAAATTGTTTGATTCATGACACCCACGTTGTGGTTTGCGGGTAGGCTATAGTTGGTTACACTAATCCTCTCATAATCGCTTGTTTTTACTGAAAAATTGTCACTATTTTGCTTAAAAAAGTGACAATTGATCGGGAGCTTGTTCAGTCTCAGTGCGAAAATTCCCATAAAAAACCTGCATTCGACCAAATTGTTTATCGGTTATTTTGATAATTCGTACTTCACCATCAGGCGGTAATATCGCTTTGATGCGTTGCACATGAACTTCTGGTTGTGATTTGCGGGTAAGCTATAGTTGGTTACACTAGCCCTCTCATAATCGCTTGTTTTATCATCGTTCCAACGCTCTGCGTTGGAATGCAGCCGTTGACGCTCTAGCGTCTTCATTGTTAAGCGAGGACGCTGGAGCGTCCTCTTGAACATTCCAACGCGGAGCGTTGGAACGATAATCGAGCTGTTTTTATTCCGTGAGTTTACCTATTGCGTTGATGCTGTGTTTTTGTAATTGCCAAGTGGTGAATATTTTTTCGTTGATGCTTAAATGTAGCCCTTGGGTTTTATCATCCAAATTAGCGGCAGTATGCAAACGAAACATAACCCTATTGATTCCAGAATCTAATGTTTGCACACGGTAATACACGCGCTGCCCGTCTTTTTCCACACTCACCAAGTCATTGATATGCAGAGCCATGATAAAACCATAATCCGCGCCGTGGTCGGTTTTGATAATGGCTTGTTGTGGCATTTTGATACCTTTAGCACGGTGTGAGGCTTCCATCATAGTGACAAACTGCCCTGAATACGCGCCAGTTTCGTTATGCCTGATAATTTCAACATGATGCAGATTGCCAAACGCTAACCATTTGAACACCTTGCCTTGTTTGTCTTTCGCACCAAATTTGGTTTTTGCCAGTTTGTCTAGCGTGGTTTTGGATTGCAAAATACGCACCCGCTTTATCGGGGTTTTGCCGTCTTTGTGGAATACGGTGATATTTTCAGCAAAGGCTGCTTTTTCATTGTTGTCGTAACGGGCAAGGTGTTGTTGTACTTGCTCTTTAACCGCTTCATCAATGATTTTGTCCACTTGGGTGAAGCTGGCATTCAGGGTTTTCCGATGCACATTACCCACGCCGTGAATAAAACCCGCGCCTGTGACTTCGTGTAATTCGCCTGATAATTTGCGTTGTGGCGTGTGGGCAATAATCACGCTATCGAGTGCAAGTTCTAAATCTTCCCGCAAGTGATGCCAAGGCGGGTCAAGATGCACGTCTCGCATGGTCAATTCTGACTGTCTGCGCTCCAAGTCGTTGGCGATATAAACCAAGGTTTGATACATCCGCCTATCAACACAAGCAATGACCACCGCATCAATCGCATGGTGACGGTGGTCGGTACGGTCTTTGTTGTCGGTTTCACCAATCAGATTATTTAAGCCCCATTGATGCCTGAGCCACGCGGTGGTTATGCCTTTGCTCACCGATATATCCGCGCCCAATTCGGCTAAATAAGTTTGTGCTAAGCGGCTGATGTGGCGAGTGTCATTGAGTTGCGTGCTGATAAAATCCCGTTTTTGTAAGTCGGTTGCCGTTGTGGAAAATCGGGCTTGTTTGGCTTTGTGCAGGGATTTCATGCGGTGACGGATTTGTTGCCATTTGTCAGTATGCCCACTAAACGCATCAATCGGTGTGCGTTGTCCTTTGTAGTGGTTTTCACTGGCAAAACACACGACTTTGTTCATGTAGGAATCATCCAATGATTGGCTATAAGGCAAAATGTGGTCGATTTCTAGTTGTGCGCTGAACAGTTGCGCGAGGTCGATTGTTTTGCCGCTATAAATACAGGTTTCTTTTTGTTCTTGCCATAAACGGTATTTGAGTTTGTCGGCTTTGCTGGCTTTTTTAGACGCTGCCAAGGGCGCGTTTTTTTGATAGGCTGTTTCCGCGTCTTCATTGGCTTTGGTGTTGCGCTTTTGCTGTTTGAGAAAGTCTTGATAGCGTTGGGTATTCATTTCTAAATCACGCGCCATTTCTATACGAATCGCATCGGGTTTGCCGTGTTCAGCAATAATGGCATTAATGACACGCCGTAATTCATGCAGGGCTTTGTTGACGATGGGGTTAGCGGTTTCTGGCGGTGTGCCGAGTTTGTCAGTTGGCTTTATTTCGCTAACTTCATAACCATAACCCGCACTGACGCGGGCATCGGAATAAATTTGCCCTTGTTGTAAAAACGGCAGTAGTTTGTTGATAGCTTTTAAAGATAGATTGCTATGCCCCGCTTCAAATTCCAATAAACACAGTTGCACCGCCGTGTGTAACGACAATTCCCAATGTTTCATCAAGCGGTTTTTTAATACCGATTTTTTAGTGATAGTGAGCAAGTCTTCCACTATCGCCAATTGTTTGGTTTCGTCGTAACCGTCCCAGTCGGGTAGGTGTTTGCGAATATCGCAGGCGGTGAGATTGCCTTTTAACTTTTTAGTACCGTTTTCTAGGTTGAACTCTACGCCTTTTAAATTTAACGCCTTTTTTATACCTGCAAAACTAACGTGAGCCGTGGTTTCAAATAGCGTTATCAGCGTGTGTTTTTCTTCGTTAGTGAGTGTGGTGGACACGCCTGAATGGTTGATGTATTGCAGGTTGTTAATGTCTTGGAGATAACGAAAGCGTTGGCATTCCAGTCTGGCTATTTTGGCGCGTTTGTTTTTTGGCTCAAGTGAGCATTGCCCCACTCTGACACTGTTCAATTTTAACGGACGTTGTTTGAAAATAATCTCCTCTAACTGCTCTCTGACTTCATTGGTCAAAACAGCATGGTGGCGTTTTTGTTGTTGCCAGATTTTATTCAATTCATCGCGGTACATTTCTCTATCAGTGCGTAAGTGTCCGCCGTCTCTAATGCGATTACGTTGGCAATCGTGAACATCGAATGAAGCGAGGTATTCGCCCAGCGTGCGACAACCTGATTGGGCAATGGTGGCTTTTAACTGGCTAATGTCGGCTTTGAAAGCGGTTTCTTCTTTCGCTTGTTCGGTGCTGGTATCTTCTTCAGCTTCGAGTTCCGCTAAAATATCCAATACATCGGGGTCATCCGCCATATCACCTAACAAAGTTTTGCGATTGCTTAAAAATCCCCGCCGTTGAACAAGATGCAGAAAAACGCGCCCTAACTCAAACGGCGTTAGCGCGTGGTCTAACGCGTTGGCGCGTAAGGCATAAGGATTGCCTAAATCGTTGAGGATAATTTCAGGGGTGGGATTGTTGGTAAGCTCTGGCGGTAATAGATTGAGCTTGACGAGATAATTGAGCATTCGCAGTTTGCGTCTAGCTCGTCGCTGGGTAATTCGCCTTGTTAATCGGGCATTGCGGCGTTTTACATTTTTGGGTGTGGGTGTTTTTTCTTCGACAGCTTTGGTAAAAATACGACTGCCTAATTTGATGATTTTGTCAGGCTTACCCTCATATTCTTCCAGCAATGCCCAACCAATCGAATTACTGCCTAAATCTAATCCTAAAATTTTCTTGCTCATTTGCGTCCTTGTGGTTAGTCTATCGTCATAGTGTAACCAACTATAGCCTACTCGCTTATCATACCAATGGAATGATTTTCCGTAGGCAACGCTTTCAAGCGACCCAAGCCCTCACGATGTTGCAAAACTGACGGGGGCTTTTTATTGCCTAAGTATTATTAATTTTTCATACATTTCCATGGCGTTAATTAACTGCACTTTGCCTTTGCGGTTTTCTGTTTTGCGATTGGATACAATCCAGATATAAGTGGGAATGCCTGTGTTGTAGAAGATGTTTTTCGGCAAGGCGATAATACATTCCAGCCAATCATTTTCAATAATGTGTTTGCGGATTTCACTTTCACCGCCACCTGCATCACCTGTAAATAACGCTGAACCATTGTGAACGGTAGCAATGCGGCTGCCAATTTCGGTGTTGTGTTTCATTTTGCTAACCATATTCATCAGGAATAATAATTGTCCGTCTGAAATAGAAGGCAAACCAATTTGAAAACGCGGGTCTTTGATGTTTTGACTGCCTTTTTTGCCTCTATCCGCTACGATGGCTTCTTCATCGATTTTCCACGTCTTGCCATAAGGCGGATTAGACAGCATAAAATCAAATTATTTTTCTGGAAATCCATCTTTGGCAAGTGTTGAACCGTAGGCGATATTTTCGGTTTTTTCGCCGTTAATCAGCATATCGCTGGTGCAGATAGCGTAGGTTTCAGGATTGACTTCCTGCCCATAGAGCATGAAGTCGGCTTTATGGTGCGTGAGTTGTAAGGCAAAATGTTTGGCTTCGGTGAGCATTCCACCACTGCCACAGGCGCGATCGTAGATGAGATACGCGCCCTTTTCTATGTGGTCTTTAACAGGGGGGTGAATAAGATATGCGTCATTAATTTAATGGTTTCACGCGGGGTAAAATGTTCGCCCGCTTCTTCGTTGTTGTCTTCGTTAAATTTCCGTATTAGTTCTTCAAAACATAACCCATGCCTAAGTTAGTCAAATGCGGTAAGGTTTCGCCCTTGCTGTTGGTGGCTTAATTGGTGCTAACACTTTTTCTTTTGTTGGTACTAATAGAGCATCCAAACGCCTTAGCACGGTGAAAGGTAGAATAATGTCGCGGTATTTTTCCTCTGACGAAAACATCACGCAGTACATCATCGGCAACGCTCCAAATAAAACTGACGATTTGATTATGGATTTTTGGGGTCATTGAGTGGGTAATTAAAATTTGCTGGTTAAAAAAACAGGTGGGGGCGAATTGATTGAGCTTAATAGTATGTACAGCATACCTTGCAAGACTTGAAACCAAGAAGATGTGGTGCAGTGTAGAACACGGCGATAACTGGTGTGTTATTTTTATTAACGGGTAGAAATTTAACGTGAGCTACGAAAAGGACGGCAGGATAGTAATAGCCTATAAGATTATTGCAATTTACACATAAAACAGTCATTCTATCAATTGCTTTATTTGACTACTTTGATGTGCTAGAGTTGGCAACTGCTATAGCTTCACAAAGTAGCAAATGAAAGTTATTATCGGCAGGCTCACGCTACACTGAGCTACCGATTTTTTCATAATAAAAATAATTTATCAAACATTAGGAAGGGCATTATGAAGACGACACAATTATTAAAAAAAGGTCTGTTAGGTCTACTTGGCACACTTTTTACGGCAACAGTTTGGGCGCATGGCGGCGCAGCAGGTACGGATACCGATCAATGTAAATTTGAATTAGAGCCTTCACATTGGATTCATTACACCGCTTATCAGCCGTCTGCTTATCCCGCTGAAGAATTTTGTGGAAAACTGCCTGGCACAGATACTAAAACACAATTAGTGTTTGACTATCAGGATATGCGCTACAGAGATATGGCTGTTGAGTTTGAAGTGACTAAAGAGCCTGAAGGAACACGGGTATTTTTTCTACCCAGTGCCAAGCATAAAAAAGGTACAATTAACTTAGAGCTACCTAATGGTGTGCCAGAAGCGGGTCAATACTTAATTCACATTACCCTGCTTCCTGATGAAAAAGCCACTGATAACCGCGTTCAAGGTCAACGCTTAGATGTACACATGGGCTTCAAAGCAGGCACAGGTGAGGCAGTCAAGAAAAGTAGTTTACTGCTGTACGGATTTTTAGGCTTAGCGGCTCTTTATGCGGCGTATTTATCAAGTGCGGGTTTTAAACGTAAAGTTGATGACATAATCTTTAAAATTAAAGATTAAAGTTAACAACAGCGAGTCAATGTTGAAAAGCGCGTGTGTTTGTTAGTTAAAGTGGGGGAAAATAAGTAATGGTAAAATTATTATCGATAGGCGTATTGTTGGTGGCTTTTTCTGCGCCACTGCTGGCGGAGGAAGTCGCTTATGAGGATCACGATGGAATGCTCATGGATCATGGCGATGGGCATTTAATGGATATGGCGGGTGGTATGGTAATGGGGCAAAATACCAGCACCTTACCTGGTGGTTGCGATAGCATCTCCGAAACCAAAGAAATTACTGTCCGTGCAGGTCATAAATACGCTGAAAAATTCCCTGGCAGAATGTACGCGTTTGACACACAGGAGTTTAATTTTAAACCGTGTACTAAATTGACGGTGCATTTTATCAATGAAGATCACGTTCGTCATCAATGGATGATGCACGGTTTGCCTAAATATTTATACCCTAAAGGTATGTTTCATTTAGAAGCTTCAGGGCCGTCTAAAATATCAGGCACCTTAATTCTACCGCCAGGTGATAAAACCTATTTAGTACATTGCGATATTGCCCAGCACATGGAAAAGGGCATGAAAGCGCAATTAAAAGTCGGTAAAGGCGATGGTGATTTGCCGAGTATTCCAGGTGTCACCGCCCCTGTTGTTGCCGATGACTATAAAGCTACACTACCTGAATTAGCTATTAAAGCCGAAGCGCAAGCTAAAGTAGATGAAGTGGCTGCGGCTAAAGCAGCTGTGGTAGCAAAACAGTTAGCGGCAGATAAAAAAGCAGGTATTGCGCCAACACCTGTTACGCCAGTCGTACCACAAGATGACAGTTTATTATCGGGTACGAGCATTATCGGTTTGGCAATAGGCTTAATTGTTGCACCATTTCTGGCGCGAAAATTTAAAGGCATGAGCGTATCAGAAGTGGTTGCTTACAGCTTTGAATTATTAGGTCAACTTATCAGTACAATCGCAAAACTACTGTCTCGATTAATCGCTTTAGTGTTGAGTAAAAAAACTAACGTGTTACCGAGTAAATAATTAAGTCCACCGTAAAAAAACCTGCGCCTTCAAAAGGTGCAGGTTTTTTTTTGAGAGTAATAAATGCACGATACATTAATGGGATTATGGGGCTTGTTTGCCAGTGCCTTTATATCCTCAACCATTGCTCCAGGTGGTTCTGAAGCCGTATTAGCCTACATGGTAGCCAACGGTTTATATGCAAATCAAACGCTGCTCATAGTCGCTACCATAGGCAATACACTGGGTGCGCTAACCACATGGGGCTTAGGAATGCTGGCGGCAAAAAAATTTCCGCTGGCGACATTACTGTCAGATAAAAAACAACGCGCACTTGCCATCATCGAAAAACGTGGTGTCTGGGTATTATTTTTTTCGTGGTTACCTATTATCGGTGATGTGTTTTGTTTTGCAGGTGGCTGGTTAAGACTGCCTTTTATGTCCGCTTGCTTGATTATTTTGCTAGGCAAGTTTACTCGCTATGCCATGATTGTATGGCTATTTATTTAAACAGAGGTCATTGATGCTCCGCCACTTTCCCCACGCTAATACCGTTTATCCGCATAAAAAACGCGATTATTTTATTGCCGCGTTCACCTTTTTTTGCGTAGCGGTTTGTTTAATCAGTGATGCCAATGGTAGCCAAGCAAAACAGTACGCGCTGGGTGCTTGTGGTTGGATTTTTTTAATTTGCTTATTACACGGCGAAAATAAAGAAGTTCGTATGCAGGTCGTGATTGCCATCATGTTCGCTACCGTAGGCGAACATTTTGCTTCACCATTTATGGGCGGTTATACCTATCGATTTCATAACGTTCCCGCTTATGTGCCACCTGGTCATGGCATGGTCTATTTAACTGCTGTCGCATTAGCACGGTCTGGATTATTTTTACGTCATGCTAGAGCTATTGCCACACTGGTCGTTATTGTCTGTGGTTTATGGTCAATCTGGGGGATTAGTGGCTATGCCGAACAAGGCGATTCAGTGGGGGCGTTGTTGTTTTGCGTATTTTTAGCTTATTTGTTTAAAGGTCGTTCACCGATGGTGTATTTAGCGGCTTTTTTTATCACCACTTGGCTAGAACTCATCGGTACAGAAGTTGGTACTTGGAAATGGGCAGCCATTGATCCGGTTCTTAATCTACCACAAGGTAATCCACCTAGCGGTGTTGCCGCTTGGTATTGTCTAGTAGATGCGGTTGCTATCGGCGGAGCTGCACCCTTATTGAGAAAAATTCACCAAATTAAAGATCGATTAGAGGGCGCGAAATTGCGTAAAAATGCCTATCAAGGACTAGAAAACAAATAGAAACTCAGGTTTTAATATAGCGTGATTGAACTATCCAACCAGCAGATTTATAGTAAAATTCAGTTATCGTTCAGTTTCCAACTGGAAAATGCTGTTTTAATTTTAAACTTGAATCCAAGAAACAATAGAGAGAACTTATCATGAATCTAAGTACTAATAATCGTGTAATACCCTATTTAAAAACAGCGGGGGTACTATTAATCGTTATGGCATCGGCAGGATTAACAGCCGCCCAAGCAGCCCCTAAACAAAGAACGGTATGGATTGATCGTGAAAACTATTTGGCTGATCCTAGCGCGACAGCTGATTGCGAAGATCAAGCAAACACAGGCGAGGAAGCTCCAGCAGGCAATGATGCCTTGAGCATCCTCAAAAATGTAGCCACCAAAGCCTTGATTCCACCGAATCAAATCGATAGCTGTATGCAGCAAAAAGGCTATACAAAAAAAGTAGTGACGGGTAGCAAGTTGCCACCAACCAGACCTTATGGCTACCAGCAGCAACAGCAACAGCCACAAGGATACCCACAACAAGGCTATCCACAGCAACAACAAGGATACCCGCAACAAGGCTATCCACAACAGCAACAACAAGGATACCCGCAACAAGGCTATCCACAACAGCAACAACAAGGATACCCACAACAAGGCTATCCACAGCAGCAACAAGGATACCCACAACAAGGCTATCCACAGCAACAACAAGGATACCCACAACAAGGCTATCCAAAATAAACTAAGTGTATGCTTGGGTTGCTACTTTTTGGCAACCCAACAACACAGTGTTTAACAGCAAACCCGCATGAAGTAAAATCGATAATTTTTTATTCAGTATCAGGAATACTGATTAGTGTGCCGTAAAATAACTCGTGTTCTTTATCATAACGGACTTCATATTTATCCAATGTTCCAGCGCGTCCGCGATAATCAATTTCATATTGCCAAATTCCCTGTTTATCTGGCGAGTGTTGAAAAAGGTAATCAACCCAATAATCTTTGGAGGTATCGTTCCCCGTTTTTAACTCTATTTGATACTGAATGATTTTATCTTGCTTTTCGCTGTAACCGATTAAAGTCGTTCCTAAACCCATACATCCCCACGCATCAAACAAAGCAAATTCATGAGCTTTGCCGTCATTATTGTAATCTTTTAAATTCAGCAATAACGGTTTACCTTCTTGGTTTTTATTGATTTTTGGAACCGCATAATAAACCCCGCGTTTAATCAAATACGGCAAATCAATCTTGTTGTCAGTATCTAATTGAATTTCTAAGGTGTTGAGAATACTCGTTGTTTTTGTATCAATGAGGGAAACGTTAGTAATGCCAGAATAATAATGACCTCGAGTAAATTCTGGACAAGTGTATGTTTCATCTGGCACTGCTCGCGGATTTTTAGTTGGATTTTCCATCCATAAAACCATTTGACGATTGGCAGTGAGGGTTCTTTTTTCAAGAATTACCGCAGATTTTGAAATCGTTTTAGCAAATAATGATTGCCCAAATACAGAAAATATCAGAAAAAATATAATTTTCAGCATCACGTTAACCTTTAGCAAATTGAACACGGATTTATTCTTTTAATACCGCATCACACGATACGGGCAAAATAGGTTCAACAGATTCAGTGATTGGTGAAGGTGGTAGTTTTTTAGCTTCTTCGGTAAACCACCACGCCAGTTTGTCACAGCCATCACCTTGTGGGAGTGGGTCTTGATTCTGGCATTCTTTGCTGTCAGCTGGGCATTTTAAGCGTACATGAAAATGGTCGTCATGTTTCCACCACGGACGAATTTTTCTGAGCCAATCACGCTTAGCGGTACTGTTGCATAACTGGCGTTTGACACTGGCATTGACAAAAATACGGTCAACTTCTGGCAGTCGCGCAGCAAGCTCTAATACTTGGGCATTCGCTAAAGACCATTGATTAAAATCTATGTCATCGGATTTACCCAGTAATACCGAAGACGCACTCCATTTTTCGCGTTCAGAAACCGTTAACGGGCGACTATTGGCTTCTGGTGATAACAAAAACCAAATATCGACATCCAAACCTGTTTGATGACTACGGTGTCCACTAACCGTTGGACCTCCGCGTGGTTGTCCTAAATCACCAATGAGTAACGTGCCTAACTGTTGCGTGTAAACGCTTTGAGCCAGATTTTCGATAAACTGCATTAAATCAGGATGCCCATAAAATCGCTTACGCGACAGGCGCATGACTTGATAACCTGTGCCGTCAGTTGGCAAGGTTGCCGCGCCTTTTAAACAACCCGCGCTATAACCACCAATACTTTGCGCCGCACCTAGCGTTGGCTGAGTAATTTTTGACCAGCGTTGCGCCACTATACCTGCCTGACAATCAACCACTATGAATAACAACAAGCAGCCTATAAAAATTTTTTTGTTCAATGAACCATACTCCAACATTTGAAACCGATAAAATAACTATTTTACCCTGTGTACTGCGAGTTGTTTCTAGCAATTCAAAAAATGACACTAGCATAGTATCGATAGCCTAAGTAAAATGCTATGCACCGCACGTTAAAATCCAACCTAAATTCTTAAAGGAATACAAAATGAGACAACGTACATTTTTTGCTGTAATCATATTATCGACTATGGCTTCTGTTTGTTCAGCAGGAACTATTGGTAAAGGTGTTTGGACACCTAGTAGCTGTGGGGCTGAACCTAATGCCCCCAAGGTTAACCAGACTACCGTTGATAACTACAATAAAAGCGTTAAAACCATCAACGAATGGCAAGAAAAAGTCGGAACTTATAATGCTTGTGTGATTAAAGAAGGCAATGAGGATAATGCCAGTATCGCTAAATCTGCCAATGAGCGACAAGAGAAATTAAAAGCACTGAGCGAAAAAGTTCAAGCCGATAGTGCCGCAGCCAAAGCCTTATTGGATAAGCCTGAAGTTAAAAAGTAAATAGCGTGGGTGAGAAAATCACCCCCCCAACAAAAAACTATCCGTTAAGCCTAGCTGTTGGGGGGATTATAGCTCACCCCAACCCATACTAAATCATCAATGAAAATAAGCCCCGCTCTTGAACCCTTTGCCAATCGTCGTCTACTGTTATGTGTATTAACAGGATTTTCTTCAGGATTACCGTTATATATACTGATTAACCTGTTTGCCGCTTGGTTTCGAGAAGCAGGGGTGGATTTAAAAACTATCGGCTTATTGACGCTGATTCAACTACCCTACACTTGGAAGTTTTTGTGGTCGCCTTTATGTGATCGTTACACGCTGAGTTTAGGGCGGCGGCGTACTTGGATGCTGTTAACCCAATTAGGTTTATTAGCAATATTGCCCGTATTCGGTTATTTTTCGCCCAAAGATGATTTAAGCATCATCGTGGTATTGGCGGTAATGGTAGCATTTTTATCGGCAACTCAAGATATTGCTATCGATGCTTTTAGGCGTGAGTTATTGCACGAAACTGAACAAGGTTTGGGTAGCGTGATTCATGTCAATGCCTACAAATTAGCCAGTTTAATTCCAGGTTCATTATCGTTAATACTGGCAGATTTTTTGCCTTGGTCGATGGTTTATCCCATCACCGCGCTGTTCATGATTCCTGGTATTTTGCTAAGTTTATTGGTAAAAGAGCCAATTTATTCTGCCAACGCGCCAAAAACCTTGCGTTCTGCCATTGTTGAGCCGTTTCGTGATTTTTTTCAACGCCAAGGGTTAGCTACCGCCTTGACCATTCTTGCCTTTATCTTTTTTTATAAACTGGGCGATACAATGGCGAGTGCTTTACTCACGCCATTTTATTTAGACTTAGGTTTTAGTAAAACTGAAATTGGCATAGTGGCTAAAAATGCGGGGCTGTGGTCAAGTATCGCTGGCGGTATTTTGGGTAGTATTTGGATGGTGTATATCGGCATTAATCGTGCTTTGTGGGTGTTTGGGGTATTACAAGCACTGGTTATTTTAGGTTTCGCGTGGCTGGCAACCGTAGCGCATAGCTTAGCCAGTTTAGCTTTCGTGATTGCTATTGAAAGTTTTGGCATGGGACTAGGCACAGCGGCATTTGTGGCTTATGTTGCCACTACGACTAATCCCGCTTATGCCGCCACACAGTTTGCATTATTCACCAGTTTTGCCGCCACTCCCCGTTCATTGGCTAATGCGTTAGCAGGGTATTTTGTCGAAGGCGGCGATATTAGTTTATTTGATACGCCGTTATTTCATATTCCCGCACTAGGCTGGACGAATTTTTATTTTTTGTGTTTTGCTTTAACTCTACCAGGAATGTTGCTGTTAGTTAAAGTTGCACCGTGGCGCGGTGATAAAGTTCAACCTGCGTAGAGAAAATTACCGCTATTTTTTCTTCCTAGCCAATTTTTTAGCGGCTTTTTCAGCACGAGTCACTTCTAGCTCAACCAATTCCTGTTCCATCATCGTGGGTGTTTCCAGCGTAATTCTGCCTATTGTTCCTGCACGATATTCTGCCAAGAAAATTTTCGCCGCTTTATCCATTTCCACTCGTCCACCTGAACGCAAACAACCGCGTTGTGTGCCGATTATTTTCAATAATTCATCTTCTTTTTCGGGCAGTGTTTCTAATTGAAAACGCGCTTTAATTAAATCGGGATACTGGCGCAACAACACCTCAGCGGCAAAAGATGCAATATCATCATGATCTATTGCCGTGTCTCGAATCGCGCCAGTCGTTGCCAAACGATAACCGCTGTTACGATTTTCCACATTGCCCCACAGCAACCCTGGCATATCGAATAAAATAATGCCATTGCCCAAATCAATGCGTTGCTGCATTTTAGTCACGGCGGGTTCATTGCCTGTTTTTGCAATGGTTCGACTAGCAAGGATATTTATTAAAGTCGATTTGCCGACATTAGGAATACCCATAATCAACGCGTTAATTAACTTACCATCTTCTGCTTTGTCAGGAAATAACTTGTGACATAAATCAATCAGTTGGCGAATTTTTTCGGGGTTTTGGCTGGTGACAGCCAAAGTTTTTACACCGTGTTCTTGCTCTAAATAAGTTTGCCAGAGTTGTGTCATCTCAGGATCAGCTAAATCACTTTTACTGAGAATTTTGATGGTGGGTTTATCGCCGCGTAGCGCGGCAATCATTGGATTTTGGCTGCTAAAAGGAATGCGAGCATCGATAACTTCAATAATTAAATCGACCTGCGGCATCAGAAGCTTAACTTCTTTGCTCGCCTTGTGCATGTGACCGGGATACCACTGAATCAACATAATGTTTTATAGTGTCTAAAAAAACTAACACCATAACAGAAAATCATGAAACCCATCACGCTAACAAGTAGTTTTTACGCCTATTTATCAAGATTACGCTGGATTAAACGCTGGGGATTGAAGCGCAACGCCCACGAAGAAAATGTTATGGAACATAGCTGGGAAGTGTCTGTCATTGCTCACACCCTCGCCTTAATCAAAAACCGTTATTACAATGGCACAATCGATGCCAATGCAGTCGCCACTGCTGCCTTGTATCATGACATCACCGAAGTGATAACAGGCGATTTACCCACGCCAATTAAATACCACTCGCCCGAAATTAACGCCGCCTATAAACAGATTGAACAACGCGCCGAATTTGAATTATTGGCATTATTGCCCGAAGAGCTACAAACGGATTTTCGCGCCCTGATTCAGCATGACCAAATTCCAGCCGCCCATCTTGAACTGATTAAAGCCGCCGATAAAATCTCCGCCTATTTAAAATGTCAGTCGGAATTAAAAGCGGGCAATCGAGAATTTGAAACCGCCTCCGAGCAGTTAGCGTTAAAGATTGCAGAATCTCAACAGCCCGAAGTTATTTTTTTTATGCAGGTATTTGTGCCTAGCTGTAAATTGACCTTGGATGGATTGATGAAAACTTATTAATGTTTAAGATTGAAGTAGGTATTTGTGCCTAGTACATCGTCAGTTTAGTTATGACGGGTAACGTTACTAGACCTGCGAGGTTTTTAAAACCTTGTATGTTACACGCAAAGTAACATAATGATTTTTTATTAGGTTAGGATACCTGATAGAAAAGAGGAAAGGCAGACCGATAAAACCTTGGTTTAGAGACAAA
>CAIUVX010000012.1 GCA_903902705.1 uncultured Methylococcales bacterium
CCTACTCATGCCCGATACCATTATTACCACATCATAACGTTTTAACGTTTTATATAATGTTTATGTCCACTTGACGTTATCGTATAACGACCACCCCGCGAACCCGTGTAAACTTTTCCACTGCCTGAATTATTAGACGCGCCATAGCCTGAATTACTTTTATATGTTCTTTTATGTGTTCTTTGTGCAGGCTGACTATTGGCTGTTTTGGGTTGTTGGCAATTATCGCGTTCCGTTTTATCTTTAGCTTTCCCCGCAGACACTGTTTGCCATTGCATATTGCTTGGATCATCCGCACCGCCACACGCTAATGGGTTGATATGATCAATGACATAGCCTTGACATGAACCAGAAGTATGTCCATTTGCTGGGCAAGGGTGTTGTCTTTTAAAGTCGTTTTTTGCTGACTCACTTCGGTGAATTTTACCGTTTGCATCCCGCACAACGGTAACTCGTTGTTGTTGGCTAGGCGTTGGTGTGACTGTTTGCTGTCCAGTGCTGAAAAATGGCAATATAGTATTGTCGCTACGCACTGATTTTTTGTGTTCCGAATAGGAACATAAGTATTGCTCACTACCAGATATAATGCCATCTTTGTCAGTGTCACAAGCATCATCGGCAAAAGCGTAACAAGAAAAACTCAACAAAAGTAAAGTTGCTAATCGATATTTCATAATCTGTTCATTAATTGATTTTGATATGGGCAATCACTCGCCGCCACTTGTTGGGTGAATGACCGCTTAATATTACGCCACCACATCGAATAATATCTTGTGCCTAAGTTGGTTAAAGAAGTTGCGGAGGAGTCTAAGCGGTATGTGGTTGGGTGAGAGAAATATAAGCTATAAATTTTAATTATGGACAGTAATCTCTGTTTTGATCAAAATGCTGTGTGCAAGTAACTCATCAGGAATCCAAAACATATTTTGGCGTTCTAAACCTTTTATAACTATCAAAAAACAGGGGCAAAAATCATGGGACCTTATTCTCGCGGTACAACACATGGTATAGGTGCGGTTGTTGAAACAGTTTACGAACACCCGATTTTAATATTGTTAGTCGTAGCCGTTGTCGCTACCACGCTGTTTGTTTGGTATAGAAAGAAATCACCTAAATAATGGCTGTTCTCGAATTTTGACTCACCGAATTCAGCCGCGTGCCGTCTTTTGGGCAACCCAAAATTTATTGTTTATACAAAGCCAATACTTGGCGCACATAATCTTGGGTTTCACGGTAGGGTGGAATGGTGTTGTTGTGTTTGATAACTGCATTTTCACCCGCATTATAAGCGGCGATGGCCAAGTCTAATCGAGGGCCAAATAGAGTAAGCAAATATTTTAAATAACGGGTACCGCCTTCAACATTTTGATCGGGGTCATTGCGATTAATAACGCCGAATCGCTGTGCAGTGGCTGGCATTAACTGCATTAAACCTGCTGCGCCCGCTGAAGAAATAGCGGTTGAATTGTAAGCGGATTCAGTTTGAATCACCGCGTGAAGCAATTTTGCATCTACTTGATGACGTTGGGCAGCATCTTCAATCAGCTCGTTATATTTGGCTTTATTGACACCTGAAAAAGTATGCCGCTTAAGAACAGCAGCCATAAATGGACTAGCGGATGCTACCGATGGAGGATGAATCGGGGTTTTTATGATGCGTTTATACAGTTTATTTCTAGGCTCATCGGTGTAAAAAACGTGACCACCCGCATCCACATATTTATACACATCCGCCATTACCTGAGTTGAGGTAAGCAATGCCAATGAAACAACTGTAATTTTCAACATATCCATGCCCTTCTATTCGTTAGATTTAACCACTATTAGGCTGGCTGCTTTAACTGCTTTTGCTCGCGCTTTATCAACAGTTGAGGCACTCGCTAACGCAACACCCATTCGTCTATTGGTAAAGGCTTCAGGTTTACCGAATAGACGCACTTCACTATCGGGTACGCTAAGTGCCTGTGCTAAGCCTTCATAAACCACTGCTTTTGCATTGATACCACCCAAAATTACCGCACTCGCCCCCACTTTTTCTAAATGCGTTGCCACAGGTAAGCCCAAAATGGCTCTGGCGTGTAATTCAAATTCATTTTGCGCTTGTGTGACCATAGTCACCATGCCTGTATCGTGTGGTCTAGGGCTAACTTCGCTAAACCAGACTTCATCCCCTTTTATAAATAATTCCACACCAAATAAACCTAAGCCGCCAATTTCAGTCGTGACTTTAGCGGCAATGTCTTGGGACAAGGCAAGCGCGGCAGGAGTCATGGTTTGTGGTTGCCAGCTTTCACGGTAATCACCCTGTTCCTGAACGTGTCCGATAGCTTCACAAAAATAGGTTTGTATTTCAGCGTCGGCATTTAAAGCCCGAACGGTCAACAGAGTAATTTCAAAATCAAAATCGATTTTCGCCTCAGCGATCACTTTGCCTGTATTCACACGCCCACTGGCTTTGGCAGTGTCCCACGCAGCTTGCAATTGCTCTGGACTTTTTACCATCGATTGCCCTTTGCCCGATGATGACATGGTCGGCTTAATGAAACACGGATAACCGATACCAGACTCGACAGCGGTTTTTAATTCATCAAAAGACTCGGCAAACGCATAACGTGAAGTAGGCAGGGAAAGCGTTTCTGCGACCAAGGTTCTTATGCCCTCTCGATTCATAGTTAATTGAATCGCTCTAGCATTGGGAACAACCGTGCATAAGCCCTCGGCTTCAATCTCAGCTAGCGTGGCAGTGGCAATGGCTTCGATTTCGGGAATAATAAAATCAGGTTGTTCCAAGGCAATCAATTTTTTGACCGCTTCGCCATCAGTCATATCAATGACATGACTACGATGCGCAACGTGATGTGCAGGGGCATTGGCATAACGATCAACGGCAATCACTTCAACGCCGTAACGTTGCAATGCAATAGTCAGTTCTTTGCCTAGTTCACCGCTGCCTAATAATAAAGCTTTGGTCGCGCTGTTGCTTAATGCAGTACCTATGATCATCTGTTGTCCTCCCCCATTTCTTGTCGAAAAAATCGTATTGATACTATAGTTCAAGCAAGCTGATAATACTATTAACCTGTGCATCGCTGTCATTCAATGCAGGAATATAGCGATATTGCTCACCACCCGCTTCAATAAAAAATTCTTTATTAGTGATGGCAATTTCTTCTAACGTTTCCAAGCAATCCACCGCAAAACCTGGACAAACTAGATCAACAGTTTTAATCCCTTGCGTAGGTAAAGTTTGTAACGTATCCACACAATAAGGTTTTAACCACTGCGCTTTACCAAAACGAGATTGAAAAACCAGCATCCATTCACTGTCAGCTAAGTCTAATTTTTCCGCAATTAATGTAGCAGTTTTTTGGCACTGATAAAAATACGGATCACCCCATTTAGTCAATTGCTCAGGTAAGCCATGAAATGACATCACCAATAAATCATTTTTTGGTTGCTCTTTCCATGCCTGAGTAATTGAATCGGCAATCGCAGCAATATGAGCTTCGTTTTGATGATAATCGCTGATAAAGCGAAAACTGGGTAAATGTCGCCATGTATTCAGCTCATTAATTAACGCATCATAAATAGAAGCCGTTGTGGTTGACGAGTATTGTGGATACAAAGGTAGAATAATAATATTGTTAATGCCTTGGTCTTTAAATCGGCGCAATTGGGTTGCCATTGATGGCTCGCCATAACGCATCACATAATCCACCGTTATATCTTTCGCTATTAACTGCCCAGCGACTTTTTCAGCAAGTTGACGAGTAAAAAAAGCTAATGGTGAGCCTTTTTCTGCATCCCATACTGCTTGATAAGCATGAGCTGATTTTTTTGGACGAAACGGTAATACAAAAAAGTTCAAAATAACCCACCACACAGGACGCGGAATATTCACTACCCGCTTATCCCACAGAAACTCACCCAAAAACTTCCGCACCGCTTTAGTTGTCGGAGCAGTCGGTGAACCTAAATTTGCCAGTAATACGCCTGTTTTTTTTGTCATGGTTTAATATGTAGTTTAAATAGTATCTGGAGTCCAAAACAGGTTTTGGATGTTATATAAAGAACTTAATTTTTGCAAAGCGAATATATTTATAATCAGGGATTTTTATATCGTACAACATCTGTTATTTAGTGTATTAAATTCACAATATCCAAGGATTAATCATAGGAATATTGCAGGCATAAAAATCGCGTTCATTGCGTGTGACTAATGTTAAATGATGAGTATAAGCAACTGCGGCAATAATACTATCCATAGAAGCAACAGATTGCCCCTTTTTTTCAGCGTTGGCAACGATTAAACTCCAGTTTTCCATTACAGCTAAATCAACAGTTAAAATTCTATTATGATAATCTTCAAATAAGGTTTCCAACCAAAATAATAAATCCTGTTTTTTCTTGGAAGCAGGTAGTTTATTAATGCCTTTTTTGATTTCACCTATATTGATGACGCTTAAATATAAATCGTCAGAATTTACATTATTAAACCATTCAATAACACCAGTATCCGCTTCGGGTTTGGTAAATTCAGAAATA
>CAIUVX010000013.1 GCA_903902705.1 uncultured Methylococcales bacterium
AGCATGAATGAGATTTACGATGCTATTGTATATGGTATCCAAAAACAAAAGCCCTCAATTTTATATATAAAATCAGGTTAAATAGACAATTGATGCCTTAGTCTTATTGCAAAAACATTAAATATATTTCATTTTTATGTCTCGATTAATCTCTCCGAATAACCGCTTTTTTGTGGTAACGGAAATCTATATGCCATAAAATTGATAGCTGGGCTTAATTGATATATTTCTATTTAACATTTTTAAATCGGGAATTGCTGCATGGCAGGCGCATATCGCCCATGTTCCGCAAGCAATTTTCCTTGCCGATAGTACTATTGAGGAAAATATTGCCTTTGGGTTGCCGAAGGGGAAAATTGACCATAGCAGGGTTAAGCGAGCGGCGCGTCAAGCGCAGATTGCCGATATTATCGAAAGTTGGCCGAAGAAGTACCAGACCCATGTTGGCGAACGAGGTGTTCGGCTCTCTGGTGGTCAGCGGCAGCGTATTGGCATTGCCCGGGCACTCTACAAACAGGCGGATGTTATCATTTTCGATGAAGCAACAAGTGCTCTTGATAATGAAACTGAGCAGGCGGTGATGCAGGCTATCGAAGGATTGGGGGATGATCTTACGGTGCTGATAATCGCACATCGATTGACGACACTGAAAAATTGTATGCAGGTTGTGGAACTTGCCGATGGCGGGATCAAGCGCACAGGGACGTATCAGCAAATCATTGCACCCGTAAGAGCAGAGTCATCTCGCTCTCTCAAAATAGACACAGTCCCTCTATGAAAGCAGTCATCCTTGCTGGACGGTTTCTTTACCCATCATCTCCGAAAAGTCGCATATCAGTCCACTCTTGGTTGACATTGGAGTCACACCAACCATCAGGCAAATAAATATAACCAAGCTGTGTGAATTCGTGATTTACTCTGTTTATAAGGGGGTTCTGGCATTAATAATAATTTCATTTTAGTCGATATTGCAAATGAATCAAACACCTATTTATGTTACTCAACCATACTTACCTCCCCTGGATGAGTTTATTCCTTATCTCGAAAAAATTTGGGAAAACAAGCGTTTAACTAATAATGGACCCTTTCACCAGCAACTCGAAGAAGCACTCTGTGAGTATTTGGGTGTTAATCATATTGCATTATTTGCAAATGGGACACTTGCTCTGGTAACAGCATTACAAGCGCTTAGGATAACTGGCGAAGTGATTACAACTCCATATTCGTTTGTTGCAACGGCTCACTCACTGTTGTGGAACGGCATTAAGCCGGTGTTTGTCGATATCGATCCTGCAACATTTAATCTCGATCCCAAAAAAATTGAAGCAGCGATAACACCGCAGACAACAGCCATCTTGCCAGTCCATTGTTATGGCAATCCCTGTGATGTCAAGGCAATCCAGAAGATAGCAGATAACTACAATTTAAAAGTCATCTACGATGCTGCTCACGCCTTTGGAGTGGAAGATGAAGGTGGGAGTGTTCTGCAACATGGTGACTTGTCAATACTAAGTTTCCACGCTACAAAAGTATTTAATACCTTTGAGGGTGGAGCAATTGTATGCCCTGATTCCAAGACAAAACAGCATATTGATAACCTGAAAAATTTTGGGTTTGTAGGCGAAACAACGGTAATTGCTGCTGGTATTAATGGCAAGATGAGTGAAGTCAATGCTGCGTTCGGTTTGCTGCAGTTGCAGCATATTGATGCTGCACTCGAACGTCGCATGAAAATCGATGAACTGTATCGTCAAGAATTATCTAATATTGCTGGAATTACTGTCCCTGATGTACCGGAAAATATCAAAAGGAATGCCTCGTATTTTCCGATTCTTGTAGAATCCGACTATTTGCTTTCACGGAATGATTTGCATGAACACATGAAAAACTGCGGGGTTCATTGTCGGCGTTATTTTTACCCATTGATCACTGAATTTCCTATGTATAGAGGACTTTCTTCTGCATTTCAAGGCAATCTGCCATCTGCTGAGGCTATTGCCAAACGCGTTCTTTGCCTGCCAATTTATCCCACACTGGATAGTGATGATCAGTGTAGGATAATTAAAATTCTCGCGAACGCTTCTTACAGATGCAAATTACCGTAGTAAACGCACACTGGAATAACAGGGGGGATGAGGCAGCTCATCGACCCTTGTGGGCAGAACTGCAAAAACGCTATCCTGGCTGTCAGATTACTGTTCTTTTCAAGGACAAGAACCCGATAACATGGTTCCCTGATATACCCGAATAAACTATGAATCCTGCCAGTTCAAGGCATCGGCATGGGACATCTGGCATTCGGTTTTTTCAGAGGGTCTGATTGGCCAGAACCAGACGCTGAACATGATGGTTCGTATTCTGAAAAATTCGGATCTGATTGTCTATCCCCCCGGAGGCTCAGTTATAAACGACCGGTTTTTCTGGAGCAAACAACTCGAGTATCTCACGCCATTCCTGTGTGCCCGGATATTTCATGTGCCGATGGTGGTGTGTGCCCCTTCTATGGGACCCTATGATTCTGCGATGCCGCAACCAACGCGCAACATGTTGCTGCAAACGCCTGCTCTGTTCTGTGTTCGTGAAGATACCTCCCGGCAATATCTTGAAACAATCGGCATCAAGGAGAATGTTCATGTCACTATGGATTTGGCCTTCATGGACGACGTCGATAGCGCGGATGCCGAGCGCCAGCTTGCCGGATATCCGGAACTGAGCGAATTTCTGGCCGCGTATCCTCGTGTTGTCGGTATGACCATTTCCGATTTTAAATGGCATGTCACTCTGGGTAAGGACGCAGAGTTGCTCGAACGCATCGAGGCAACGGCACGGCAGATGATTACGTCACTGACCGACCGTGGATATGGTGTCCTGCTCATTCCGCAACTCTTCGGTAATCAGAACGACTACAATTATCTGCAAGCATTTGCTGGCGAAGGGGTGCATGTTATGAGTGACAAACCGGATACCTATGTTCAGCAGTATGTCATATCAAAGCTTTATGCAGTTATCGGTATGCGCTATCACTCCAATATTTTTGCAGCCAAAATGGGCACACCTTTCATTGCTGTTGTTTACGAGGAAAAAATGGAAGGCTTTCTTGAGTTGGCAGGGCTCAGTGACTATGGACTGCCATTGGAAACTATTTCCTTCGAAAAGCTCGATGAGAAATTCTGCACCCTTGAGAAGCAACACGATGCATTCCGGGCCCGACTGCAACAGGCCCGCCCGGAATGGCGAGAGCGTGCACGGAGAACGGTCGATTTGCTGCCGGATATTCTTTGAGACCCTTTTGATTTATTCACACCTATAATTCGTATGGATCTCAAATACCGCCCGGACATCGATGGCCTTAGGGCTATTGCAGTGCTCGCCGTTCTGTTCTTTCACACGCAAGTTCCGGGTTTTTCCGGAGGATTCGTCGGCGTTGACATTTTTTTCGTCATTTCCGGTTATCTCATCACGTCGATCATTCTTAAGGATGTCAGGGAAAACCGGTTTTCTATCGCAAGATTTTATGAACGCAGGATCAGAAGGATTTTTCCTGCACTCTTTCCTGTCATGTTCTTTGTTTTGGCGGTTGGCGCTTATCTGTTTGACCAAAGCGCATTTAAAAACCTTGGAAAAAGCATTATCGCAACCACGCTCTTTTCGTCCAACATTCTTTTCTGGCGCGAATCAGGCTATTTCGATGCTTCATCGCTCGAAAAACCGCTGCTGCATACATGGTCTCTCGCAGTCGAAGAACAGTTTTATATTGTTTTTCCCATCCTGCTCATGCTCATTGGAAGGTACCTGAAAGGCCGTTATCTGCCGATAGTTCTGGCAGCCTTCGTTCTTTCATTTGTGGCCAGCGTCTATGGTGTTGCTCATCATCCCGGAGCAACATTTTATCTTGTTCCGACCAGAGCATGGGAATTACTTGCTGGCTCGCTGCTCGCTCTCGGTGTTATTCCCGCCCCATCCTCAAATTGGGGTAAAAATCTTGGGGCTTTTGGTGGTATGGCATTACTTGCCTGGAGCATTGTTCTGTACACAGAGGCAACTCCATTTCCGGGACTTGCCGCATTACTGCCGGTTTTGGGTTCTGGCATGATTATTCACAGCGGCAGGGGGGGGGGTACGTATTTAGCGCAAAAAATGTTTACATCGCCTCCTCTGGTCTTTGTTGGGCTCATCTCTTACTCCCTCTACCTTTGGCACTGGCCACTCGTTGCCTTCACAAAATACCTGTTGTTCAGGCCGATGAATGGGTATGATAGTGCAATGATCATTATCGCTTCGTTTACACTCGCCTCGCTGTCATGGAAATTTATCGAGCAGCCATTTAGAGGTAAAGATGCGTTGTTATCTGATCGAAACAGTCTTTTTGTGTTGTCAGGGATTGTGATGATCGTGTTTATTTGTGGCGGTGTTGTTATTCATCTTCAGAATGGAATAGGTTGGAGGATTAGCCCTCAAATCACACAGACCGTGGATAAAGCTAAGAATGATCCAGTATGGAATCTCCACTGGAAATGGGAACAGGAAACAGCGAAAATTGGGAAAGGGATACAACCTCCAATAGTTGGGAATAAGAATTCTAAACCGATATTTGCATTGATTGGGGACTCTCATGCGGCTGCATTAATTCCTGCAATGGAGCAACAAGCCGTTATTAGCAATATTTCTGGTTATATGATAACACAGTCAAGCGTCCCTTTTTTGTTGGGAATTGAAAAAAAATATATAAAAAGTGATAATAATATTGATGAGGTTGATTATAATAATGCTGTAATTAATTTTATTGAAAAAAAACCAGATATTAAAACAGTTATTCTTATTTCTCGTTGGGCGGCAAACATCTCTGGCGCATGGACAGAAAAAGGTGAAGAGCCTATTGATATTAAATTGATTGATACATATTCACAGAAAATAAACCAGACAAATAAAACGGTTTTTCGTGATGCTCTTAAAAGAACAATTATCTGCCCAAGAAGAGAATAGTTTAAAAATAAAAGAAACAAAA
>CAIUVX010000014.1 GCA_903902705.1 uncultured Methylococcales bacterium
GGGTGACGTAGTGTGTGGCGGTTTCGCTATGCCAATTCGTGAAAACAAAGCCCAAGAAATTTACATCGTTTGTTCAGGCGAAATGATGGCGATGTATGCAGCGAATAACATCGCTAAAGGTATCGTGAAATATGCAAACTCTGGTTCAGTGCGATTGGCTGGTTTGATTTGTAACTCTCGTGAAACAGCTCGTGAAGATGAATTAATTTCTGCACTCGCTGCAAAAATCGGCACCACCATGATTCATTTTGTACCACGCGACAACGTTGTTCAACGCGCTGAAATTCGCCGTATGACCGTTATCGAATACGAACCCCAAGCTAAACAAGCCGATGAATATCGTCAGTTAGCGATCAAAATTCGTGATAACAAAAATTTCATTATCCCAACACCCATCACGATGGATGAGCTGGAAGAATTGATGATGGAATTCGGCATCATCGATGAAGTAGATGAATCTATCGTTGGTGTAACCGCTTCCGCTGAAGCTGTTGCTTAAAACCGAACAACTGTAGGGTACGCATCGCGTACCCTACTATTCCATCCTAAAACCTGTCTGTGAGGGATTACTCACGACATTATGGTAGGAGCATTATTATGGCAGCTTTAACCAGAGAAGAGACCGAAGCCCTTATTCAAGAAGTGCTAGAAGTCTATCCAGAAGCAGCAAAAAAAGATCGCGCTAAACATTTAGCAGTAAATGATCCCACGCTGGAAAAATCAAACAAATGTATTACTTCAAACCGTAAATCTTTACCTGGCGTTATGACCGTGCGCGGTTGTGCTTATGCAGGTTCTAAAGGGGTGGTTTGGGGTCCAATTAAAGACATGATTCATATTTCTCACGGTCCCGTGGGTTGTGGTCAGTATTCACGCGCAGGTCGTCGTAATTACTACGTTGGTACAACGGGCGTTAATGCGTTTGGTACCATGAACTTTACTTCAGATTTTCAGGAAAAAGACATTGTGTTTGGCGGTGATAAGAAACTTGCCAAAATCATGTTGGAAATTGAAGAGTTATTTCCACTTAACAAAGGTATCAGTATTCAGTCTGAATGCCCGATTGGTTTGATTGGTGACGATATTGAAGCCGTCGCTAAAAAAGCCAGCAAAGCAATCGATAAACCTGTTGTACCTGTACGTTGTGAAGGTTTCCGTGGTGTTTCTCAGTCATTAGGTCATCACATTGCCAATGACGCAATTCGGGATTGGGTATTAGAAAACCGTGATGGTGACGAAAGTTTCCCAACTACGCCTTATGACGTAGCGGTTATCGGTGACTATAACATCGGTGGTGATGCGTGGTCTTCACGGACATTACTGGAAGAAATGGGTTTGCGTGTTGTTGCCCAATGGTCAGGTGACGGCACTATTGCCGAAATGGAAAAAACCCCGAAAGTTAAACTGAACTTGATACATTGCTATCGCTCGATGAACTACATCGCACGGCACATGGAAGAAAAGTACAAGATTCCTTGGATTGAGTACAACTTTTTTGGTCCAACCAAAATTGCTGAATCGTTACGCAAAATTGCCGCCTTGTTTGATGAAACCATCCAAGCAGGGGCAGAGCGTGTTATCGAGCGTTATAAAGCCGAATATGAGGCTGTAATCGCTAAATACAAACCACGTCTACAAGGCAAACGCGTGATGTTGTATGTCGGTGGTTTACGTCCACGCCACGTTATCGGTGCGTATGAAGATTTAGGCATGGAAGTAGTCGGTACTGGTTATGAATTTGGTCATAACGATGACTATGACCGTACCATCAAAGAAATGGGCAATGCCACCCTGATTTATGACGATGTCACTGGCTATGAATTTGAAGAATTTGTTAAACGCGTGAAACCTGATTTGATTGGTTCAGGCATTAAAGAAAAGTACATTTTCCAAAAAATGGGTATTCCTTTCCGTCAAATGCACTCATGGGATTATTCAGGCCCGTATCACGGTTATGACGGTTTTGCTATTTTCGCCCGTGATATGGATATGACCTTGAATAACCCCTGCTGGAAACAAGTTCAAGTGCCTTGGAAAAAAGCAGATAACGATCCGATAGCAGTTGCTGCTAGCGCGTAATTTCATAATCGTAGGGGCAGGTTTTATGCCTGCCCTTGGTGATTAGGGCAACCAAAAGGGATTGCTCCCCTACATTTTTACACTTACACGTTATCCACAGATTAGTGGTGCGTTAGGAGAATTATCATGAGCCAAGACGTTGACAACATCCAAGCCAGTTATCCGTTATTTCGTACTGACGAATACAAGGATAACTTGCAAAACAAACGCGACAGTTACGAAGAGCGTCATCCGCAAGAAAAAATTGATGAAGTATTTCAATGGACAACGACCAAAGAATACCAAGAAGTTAATTTTAACCGCGAAGCCCTGACTGTTAACCCAGCTAAAGCTTGTCAACCCTTAGGCGCGGTGTTGTGTGCATTAGGGTTTGAAAAAACCATGCCTTATGTGCATGGATCACAAGGTTGTGTAGCGTATTTCCGTACTTACTTTAACCGTCATTTCAAAGAACCCGTGTCTTGTGTATCAGATTCTATGACGGAAGATGCGGCGGTATTTGGTGGTCAGAAAAATATGATGGCAGGTTTAGAAAACTGCAAAGCCTTGTACAAACCAGACATTATCGCGGTATCAACCACTTGTATGGCTGAAGTTATCGGTGACGATTTAAACGCCTTCATCAATAACTCGAAAAATGGAGGTCACATCGAACAAGATTTCCCTACGCCTTATGCGCATACGCCTAGCTTTGTCGGTAGCCATACCACAGGGTGGGACAACATGTTTGAGGGTATGATTAAGTATTTCACTCGCACCACGATGGATGATAAAAAAGTCGGCTCTAACGGCAAAATCAACCTCGTTCCTGGTTTTGAAACTTACTTAGGCAATTTCCGTGTCATGCACCGCATGATGAAAGAAATGGGCGTTGATTACACACTGTTAAGTGATCCGTCTGAAGTGTTGGATACCCCAGCTGACGGTACGTTCCGTTTGTATGCAGGCGGTACAACCCAAGCTGAAATCAAAGATGCACCCAATGCAATAGATACCCTGTTGTTACAACCTTGGCAGTTGGATAAAACCAAAAAGTACATTAAAGATACATGGCATCAACCTGTTACCGCTATCAATATCCCAATGGGCTTGGCGTGGACTGACGAATTTTTGATGAAAGTGTCTGAACTGACTGGCAAACCAATTGCCGCCTCGTTGGAATTAGAACGTGGTCGTTTAGTTGACATGATGACTGACTCACACACTTGGTTACATGGCAAAAAGTTTTCCCTGTACGGTGATGCGGACTTCTGTTTGGGTATGACCCAATTCTTATTGGAATTGGGCGCAGAACCTACCGACGTATTGTGTAACCACGCTAACAAACGTTGGGTAAAAGCCATCAGCAAATTGTGTGCAGATTCACCTTACGGTCAAAACACCCAAATTCATGCAGGCAAAGACTTGTGGCATTTCCGTTCTTTGGTATTCACTAACAAGCCAGATTTCATGATTGGCAACTCGTACGGCAAATTTATTCAACGTGACACTTTGTACAAAGGCGAAGAATTTGAAGTGCCATTAATCCGCATTGGCTTCCCCATTTTTGATCGCCATCATTTGCACCGCATGACCACTTTAGGTTATGAAGGCGCGATGTATATGCTGACCACACTGGTCAACGCGGTGCTGGAACAATTGGATAAAGACACGCGTGGCATGGGAACAACTGACTACAATTACGACTTGGTTCGTTAGTTTTGTAGGTTGGGTTAGCGATAGCATAGCCCAACACCACTACCCGAATACGTTGGGTTACGGCTACCGCCTAACCCAACCTACGTTCTACTAAATGCGCATAACGGAGAATCCTCATGCCCAGTGTCATGCTGAAAAAAAATGCCGAAGGCAAATTGATTTTCTACGTTCCCAAGAAAGACTTGGAAGAAATCGCGGAAACTGTTGAGTTCGATAGTCCAGAGTTGTGGGGCGGTGAAGTCTTACTCAGCGACGGTTCAAAATATTATTTTGAACCACAGGCACAACCCGATTTTCCCGTTACCTTACGCGCAAAACGCTTAGATTCAGGAGAAGAATAATGGCACTTTATATTGTTGAAGCCGAATGTATTTCATGTGGCGATTGTGTACCCGTCTGCCCCACCGATTCAATTACCGAAGGCGCGATCGTTTTTAAAATCGATAGAAAAACCTGCACCGAATGTGAAGGTGATTTTGATAAGCCCCAATGTGTGCGTGTTTGTCCTATCGACAACTGCATTCTACCGATAGCAGGGTAATCAGATGAGCCAGAACACGCTATCACGGGAACTGGCTCTGCGTATCGGGCTGGCAGCACGCGCTTTGCCCGATACGACCATCCAACGCTTAATGACCGTGTTAACGGCAGAGTTGGGGCTGCCCATTACCGAAGAAAAATTGGCTACGCTTAATTTAAAAACTCTGAAAACTGCCCACGAGGGTGAATTTTCGGAAATCGAAGAACCATTATTGAAAAAAGCCGTCCACGCGCTAAAACATCCAGCGTCTGAAGACATGACTGCCAGTCCTTTAAGGACTGGCAGTCATCCGATTACACCTTATCACGAAGGCGAAATGCCCAGTTCGATACGCATCGCCTGCGCCAGTGATGACACGGTTAAAGTCGATGGTCATTTTGGTTCATGCAAGCAATTCATGGTGTATCAAGTATCAGCCAGCGAAGCACGATTGATTGATGTCCGTGATACCCAACAAGCCAGTGCGCTTGAAGAAGACAAAAATCGTTTTAGGTCTGAATTGATACGCGATTGCCAAGTATTGTACTTGGTTTCAGTGGGTGGTCCTGCTGCGGCAAAAATCGTTAAGACAGGTATACACCCGATTAAATTACCCGAAGTGACTGCTATTAGCGAGGTAATATCTGAGTTACAGCAGGTATTAGCAAACAAGCCACCGCCTTGGTTAGCCAAAGTAATGGGGATTAATCCAGAAGCGCGTTTTGTTGCGCATGAGGCAGAAGAGGTGGTCGAATGATTGCCGAGGTACAACTGCAAGCGGTCGTAAAACGCATTGCTTCAGCTTATTTGGATGACGCATTAATCACTCAATTAAGGGCTGAATTTGCGCCGCTACATTTTACTTATTGTTACGATGATGACATTAGTGACCGCACACCCGTCCTAGAAACTGAACAATTTAATCTGTATTTGATTGACGGGCGCGAACACTGTTTGAAAATGACTAATGATTATGAAGCCGCGACGGGCATTGTTGTTGCTGAACTGATTGCTGACGATTAATGACATGAGTGATCCAGTCAGTGTGCCACAAGCCGATTGCAGCCTTTGTCCCTTTCGTGGCAAAACCTTGTTAATGGGGCGTTGTATGCCAGCTGATACCTGCGTAATGGCACACAGTGGACGGCAGATTGATCGGTTTTTTCGGGTTAATCCTGTTTATGCCGAGCGATATTTGCAAGACAATTTTTGGGAACGCCGCGCTTGTGCTGTGCGTTACGCACCTCAAAAAGCCTTGCTTGCCTTGATAGATGATGAAGATGAAGTGGTCAGACGGGCTGTCGCTTACCGTATAGCAACCAATCAACTGCAATATTTTTTGCATGATGAAGATCGCGAAGTGCGGATGACGGTAGCCGACCGTATTGCACTTAACGAACTAGAACAACTGGCTAACGACAAAGATTATATCGTGCGTTTAACTGTCGCTAAACGTTTGCCTGAAGGGCGTTTATTTCGCATGATTCGTGACAAAGATTTACAAGTCAGAAAATTAGTGGCGACACGCTTACCAGAAGTCAGTTTAGGGCTAATGATTAATGACGATGCGCCTGAAGTACGGCGCATTATTGCTCAGCGACTGCCAGCCAGTGATTTAGCGATATTACAGAGCGATGACGATTGGCTGGTGCGTTATGCAGTTGCTGAACGCATTGCCGTTGCGGAGTTAGGCTGTTTGTTAGCCGACTCAGAACCCGATGTACAAGCGATTGCCCGCGAGCGTTTAAACGCCTCGCAACACGCGGAGGATTAATAATGTTGGATGGACAATCAATTAGTAGTTGTTGTAAAAACACCTTGCCAACACAAAACGACGAAGTGTTATTAAAAAAAATTCAAGCCTTAGTGCCTGAATACACGGTACGTTTAGCCCGCACAGATGATGAATGGTATCGCTTGGGCGGTGTCGTCGATATGAGTGGCAACCGTATTGCTAATAACCTGATTGAATGGACAGAACGCACTTACATTGAATGTGGTAAAAATCTGCAAACCTTGATTGACCACGCCCGTGATTCACAACTGATTGCCACGCGGCAAACAGGAAACACCTTGTATTTTGTTATGCAAACGGGCAAAAAAGCCGAAGATTTCATTCAAATCGACATTGATAAAACCCACGAACAATCTGACCGTCTGCTCGTTAATGACCTACAGCCACCTGAAGACTTAGAAGAATTTATTGACCCATTAGAACCCGACTGTATTGAAAGCTTCTTTATTGGGACGGCACGTTACACTTATCGACGTAAAACTGACGTTGCGGTTTTCATGGATGAAATCAATAAACACCACCCTGAAGAACACCCTGTGCAACGTTTTATGGATGACTGGAATCGTAGCACTGCGGGAAAAACCGCTTTGTGTGAAGACTGGGTCGTGCGTCCATATCGCCATATCGGTCGCTTTAATGAACAAATTATTAATATCGAATTAATTAACACCCAAAGCAAAAACATTCCGCGTTTAGACGACATTGCGGGTAAAAAAGGCATTGCTTTACACAATCTACTCACTCGTTTTGACAGACAAGCTGGCTATCCGTTTGCGTGGTTTTTTTATTTAGTAAAAGGCAAATTAGTCAGTCCACAAACGGGAGCTGCTGTGTTTAGAGATATTAGCGGGGATTTTTCTTATTTACCCGAACGTGATATTGCGGTGTTAAAAGATTGGATTAGCACGCCGTATAGCGTTTAGAAAATCCCCCTCCCCCCTTTGAAAAAAAGGGGTAGGGGGATTAAAAACTTTCACAACCAACAGGAGAAAACAATGGCAATCGCCGACATTAAAGCTTTTTCAGAGCAAGCCAAAATCGATACTGAACTAAAAGAAAAATTAGTAGCCTGTATGAAACTCAGAGAAATTCTCACGCTGGCTAAAGAATACGGTTTTAACTTGGATGAAGTAGAGCTCTACCCGCCCAATGAACCGCAATTCACTGAAGAACAACTCTCTGAAAAAATGGCAAAAGCCTTGCTCAGAGTTTAATTAGCACTGTTGCTTTAATGACTGCCAGTCCTTTAAAGGACTGGCAGTCATACTCACCACCAACCTAGGAAGTTATTATGTCTATCAGCGTTTTTTCCGAAATCCTCGAAGGATTGTACGACAACACCGTCGTGCCTTATTTAGGCTCTGGTGTGCTGTTTGATGCCAAAAACAAACTGACGGGTGCAGCGATGCCAGCCGATAGCAACAGTTTGATTTTAGCCATGAACAACGGCAAACCGATGGCACCTAAACTCATGTATGAATTTCCCAGAGCGGCAATGAATCTGGAGCTAAAGCGTGGCAGAAACTTCCTTGGTCAATTCCTAACCAAGCTCTACGGTGAAACCGAATGGACGCGAGCTGCTGTGCATGAATGGTTAGCTGAATGGAAACCTAATTATATTGTTGACATAAACCGCGATAGCCAATTGCAAGACAGCTATGCAGACGAAGAACATTTTTTAATCGTGGGTGCAGCAAGGATTACCGCCAACAATTTTCGCTTTAACTGTTATCACTATGACGGCAAAGACTATTTTTCTATTGCCCAAGAACAACTTGATCCCACCTTCCCCATCCTATTTAAACCGATGGGAACAGCCAAACCAGAACCCAGTTTTATCGCCTCTGATGCCGATTATGTCGATTACATCACCGAATTAATGGGCGGATTTGCTATTCCTGATGTTCTCAAAGCTTACCGTAAAGACAAACGTTATTTGTTCATCGGACTACCGTTAAACCGTGACTCAGAACGCATGGTCATGAGCGACATCACTCACGATGCAGCCCAACCCAGAGGCTGGGTATTAAACAAAAATCCTACGCCAAAAGAAGTACGCTATTGTAAAAAAATAGGCATAGAAATTGTCGATGCCGATGTGCTGGATTTATTAACTGCGGTGGGGTTCGATAGGGATAATCGTAAGACGGCGTAAAAATACCGCTTCTCCTGACAATTTAAATAGTGTTGCCTTTTAGGTTTATTTTGAGCTAATAACATTTTGCGAGGAAACGATGACTAAAATAGGTATTTTTTTGGCACCGATACGGGCAATACACGGCGAATTGCCAAAGATATTTCCACTGCGTTAGGTTCAACAATTGCCGCTAAACCCGTCAATGTACGCAATGCCAGCGTCAGCGATATGCTGATGTATGACGTGTTAATTTTAGGCACGCCCACTTATGGCGAAGGTGTATTACCTGGATTATCAACGGGGAACGCCACTGAAAGCTGGGAAGAATTTTTGCCTACGCTTGTAGGTCAAGATTTTAGCGGTAAAAAAGTAGCAATTTATGGGCTAGGCAATCAAAAAAGTTATCCCAACGAATTCGTTGATGCCATGTTTTATTTATACGAACAGTTTGAACACTGTAATGCCACCCTCATTGGTGAATGGACAACGGACGGTTATGACTTCAAAACCTCTAAAGCCGTTGTCGATGAACAGTTTGTCGGTCTAGTGTTAGATCAAGAAAATCAAAAAGACCTCACACCCGCCCGACTGAATGCGTGGTTAACAATGCTAGCAAAAATGTGGGATGACTAATCCAACAACCCTCAAAATAAGGATAGTCATGACCAAACGACCTCGTCAACCCGTGTGTACTCGTCGTGAACTCGACGAAACCCCTTTTTTAATCCGCGCTATTGATTTTAAAAATCAACCGACTTCCGCCATTATCTTCGCTTTTGAAGGCATTGCATACTCGTACATCAACCACTGTATGCACATGCACCGCCCTTTAAACTGTGAACAAGACGCTGTTTTTGACGAAACGGGAAAATATTTACGCTGCTCCATGCACGGATTTATCTTTGATCCTAAAACGGGAGAATGTCAAAGCCCTGTGTGTTTAGGGCAACGTTTACAATCACTACGTTTAGAAGAAATTGATGGAACACTTTATTTTGCTGAAAAGCATCTGACTCAGTCAACCAAACTGCTTGATAAAGCGTTGCAGTAACACCAAATTGGTCAACTTTATCCCAAAACTGTTTCCATCGCCCTTCGGATTGAATTAATGCCCGCAACGACAAAATCACTTTTGCCCCTTGCAGTTTCCACCGCATTCCTGAGCAACACAAACCAATCTACTCAGCTATGTTTTGGATTCCAAGGCATGACTTCGACGACACAAAACGTCAAAAACTTGTTTTGGACTCCTGCTTTGGACTCTAGTCGCTAAAATTGTTGATGACCAAAGCGGCATAATTTTGTATAGTGGCGCAATTAGATTTTTTATAGCGGGATGAATCCACACAGGGTCATCCCGTTTTGTACATTAGAGGTGACGTGTTTGACTAAATCCGCATTATTAGTGCTAGAAGATGGCACCGTATTTCACGGCGTATCGATAGGGGCAGACGGTTGTTCTGTCGGCGAAGTGGTATTTAATACCGCTATGACAGGCTATCAGGAAATCTTAAGTGATCCTTCTTATTGCCAACAAATTATCACCTTAACTTATCCGCATATCGGCAATACAGGCACAACCAGCGAAGATGATGAATCCAGAGCGGTGTTTGCTAGTGGTTTAGTGATTAGAGATTTACCATTAATGGCGAGTAACTGGCGGTCAGAAAAAACGTTGCAACAATATCTGATTGATAATAACGTGGTAGCGATTGCTGAAATCGATACGCGTAAATTAACGCGCATCTTGCGTGATAAAGGCGCACAACGCGGCTGCATCATGGCAGGTAACGCAGCGAGTGTGGAAACTGCAACCGCTGCCATTGATGGTTTTGCAGGTTTAAAAGGCATGGACTTAGCCAAAGTTGTCAGCGTCACTGAATCATATCAGTGGACAGAAAATACTTGGGATTTGCGCAACGCTCACCAAGAAGGCGAAAACCTAAGCAAGCACGTTGTCGCATTCGACTTCGGTATTAAACGCAATATTCTAAGATTGCTCGTCAATCGAGGTTGTCGTGTCACTGTTGTTCCCGCGCAAACTCCAGCGGCTGAGGTTCTCGCAATGAATCCAGACGGGGTATTTTTATCCAATGGACCTGGCGATCCTGAGCCTTGTACTTATGCTATTGAAGCGATTAAAACTATCGTGGCAACGAGACTCCCTGTGTTTGGGATTTGTTTAGGGCATCAATTATTAGCTCTTGCCAGTGGTGCGAAAACTGAAAAAATGAAATTCGGACATCATGGCGCGAATCATCCTGTGCAGGAAATTGCTACAGGTCGGGTGATGATTAGCAGTCAAAACCACGGTTTTGCAGTCAATGAAGCTAGTTTGCCAGCCAATGTTATCGCCACTTACCGTTCATTATTCGATGGTAGTTTGCAAGGCATTAAATTCACTGATTACCCCGCGTTCAGCTTTCAAGGACACCCCGAAGCCAGTCCTGGTCCACACGATGTCGAAGCTTTGTTCGATGACTTTATTGACTTGATGAATGCGCGTTAATCACAAGCTCCGAGGTTTTTAAAACCTCGGTTTATCTATGCTGATGAATCTATTGCCATGAACTTAAATATCAATTAAGGGTTAAATCTGCAAAAAATAGAGGCATAGAATAATGTATTTTTCAGAATATGGTTTGGAGTAAATATCATGCTTGGTCATCTTAAACCACGTTTTTGTCAGCTATCTTCACCGTCTAAGCAACACTATTCGCATTTATACTGCTCTATTTGTTATAGTTTGCGCCAACAATTTGGCTTATCGGCAAGTTTTTTTATTAACCACGAATTAACGCTTAGTCTGGCGGCATTTCCTAATTATGCGAGCATGAACGTAGAAAGCTGTGCCTGTCCTGCTAAATTATTCTGCGGACAGAAACTTATTTTACGCGATCCGTTAATTGATAAAGCCGCAGGGCTTTGTTTGTTGCTAGTTTGGTTAAAGCTGGTTGATAGTGAAACAGATACCCCTGCTTTTTATAAAAAACGCTTACGGCTATCTATTGAGCATAAAGTTCAACCTATTCTGACTAATTTAACTGCTCCAACTCGTCAATTTCTTGATACTTATTTATTATTAATCCGCGCTAATAGCACGGATTTTTCCACCACGACTAAAATGTCTGGGCTATTAGCCAAACATATTTTTCAAGAGCTTTGCTACG
Organism: uncultured Methylococcales bacterium; assembly: GCA_903902705.1. Taxonomy (GTDB): domain Bacteria; phylum Pseudomonadota; class Gammaproteobacteria; order Methylococcales; family Methylomonadaceae; genus UBA4132. The sequence continues at coordinate 11,400 of CAIUVX010000014.1, forward strand.
ATTCTGCCGATACTCAAAACGCCATCGCTGAAATTACGTTATTACTCGGCGAGTTAATTACCATAGCGGATGCGTTATTAGATGTAAAAAAAGATAGTCAGAATAAACAATACAATCCAATTATTGGTGCGACTGAAAAAAACAGCACGACACTGGAACACGAGTACGCTTTATTAACCAGAGACTATCAGCAACTGGTGCAACATATTGTTGAGCTTATGTGTGCTGCCAACTTAAGTACCGTTAATCCACTGTTTAATGAAATATTGCAACAAAGTTTGCATAACTTAACGCGGAATATTCAACGAGCCAATAATGCGTTATTTGTAGCTAATACCAATAATCAACAAAATGAGTCACGCACTAGAAAATGCTGCCAATGCGCTGATTGTTGTGATTGTGGTGATTGTGGTGATTGTGGTTGTTGCGATGTTTGCAGTTGTGGTGATTGCAGTTGTGATTGTTAATTACTGCACGATAAAAAACATCCGAGGTTTACGAATTAACTAACGTGCTGATGTTACGCAGGAAAACCAAAAACCAATAACTTACGAAGCAAAAGTGACCGTAAGCTATTGATAGTTCGTAGCTAGTGCGTAACATCAGTAACGTGCTTTTACGAGTGCGCGAAACGTTCGCGCCTTCCTATTTTAAAAACGTTGTTTGTTATTTTGGATGCTTTCGCTCTATCGAGTTAAAGGTTATTTAGCGTATCGCTCATAAACCATTTGTAGCATTTTTAATTCACCTGCTTCGGGTTTTTGCCAGCCTTGGATTTGAATATCTTTTAGAATTTCTTTGCCTTGCTCATCATTTTCCATCGCCATTAACACATCAATCAGTGCCTGACTTTCATCTTTTAAATGCGGAGCAACACAAAACAGATGACAGGCAAAATCGGTAACGCTTTCGTCTAATTTTCGGACATTGCTATGACTGAATGAAGATAATCCTTCATAGGTCTTTTTCAGCATAAACAATAAATCGCATTTTTTGCGAATGAGTGATTGCAAGGCTTTTATTTCATTGCCCGAAAAATCAAAGGTGAATTTTGATGAATCTACGCCGCTTTCGTCACATAAAAAACGCCCTAATAGATAAACAAAACTACCTTCGCTTGCTGTGCCAACCGTCACATCTTCGTAATCACTTAAACTGCGCACATCGTCAGCGCGGGTGAGAATAACTACTTCATCCACTTCCGCGATGGGGCGCATCAGAGGAATAAAGCCATGTTTTTTAATCATTAAACAAGCTTCAAACGGTTTGGCAAACAACAAATCAGTGGTGCTAGGATCAGGCGTATCGACCGATTGTTCAAAATGAATAGCTCTGGTTAAACGCCGTTGTAAATAAGTATTCAGTAAATACCAGCCTGTGAGTTGCTGTCCAGATTGCAGACTGGCAACAAAATGCAGTTTCTCATTGGTAACTTTTGCGTGAGCTTGAGTCGTATCGTGTTCACTATGGCGCGGTGGTTCTGGATTAACGAGCGATGATTCAGCATCTGCGGTGGTTGTTTGTCCTTCTGTGAGTACAAAACGCCCTAATCCTGTGATTTTAAACAGCATATTTACCATGCGGTTTAAGTTCTGCACCTCTACGCGAATACGATGACCTTCCCACTGTTCAAATAATTTTAATAATAGCGATAAGCCCATCGAGTTGACGCGTTCAACTTTACTGAAGTCCAGCAAGACATGTGATTCAGCGGGTATATCAGATAATGCTTCTAACGTAGCTGCACTGTGAGCATCAATTGAGCCAACAAAGTCGTAATGGTAGTCTTTGCCAGTGATGGGTTGAATAGTAAAAGTAGTTGTCATAGTTATGCTCTGCTCTGATAAGTGGCTTCATACTCGCTGTGATAAAGAAATTGAACACCTGAATCCACATTCATATCAATAATACCGTTAATGTCCCATAAAGTGGTGACTTGAGTGCGTTGTTGTGGATGAACACGAATTTGTAAATAATCAGATAACCGCCACATCATATATAAACCAGCACCACCTACGCCTGCCTCAACACCTTCATCCATTGCGCGTGAAATATTTTTCAGGAATACGCTGGGCATGAGCGTTCCCCAGTTGTCAGTAATCATCAAACCTAAAATATCCCCCGTTACCGCAATATCGATACGCACTTCTTCATGTTCAGATAATTCTCTGGATTCGCCTTTAACGTAATATGCTACGCCTTTACCATCTCGCGGTGCAGCATATAAGCTATTTTCAGTCATTTCATCGAGAATAATCATCAAGGCTTCGACATGATCGCTGGGTAAATGAGGATGATCGCTTAACCATGATTGAATTTCTTCCATGATAAAAGGCTTGTCTTCCGTATGGGTCAATTGAAACTGACGATACTCTGGCATTTCTGGAATCAGTACATATAAGTCATCATTGGGCGTTTCATGATGTTGATTGAGCAAATGTTCCCAGCCCAATTTTTTACAAAAATCATTGTGTCTAGGCAAAATGCGACAAATCCCGTCTTGACTAAAACGCGTCAATAAATCGGCATAGCCGTGTTCGGCTAAAAATACCACATATTCTTTGGATATGCGTGGAATGGGATGATCGCCCTGACGATAAAAACTTTCTGAGATACGAATAATATCACTGACTTCATTCACAGCAGCGGCTTGTATCACGCGGTCGCTGTGGGTAACGACAACGATAGTCACGTCATCAGTGTAAGCAGTACCTCGACAATGAATGCGTAGTGCATCCATCATAATGTCATGTAAGGTTTCGGGTTCTGCATCAACGTTGGCATTAAGCAACGCTTCCAGACGATCATAACCAAAGGCTTCACCTGAAGGCGATTCTTCCTCAGCCAGACCATCAGTATATAGAAATAAGCGGTCGCCGACTTCGAGGGTTAATTCAATTGCGGTGGCTGAATAATCTGAATCAATACTTTTACCTAAGGGTAAACCAGAGGCTTCTAGCATTTCCCAGTATTGTGCTTTATGGCGCAGTAAATACGGCAACACATGACCTGCATTAGCAAAAATCAATTTACCTGTGCGAGCATCCAAACTTAAACACGCCATCGTCATTAACAACGATTGTTGGGCAGTCGCCAGCATGGTGGTATTGAGCGAGTTAAGAATTTCGATAGGCGACGTAATGCCTTCATGAATCAGCGGATAAACACCTGCTTTTGCCGCGCTCACCATTGTACCTGCTGCCACACCATGACCACTGACATCACCAATCAGTAGAACACTGTGATGACCTGCGACTTTATAATAATCATAATAATCACCCCCTACTTCACTGGAGGTTAATAGGCTTGCCTTACCTTGAACACCTGGTAAATCAATACGCGGTGGTGGCAGAATAGAGCGTTGCAAGGTCGCCGCTAAATTGACTTCACCTTGTAAACGACTGGTTAATTTGGCTAATTCGGCATTGGCTTTTTTAACTTTTTGTTCCGCTTCTTTGCGTTCGGTAATATCCAATCCTGTGGCTAAAAACATAATCGGTTTTGCCGATTTCGCCTCTTTAATAACCGTCGGACTCCAGATGATATTGAGTAAATCGTTGGTACTAACCATCATTTTTGTTTCAATATCATCAGCATACTCAACTGTCCCTGACATCATGTCAGTAAATAAAGTGAGCAATTCTTCTTGATCTTTTTCAGGAATAAACTGTTCGAAAAAGTTTTTCCCTTTGACTTCTTCTTCTGACCAACCACTATTTTCTTCGGCATAATGATTAAAAAGCACCACTTTGCCACGGTTATCAACACCGATAATCAACGCTTGGGTGGTATTAATAACGTTATCAGCAAAGGCTTTTTCTTGTTTCATTTTCAAAGCATTGTCTTTTAATCGTGCCACCATCGGCTGTAACAATAACATTCCCACCAACAACAACGTGGCTATTGAGAGTGTGAATGTTAGCGTCTGGGTGTTGACCGTGCTACCCAGCATATATTCACTTTGCCGTTGCTGTAATAAACTGGCTCTGTCCAGACCTTCTAACAACGGGGGAGAGATAGTGAACAGCAATTTATTAAGTTCTTCGTTATCCAGTTTAAGCGTATCGACAGACATTCGTTGAAGGTCGCGGACGAGAGCTAGATAAGAGTGCATTAAGCTATCGACTGACCGTGAACCATTAAAATAGATGGCTTTTAATTCTGGCGATAACTCGCCGCGTACTTGAACTAAGCGTTCTTTTTCTTTAACGAAACGATAGCCTGATTTTAACGCCTCGTGGTCTTGCGCCAATTGTAGAACAGTTGAAAGAACTCGTGCATTAAGCTTATGTAATGTAGCTGTATCAGTGATGTAGGCTTTTTGTGTCAAAGCACTGTTCAACTCTGAAATCATAAGACCCTGCTCGGTACTCATCTTAACGAGCCGCGCATTACCTTCCTGATTTTTAATGTCGGTAATAAGAACAAGGTAAGTCACTGTACTTACTGCACCTAAAACCAGCAGTACCGTGACATACTGCCCTAGCATATTATTAACAATTCTCTGAAAAATATCTCTCACCGACTTTACTCCTTGGTTGTTATAGTTATTATTTTACCGCGTGATAGTGTACTGAAATACTAATATTAATAAGAGGGTAGTAAACCTAATTATAGCGATATTAATGACTGCTAGTCCTTTAAAGGACTAGCAGTCATACTCAAAAGTAAAAACAACAAATTTAATTTACTATCCATCTGGCTTATAATACAACAAACTTCAGCTTGACCAACTAACTATGACAAAGACAGTGTCAGCTGTGGTGTTGCGCTTATTAAATTCAATGTGCGTGATCCCCTCGGATCACTTCAAATTGCTCAGTCTTTTTTTAGTTCGCCCTTTTGTCAGCCTGTTTCCTTGCGTTAGTACGCCCATAATCGCGATGCGCTTTTTGAAATAAAGCCCCCCATTCATCACTAACGCTGTTGGAGTTAATATTAAAGTGATAACCATACCCTACTGGCGATTATCAGGCTTTTATTTCTTTTATTTTGCAACCGTAGGCAGTTTTATTCCCTATTGGAGTCTGTATTTAAAACATATTGGTTTTAATGCGGATGCCATCGGTGAATTGTCTGCGTTATTAATCAGCACTAAAATAATTTCTCCTAACTTATGGGGGTGGATTGCTGATCGTACTGGCAAAAGTTTACGCATTATTCGCCTTGCGGCTTTTTTTGCAGGTTTTTTGTTTGCAGGTTTTTTATTTTTTCATGGTTATGTGTGGTTTGCATGGATAACACTGTGTTTTAGTTTTTTTTGGAATGCTGCACTACCACAATTTGAAGCACTCACTTTACAACACGTCAAAACTGAACCGCATCGTTATAGTCGAATTCGACTGTGGGGATCGGTGGGTTTTATTATTGCTGTGTTAGGTGTCGGTCAGTTATTGGATGGCTGGGGTATTGATTATCTGCCAATGGTGGTGATTGGTATTTTGGTGTTAATGTGGCTAGTAAGCCTCATCATACCTGAGGCAAAAAGAAGTGATATTTATCATACTGATTCAATAGGTATGCTGCAAATTTTAAAAAAACCAGAAGTGTTAGCGTTTTTGCTGGTGAGTTTATTGGTACAACTAGCTCATTCACCTTACTATGTTTTTTATTCGATTTATTTAAAGCACTATCATTATTCCGCCAGTAATACTGGGCTATTGTGGACGTGTGGCGTGTTGGCGGAAATTGTTTTATTCATTTACATGAAGCAGCTGTTACAACGTTTTTCTCTGCGCATTATTTTATTATCCAGTTTGCTGTTATCGATTATTCGCTGGTGGTTGATTGCCAACTATGCGAATAATATTCCGCTTTTAATTAGCGCACAATTGCTACACGCAGCAAGCTTTGGTGGTACTCATGTTGCCGCTATGCACTTAATCTATCAGTATTTTGGTGAACAACATCAAGGCAAGGGGCAGGCGTTATACACCAGTTTAAGTTTTGGTTTGGGTGGAATGTTGGGTAGTCTTTATGCAGGTTATTGCTGGGAATCGTTAAGCCCTGAGTTTGTTTATTTGGTTGCCGCCTTTTGTTGTGCGCTTGCTTTATTGATTGCCTATCTGTGGGTGGGCAGGGATATTTAAACAATATAATCAATAAAATCAGTTGGTTATAAAATATCATTAGTGAGTAATTCAAAAATAGCGCACTTATGGCGCACTTCTAAAAAAATCACCACAAAAAACCGCAATGTGTGCGGTTAAAAGTGGCGCGTATCAATGCCCTTTTTTTTCACTCAAAACCATCACCGTAAAGAATTATTGACCTGCACCTGTTCATTAACTTGGTGGGTTGGTGTGGGTAATGGAATACCTGATTTAATCCAGTCGCTACATTGCTTCATTTGTTTAAATTCAAATTCATAACCTGCGGCTTTGTCGGGGTGGGTTTTTTGCATCAATCCTTTAACCTTAAGCATTAACGGCTTTACCTCATTTTCTGGTAATCCCATATCGAACACGCCCCCAAACAGATTAAAGCCGTGCTTTGCCTTATCCACTTTTTTAAAAACCGCTTGGCACTCTGTGATTAAGGCATTGCGGTAAACATCCGTGCTTAACTGCCATTCCAGTTCCCAGTAGGGCAGTTTACAACTCGAACTATCAAACCATTCTTGTTTAGTGCGATTGCACACGATTAAGCCTTCACTTGCTAATGCCCTCAATGTCCGTCTTATCTGGTTTACGCTTGGCTTGGTTTTCATGCCCTCATAGATTCCTGTCCATTTCAAATCAAAAGCATTTTGAAGAATGTAAAAAACCGTATTAGCAGAATGGGGCGGTGGGTGATCTATATCAACGGTTAAAGCATCAAGGATTAACCGCTTGTTGAATGTAAGGCGTGTTTTGGCTGTCATTTTTTATTGTACTGTCAAGCAAAGGCACAATAATATCATAACGATGTTATAAAGTAACATGTAACACAAGCGCATTTCACCGATATTGGCACAGCCATTCTAACCAGTCGCGTATAATCAAAACCTCACGCGCTCTCAAATAATAACAAGCAGGTTTCATGGCAAACATCCGCACCCATTACGATAACTTAAGAGTTGCACGAAACGCGCCAGATAGCGTTATCAAAGCCGCATATAAAGCTCTTTGCCAAACCTATCACCCTGATAAATTTCAAGGTAATAAAGCCGAAGCCGAACGGATTATGAAGCTGATTAATACCTCTTATGCGGTGTTAATAGACCCTGTTAAACGGGCAGAACATGATGCTTGGATTAAAGAAAAAGAAGCAGCCGCTAATCAACAGTATGAAAAAGCAAGCTTTGCCGAAACAGGCAGTGGAACTGAACAAGAGTTTTATCAAAAGCAGGAAACCAAGCGCGAATATACCCCGCCACCCAGAGAACCAGAACCTGAACCACCCGAAACCAACCCCTCACTGTATTTATGGCGGCGTTTTTTTGCTCGACAGATTGATTATTTTATCTGTGCTTTCCTGTTGAGTTTTATGCTTGCAGCTTGGTCAACTACAGGTCAATCCCTACCTAACACGATAAATGAGGCAATAAATAATCCTAATTTATCCGCCTCCCAACAAATGATTAACTGGAGTATTGTGAGTGCATTTTTTTGGGTTATTTTAGAGTCGATTTGCCTTTCAATGTTCGGCACAACCCTTGGTAAAGCATTGTTTCGTTTGCGGCTAGTCAGTGACAACATTGAGCCTAATTATTGGGGGCGTAGTGTTGCCGTGTGGTTGCAAGGTATGGGCGGCGGGCTTCCTGTTATATCTGCATTTTTTATGCTGAATGCAGCGGCAAAGTTAAAGAAAAATGGTCAAACCGAATGGGATAGGCGGACTGGGTTTAGCGTAGAAGCTGAGCCGCTTGGCATTCTACGCAGTGTGTCATTAACTGTGTTAATCGTGTTGGTGTTTGTAGGTAGTTCCATTCTTGGGGAAATTGGGAAACATACCAAGCCTAGCCAACAACAGATACAACAAGCTCAGGTTGTGCAAAGTGTGCCGCAAGCTACGCCTGTGAAAGCCAAAGATTTTGATTATAGTAAAGTTGATTTAGATAGTATTAACCCTAATGACATAAGCTTTAAAGGTTATGAGCATCTATTTAAGCCAGAAGAAAAACCCGTTACACGACAAGCCACGGCACAAGATATATTTCAACAAGCAGAAAATTTACATAACCAAGGTCGTTATGCAGAAGCCTTGCCACTTTATCAAGGCTTGGCAGAACAAGGGGATGCGTATGCGCAACACACTTTAGGGTTTATGTATGAGCGTGGTCAAGGCGTAGCTCAGGATAATACTCAAGCCGTTTTTTTGTATCGTAAATCAGTGGTTTGGTTTCGTAAATCGGCTGAACAAGGGGATGCAGATGCGCAATTTAGATTAGGCATAATGTATGAATATGGTCGAGGTGTTGCAAAAGATGAAGCTCAAGCAGTGGTTTGGTATCGCAAAGCCGCTGAACAAGGTCATGCAGAAGCACAAGCTAATTTAGGATTTAGGTATGAAATCGGTCTAGGTATCGCAAAAGATGAAGTTCAAGCTGTGTATTGGTATCGCAAAGCCGCTGAACAGGGTCATGCTATTGCCATCGCTACTTTAAAGCAGCTAGGTCAATAACCCCGCTATGTGTGTCCATAACACGATAAAACGCACCCCGTAGAAAGTAATAATAGCAAACAACAACAAACACAAAACGAGCGTAAATAGTGGCAAAGAAAATTAATTGTCCCAGCAACTTAAATCTAACTTGGCTGCAATATGTATCTGTAGTTGATTTTGATGCGCAAGAGTTAGGGGAAGGAAAAGAGTATATTTCGCTTTTTGTCGATATGAGCAAGGTTACATTTTGCACACCCGCTGGATTGTGTGGACTGCATGAAATGATTAGGTCACATCCACATCAGGGATTAATTTTTGTTAATCATCCTGAAAAATCAGACACCTATCAATACCTGCAACGCATGGACTTCTACGATAATTTACAGATTTTTAAAGACAAAAACTTTGTTTGTCATTCGGCTTCTGGACGTTTTAAAGAGATGACGCTCATTGCTAAAGACATACAGCCCAGATCGTCTGTAGTGAATAATCTTTGTAAAGAAATTGCTTGTGTGGTCGCGCCAGATGACCGTGATTTTCAGGATTTTCTTTTATTCTGTATTGGGGAAATGATTAATAACGTCATTCAACATTCGCATTCTACAGGTATCACTTGTGCGCAATTTTACCCAAAAACCAATGAAATTGAGGTTGCTATTGCTGATCATGGCAGGGGAATAAAAGCAGGATTAAAAGACAATCCACAGTTTTATTCTCTCGAATCTGATTTAGACGCGCTTGAAATTGCTACTCAACCTGATACATCAGGCACGTTTGATAGTTCATCAGAGCCTTACGCCATTAAAATGAACTCTGGAAATGGACTTTATTATCTTAAAAAAATCATTGAGAAATCTCATGGGCATCTGGATATTTTTAGCCATTCAGCACATTATTATCAGAATGGAAACCAGCCGATAACCATTAAATTGAGCCGCTGTTTTGCAGGAACTTTGGTTGTTTTTCGCTTGAATCGAGATTACACTTCAACTCTACAGGAGATATTACGCGAGATTCGTGAAGAAACTTCAACTGCGCAACAAACAACCAGTGATTTATCTGATATACAATTTGAATAATAAGAAAAACAGTAGCTTGCCATATTTAGGAGGTAATACGTTATGAATATCATACTGACAGAACAACCCGATTCTTTTTTATCAGGTGCTGAATGCGCATTAGATATTAGAATAAATCAGTTAGTACCCGCCTTAAAAAAAGGTGAAACGGTTGAAATCGATTTTTCCAATGTTAGGGGGACAAGTCAATCATGGATGAACACTTTCATCATGGGAACATTGCTGGAATGTGGCGTTGATAGCCTGAAATACCTGAAATTTCAACATTGCAATCCATTGGTTAAAGAGTTGATAATCTTTTCTGTGCAGAAAGCCAAGCAAAGATCATTACAGGCAGCATGAGCATAGCGTATTGTGAGGCGGTTAATATTACGCCGCCTGTTACTCACTATTTAACCTTGCCCTAATCTGCGCTATTTCCAAACAGATTTCAGGTGTCATGCAATCAGGACAATGTGGGCAGTTGGACTTTGCAAGTCTGGCTTCAATTCGTTTGCGTTCAGCCCTGATTTCTTCAACAGACATTTTTTGAATTTCCTCCCAATACGGGTCTATTTTTGTTTTAGACTGTTGTTCCAGTTTGGTTAATCGGCTTATTAATCGGTTCATGGTTTGATGCTCGCTTTTAAATCACCACGCATAAATAGCCATAAATATAAGCACGTTAGAACCGCTAGGTATCGGTACTATGTCCTTACACCTGCATTGAAAGTCATGCACTGATTCATCGGCTAAACGCATTATTCGGGTTTCTTTACCGCGTGAAGTAGTGGCATAGCCTAGCAGTTCAGGTTCAGACTTATCAGGGTTCACACCATGAAAATGGATATAAATCGGCTTTATATTTAGTGAGGTATTATTGGTTTCTAATTTAGCGAGTCGGTTTTTTAGGTTCATGCGGTACGCTCTTTAGTAGACTTGAATAATCAGGAAAACGCTTGTTTTTGGGCATATCACCGCCCTGTTTTACCCGTAAACATTCTTCAAAGGTTAAAAATTCACTGTGTTTATTGGACACTTCCAGCTTCACCACTCTATTCTTTATGCTCACTGCTTTGCTCCAATACTTCAATGCGTTTGGTTAGTTCGTCTATTTCAATAACCTTTGCCTGATTCGCTAAGGCGGTGATTAACTGGCTACCTATGTCGGGTGGTATTTTGCCTTGCATCGTGGCGCGTATGATCTCGTTACCTTGACCTGCTAAGGAGTCAACAAACGGTAAGTTTATCGGCACGGCTTGCGGTTTCAATGCAGGACACACGCGCTCTAATACCAGCTTGATCGCTTGCACATCGCCGCCTTTGGCTAACTCGATTAGTTTGTTAAGAATGTCTGGCATATCGTCATTGATGCTTTTGCGTAGCTTATCCGCTGTCATGTTTGCTGATGGTCTACCTTTTGCGTTGCCACTTGTGCCTTTTTTAAATGTCATGTTGTTATTCCTTGCTTAATCAAGCTCAATGCTTGCTGGTCACTGGCTGTAATGCTGCGCTTAGCTTACCGCCCATTACATAATCAACTGATACCATGAGCAAGCCATAAAACAGGGCTTTATCTTCTGAATTATCAAAGTGAATACGGTTGTTATCCAGCGCGTGAATTATCGGAATGCCGCATGATGCCAAGCCTGTTCTCAGGTCATCGGGATTCATGGCGTTAATGGGGCAGTCGTTTTGCGCTAACAAGGCTAATCGTTCCAGTGTTGGACTCATTTGTAGTTTTGCGGCGGTTAGTTCAATACTTTCGTTTTCGTTAATCATTTTGGTATTCCTTTGGTAGTGGGTTCATTTTCAGTAAAAAGGCTTGGTGTTCTGCGTTGTGGGCAAGCACGGTTAATGCTTGCCAGTTGGGGGTGTAGACCGTTGTCATGAGCAATTCATTAACAATGGTTTGCTTGTTGGCTTTTAAGTATGCCAATTGTTCTGCGCTTAGTTTGTCGGACGGTTCGATACACAAGCCGTTTTCTAAACCGTCCACTGATTCAAGCCATAAACTAAAACCCGCTTGTTTGATTCTATCGAGTGGACTCATGGTTAAATCCTTAATTGATTGGGTTTAAGCGGGTGCAATTTATTTTTTAATTCGGTTGCACTTTCAGTCTTGTTTTTTTCGGGTGCTACAAGTGCAACAGGTGCTACAGCCACGAATAGCGCGGGTTGCGCTGTTGCACTTTCATTTTTAGCAGGTGCAACAGGTGCAACAGATTGACTGGCTTGTATTTCAGTTGTTGCACTTGTTGCACTTATGTTTTCAGTAGGTGCTACGCTGTAAGCCGCGCCGCCGTAAGGTGTAGCACTTGTTGCACCTGTTGCACCTATTTTTTCAATATCTGAATTGAAACAAATAAAATAAAATCGAGTGTCGTTAAGCTCATTATTTTTTAGCCTAACGAACCGTGTACTTTTTCCCTGTCCATCCAACATTAACCAGCCACACTGTTTAAGCACATCCACCACTTTTTTAAGGTCATAACCTTTGGTGGCTTCCATCAATCCCGATTTACTGAACAACCATTCACGCCCTTTAATGCCGTCCTTCAAATAGCCTGATCGCATACCATGTAAGCGGTTTTCATCGTTGGTATGGGTAAACCTTGCATCACCATACATTTCAACGTAAGCCTGTATCGCTTCTTTAATCTGTCTGTCCTCAGTATCACCCGCTCCACGATAGCCGTGCCACTGTTCAAAACAGCTTAAAGCTGATTCAAATGCCGCACCCTCATTCCAGCCAGTAATGCCGTAACTGGTAGCTAATTCGCCCGCAACCGCAACCAGTGCAAACGCCCGCGCCGTTCTTAATTCTTGTGGTGAAAGGCTTTTGTAGGGGGCAGTGATTTTATTTAACGCACTGTCTAGGTGGCGTGTGAGTTGTTCAAGGGTGTCATGATCGCGTGTCAGTTGTTCAAGGTATGCCCTACCTGCTACGCCATAAAAGGTATTGGCTTTTTCTTTGACAGTATCAGAAAAGCCGCGCCCGTCCTGTTGTCCATGCAGATTATCAAACGCGCCATACTGCCCAAAAACGGGGATTTGTATCATTCTGACCAACTGCCCCGCTTTCACGGTAAAGCCCTTTTTTGCCAAGTGCGTTTGTATGTCGTGTTCACCATTGGATAGGGTTGCGATTTGCCATGTTCTAATTGCCCTTGCGCCGCCTGTGACGTTAGCGCGTTGTTTGCCCTTACCATTGCCTAATAAATACAGTGAGTCGTTAAGCTCTTTAGCCTCACAATCCCCCATTTCATCTAATGCCAGTAAGCCATCGTTAGACTGAGAAGCCGCGCCCTCTAACCCGTTGGCTGTGGCTTTCCACGTCTTCATAAAGTGTTTATCATTGCCCCAGACAGAAACCGCTAATTTTAAGCCTGTGCTTTTACCGCGTGAACTTTCACCAAAAATGTGAAACCCTATGCCGTCCATATTGCACGGTTTGAGCAATGCACCCGCAAAAGCTACCGAGGTAGAGAACACCATCAAAGCATTGCCCACACATAAAGAGGCGCAATCATTACGCCATTGTTCCAGCGTTCCCGCCGTGTCGTATTCCTGAGAATGCCCGCCTTCTGACTGAAATATAATACCGTCTGAGTCTTCACCGATGGTGGCATCGGGTAGAACAAAATTATGCTTATCGAACCAGCCCACTTGTGAAGCCGTCCACACGGTTTTAGTCGGGTGGATTGAGCAGATATAAGCCGCTATTTGGTTGCGCTTGGCATAGTTAAACGCTAAGCCCATATCGAGTAATTCTTTAAGTAGTTCATCGCCACGCCCTGCTAATAAGCGAGTGGGCATATTCCAAATTTGCCAGTGTCCAAGCTTGTTTTTAAACTGTAATATCTGCCCAAAAGACCGCGCTACTTTGTCTCTCGCTATGGCAATAATGAGTATTTCACCGCATACCCAACTATCAATAGGTTTGGGATCGTCACCCTTGCCCATACTGTGAAACCAAACGCCCGCCTTTTGAATGTTGCCGTGCCTGTCTTTCCAGAAGTCGCTATAACATCGATAGCAGGGTCTATGCTCAATATCGGGGGATAGGATGTTATCGGCTGGTGTGGTTTGTGGATCAATAGCGGTTAATAGGTTGATACTTGGCTTGGGTTTTTCTGGTTCGCTGTTGGTGTCTACGTTCACATCGGGATTGACATCTGTGCCACTTTCAACCATGACTATGCTGGTTTCCGTGCTTTCAACAGGGCTGGAATCTGAGCCATCATTAACCTTTTTCGGTCTACCGCGTTTTTTAACTGTCGCTTGCTCAGCCGCTTTTTCGGCTGTGTTCTTATCATCGGTGGTGGGTAAGTTCGGATCATCCATCGTTAAATTACTCTCGAACAGGTCACAGTTAGTTAATGGCGCGTTCATAGCGCACCCCCTGCATTGATATGGTCGTTCCAGTCATGCCCAACAGTCGGCGGTAAAATGTACTTACCATTGATTGCTAACGCCGCCGCTCGTGCCGCTGTTTGCCCTGTACCTGATACGTCATTATCACCCGCGATAATAATCTCAGCCGTTGGGTTCTTTGCCCTGACAATACGCGCCACATGAATAAGGTTGCCAGCATCGTAGGCTATGAATACTTGATTGCCTGTTGACTCATACAAACTAGCGGCGGTAGCGAAACCCTCAGCGATTAATATCGTGCTGGTTTTCTTGCCTAGCCACCAAAAACACGCCTTTTTCTGACCACCTGATAAAAAGCGTTTTTCACCATCGGGGGCTATGAATTGGACATTTACCAGCCATCCATCTTCGTTATAAAGCGGTAGAATCAGAACACCTGTTAAGCCAGTAGAACCGCCTGTTTTCGCGCCGTGTGCCTTGATATTTTTACGGATTAAGTAAGTCATACAGGCATAAACAGTATCGGCACAAATAGCGTTATCTATGAACCTACGCGCTTTTCGTGCCGCTTTGGCTTGTGCTTCTACTCTGTCACGTTCACGGTTTAGGCGATCACGTTCGCATTGTTCAGCAAAGGCTTTACGCTCTTCTTTGGTGTAGGGTGTGGCGCGTTCAGCTTGCCAGACTTCATAAAGTCCTGTGCTGTAATCCATAAACCAGCCGCCGCGCCCGTCTTCAAACAGAAAACACCGCGCCGCCTTGTTGGCTTTGGGTTTATTAAGTCCAGCAAAATAGATTATCTTGCCTGTGGTGATAGAGTCAGGTGGCACAAGTCCAGCCGCTCTTATTGCCTCTTTAAATTCTTCGGTACACATTTGGGCTATTCCTTAAGAAATAAGCCGCACCTTGCCTGTTAATCAATCACAGAACACCGCACGACTTACTATGTAAGTGTGGGGGTTATTGGTTTTGCTCGATTTGAGCTTGAGTGTTGAGTTGTTGGGCGGAATTATTTTGGGACATGGTGTGTACTCTGTTGTGAGGTTAGAGGACACCGCTTTAAGCTACTAAACTTTGGGCGGTGAACGTTAGACGGGTTAGTAGACACGGCAACAGAACCGTGCGAGCCGAAGCTCCCCAAATAACGCCCACCATAGAATTTACTGCATTTGATAACGCAATCTATGATTAGACGCGCTTGAATTGGCATCTGTTGATTTTTACGGCTACTAACCCGTACCGCCCAATGAGTGGACAGCGTGATTAGGTTATCCAGCATCGGGTAAATAGTCAAACAATTGTTTAACGTGTCCACAATCATACTGCCCCCACCAAAAGCACATAACACGCTACACGATGCTTATATTTACCGTTGTCATCGGTCGTCCAGTGAGTAATGATGTTATGCCCTTGTTCACGCAATTCTTGAATACGCGCTGCGGGGTGCATGATGTCCAGCTCTTTTCGCGCTTGTAATGTGGTAAGCGTGTTATGGAGTATTAGCCAGTCAAGGATTTGTTGTCGTTGTGAATAGGCTGTGCAGGTATAATCACTGCTTAGTTTTTCTTTTCTGCTGCCAAGGTTCGCCGCCGTGGTGGTGGCGTTCATGCTACACCTCTTTGGTTTTGGTTTTCTAACCATTGAGGGAATTTAACGCCGTGTAGTAAAACCTTACGCCCTGCTCTAATAACCGCGCCGCTTTTGGCTAAGCCGTTGTTATGCTCATTAAAGATAATGGCGCGTAGACTGGACTCACTAAACGCGGGTTCTTTCTGTGCGTATTGTTTGACGGTGAAATAGGTTTGTTCGGTGGGTGTGGCTTGTGTGTTGTCTGGCATGGTAATAACTCCAAAAAAGAAAGATTCTTTTCCCGTTTGTTCGGGCGTTTTCTGCAAGGGTTGGCTTGCTTGGAGTTATTGTTATATTTTTACCTGTGTTACAGAATACCGTGTGCTTAAGCAAAAGCTGGCTAGTGCTTAAGCAAAGGACAGGCTATTTTTTAGGGTCTGGGGTATTTTTCAATGCTTTTCTTGCCTCACCAAAAGATGGAAAACCTAGTCCGTTATATTCTTCTTCGGCGCAAATATCACGAATGCTATATTTTCCTGTTGCCCATATTTCCCGAATTTTATTTTTTCTATCTTCTGCCCCGCTTTTTTCAGCTTTGGCTTTACCTCCTTTGCTTGCTCTATCTTTCAAAAAAATCACAAAAGCTTCTGCCTTATTTATTAACCCTGTTAAACCTCTATCAATCTCAAGATTTTTCTCTAACGCTATTATCTGGCAATCCATCGTTTTATCTGCAAATTCTTTTATTTTTCTCTCTCTATCAATGACAGCCATTTTTAATTCGTTAAATAATCTCTCGAATTTCAGTATGGCTTTTATAGTTTCCTCATTGGTATATGCTAATGATTCATAAAACTCTGCTAATTCTTTATCACGCTCTACCAATGTTTTATCAAGCTCTGCTAATGCTTTATCACGCTCTGCCAATGCTGTATCAAGCTCTGCTAATAATTCATTTGCTCCTTTAGTAAGTCTTTCTGCACTTTCATTTAATGTTTTTTTAGATAGTATTGCCTGAGTAGAAAAACCAAGCCAATACTTAGCATCGGCAATAAAAGACCAAGCCAAGTTAATACTATCTTGGCTTTTAACCATATAGGCTTTATATGCCTGTGCGGTATAAAAAATAGGCAAGGCAAACACGCCTTTTTCGCTTGGCTTATATCCTTTTTCAATATCGTCATATTGGGCAATCAATGAATCCAACACACTACAATCAATTGATTTTTTGTGTTTTATTCTGTCCAGCATATCGGCTAAAGCAGGGGATAAATTGCTTTCTAAATACAAGCCTTGATTAATATAACCTTCTATTATTTTAAATATATCATTAGCGTCTGTAATAGGCGTTCTCATGTGTCTAGGAAAGGCTTTCTTCATCACACACCCCCGAAAATCTTAGCATTCATACTGGCAACCACATTGCTAACGTGTCCATCGGACAAGTGAGCGTAACGTTTAACCATAGCCAAGGTCTTATGTCCTAACACTTCGGCTATTTCAGCCAATGACGCGCCATTCATAGCGAGATAAGAGGCTGTACAGTGTCTTAGGTCATGCCAGTGAAAATCATTGATTTCAGCGCGTTTAAGGGCGGTTAGCCACGCTGCTTTAAAATAAATGGGTTGTTGTGGTTTGGTTGTTGATGGAAATAATAATTGAGTGTCTAGCCGTCTAACTTTGGCATGAGTGCGTAGCAGATCAACTGCTAACCCTGCCAATGGTACGCGCCGCCGTTCCCCGTTCTTTGTTTCATGCAGAATTAAATAACCGTCCTTAAGGTTCACATCCTGCCACTGTAAACGCATTAATTCGCCTTGTCGCATTCCAGTAGATAGGGCTAGCACTACGCACAAATAAAGGTATGGGCTTACTGATTCCTTGCAAGCGGTTAAAAGTTTGGCGCGTTCAATATCATCTAAAAATCTAACGCGCCCGCGTGACGGTACGGGTTTTTTTACCTTACGCATAGGGCTATCTTCTAACCACTGCCATTCATTCACCGCAATAGTAAACGCATGACTAAGAGCAAGCATATATTGCAGAACGGTTGCGGGTGTTCGTTGTGTTCCTCTATAAGTGATGCCGCTCAACAATTCATCACGATATTGCCCAATAAGTGCAGGAGTAACATCAGCTAGGGCTAAATAGCCTATTTTTTCCTTCCGCCAAGTAAGCTGTTGTTTTTTGTCGTGTGCTATTTTAGGTTTAGTGGGTAAAACGTCTTTAATATATCGGTCTACTAAATCGGCTAGCGTGTGTTTTTTTGCCTCAACGGTTTTGAAGTGCCTCCCTTCTCTTATCGCGCTTTCTGTTGATGCTATCCACTTTCTAGCATCGGTTTTACGCTTAAAGTTTGCGTATTGTTTTGGATAGCCTTTTAGCCTTATTTCTACTTTGTAGGTTATTGAGCCGTCTTTAGCGGTTAATTCTGTGATAGTTGCCATATTGCCCTCTTTGGGTAGCAATCGGCTTTTCTGGTATGATGTGCCTAGCCATTGCTTAACCCGCATTGTTAAGTTATTGGTATGGGCTTGTTTGTGTTGGTAGCACTCTCAAGCCCGCTTTGTTTGTGGGTTTTCATTATAAACCTATGGCGCAAAAATAGCGCACTAGCTAATAAAAAACGGCAAAAAACAGCAATAAATGGCAATAAAGCGTAATGGTTAACTAATTGATTTTATTGGCTTTGTTTTGTTGTGGTTTGTTGTGGTTTTTGCGTTGTGACTCATTGCCTATCTGTGGGTGGGCAGGGATATTAATAAAATATTGTCAATTAAATCGGCTAATTAAAAAATAAGTTCTATGATGGATAAACTACGATTTTAAGAGCAAGGTTAACACAAACAACGCCCCTTCCCTGCTCTCTGCCAGTTCAATTTTACCGTTGTAGGTTTTTAATAAAGAGGCGGTAATTTCTAAACCCAAACCTGTGCCGCCGTTGTTTCGGCGGGTGGTAAAAAACGGGGTGAAAATCTTTTTTCGATTGGCTGCGGAAACGCCAGTGCCGTTGTCGTGTAAATGTAGCTTTAGGCTGTTGTCATGTTGGATGGTGCTTAGCGTTAATTGAGTCGCGCCGTGTTGTAGGCTGTTTTCAAATAAATTGCTTAGGATAATTTCAAGCGCATCTGGGGCAATGGCTAACGGGGTAGTGGGTAACGTTTGATAAGTTAACGTTAAACCACGTTCGACATAACGGTTTTGTAAGGTAAAAATCACATCGGGCAACACGCTGTCTTGTTGACTGGGTTCTAGCACATCGGCTCTTGCCAGTTCTAATAATCGATTCACCAATTGTTTAAGGCGTTGGGTATCGGCTAATAAATTATCAATGAAACGCTGGCGGCGGTCGCTAGGCATATCGCTATGGTCTTGCAAGAGTTCTAACGCGCCCTGCATGGAGGTGAGCGGGGTTTTAAATTCGTGAGAAACATGAGTAGCAAAGCGTTGGATATAATCCGTCCGTTCGGCTAAAGCGTGCGACATACTGGCAAAACTGTCCGACAGTTGGGCAATTTCATAAGTGACAGGATTTTTTAGCGGCTGTATGAGTTTTTGTGAGCCTTGTTTAACGCGTTCAGTTTGCCGTATCAGTTCTCGAATGGGACGGGAAATAGTGGAAGACACCAATAATACCAGCAACACCACTAACAGCAACGAACACAAGCTGGCAATTATCACGATTTTTCTGACTTCAAAGATATGCTTAATGATGTTGTTAGGGGTGCGTGATAAATAAATCACGCCTTGTAGTTGTTGATTTTCCAGCACAGGAAAGGCGACAAACACTCGAATATTGGTACCTCGACTTAACGAATATAAAGGCGGTGGTGGTTCGTCAGAAATACGTTGCCGTATGATGCTGGCATAATGTCCTTGCAGAGCTTGTTGTACCTCTAACACATGAGCCAGCGACAAACCCACTTCTTCACGTCCAGCAATCACCGTACCGTTTATATCCAGTAAGCGAATGCCCGATAACATAATGTGCTGGGTATCAAAAATGATAGGAGTCATTAACTCAGCAACTTTTTGTGCTACTTTGTCTACGGGTAATTGAGTTGTGACTGGAGCTTCGCGTGGGGGTTGAATTGGATTAATCAAACTCAAGGTGGGCGAAATAGGTTCATAAACGGGATCAACAGGTGGCGAAGTTGGCAAGTAACGCCCATAACCTGCTTGATTAACAGTCATCCGTACTAATTGCCGATAACTGGCAGACAGCGCGGCAGCTTGCGAGATAAGCTCTAATTCGGTTTGCTGGACTAATTCATTTTCATAAATGCGAAAAAAATACAAACCACCTAACGGCAACGCTAACACCATCAACATCACGAATAATAAAATATTTCGTAGCGGAAATAAGCGGCGGCGAAAAAATGGCAGTTGGGCATTTATTGGCATGAAGCGAGTTTATAACCAACACCATGAACAGTTTCAATCAAGGTTTCACACCCTGCTTCGGCAAACTTTTGGCGTATGTGACGAATATGGCTATCAATGGTACGGTCGCTAATATAAATATTGTTATACGCGCCATTCATGATGGTATCGCGGCTAAAAACCCGATTCGGTTGACGAACAAATAATTGCACCATAGCAAACTCAGTTGCAGTCAGGCTAATCGCCGAACCATTCCAAGTAGCGGTATGTTGTTCGGGATAAATGGATAATTTACCGTGTTGTAAACTAGGCGCGGCGGGTTCAGGTTTTACGCTGGATTGAGTGCGTTTTAAAATCACGTTAATCCTAGCCACCAATTCACGCGGACTAAACGGCTTGGTAACATAATCATCACCGCCGATTTCTAGCCCCAAAATACGGTCGATTTCATCATCACGCGAGGATAAAAATAAAATCGGCACATCGGAGCTTTTACGAATTTCGCGGCATACTTCCAGCCCATCAAATTCTGGCATATTAATATCCAGCACAATTAAATCGACCGTGTGCAAGCGGAACTGCTCTAAGGCTTGTCGTCCGTCTTCGGCAAGCGTGATTTGCATACCTGCTTTTTCCAGTGCGAAACTAATCACTTCACGGATATGTAAATCGTCATCAGCAACGAGGATGTGTTTATTCATGGATTTTTCCTGTTACAGTTGTTTCAATTGCTCAAGTGCGTCGGCTAACCGCTTTGCACCCTCAATAGGATTATTATCAAACACCATCATATACTTAAACTCAGTCCCTGCTTTAGCTTCCCAATCATTACCCAATTTCAGTTTTAATATGGAGTCCGAATTGTCCCTGTCGTCTCCTTTGGTTTCAATAACAATCACATTGCCCTTTGTGGTTTTAACAATAAAATCTGGGTAGTGATTCAAAAAACCGTTAATTCTGAAACCTTTACCTCTGGAAAGGTTACGATGCCACCAGACAATATTATCGAGATTGGCAATATCGTTAATAATTCTGGATTCAAAATTTCCCATTGCCGATTCAGTCGCATACAGACTTTTCGGCAGTGCGGGGGCGTTACCAGATGAGGTAATTATTTCAGCAAAATTAAAACAGGGTTGTAGGAAAATTTTACCGACATACAGAAGTTCACTGAATGTTTTTTGCGCGTGAACATCCGCCAGCGTGGTAATTTTTTGTTTTATTTTTCTGATATATGACACATCACGTTCAAGGCAATCGCGTATCTGATCCTCGCTAAATGACTCAACAATACGACCAATATATTTTTTCACTTCGCTGTCATCAATTGGATACATATTGCCAATTAACTGCACTAAACGCGCCGTCACATTCATAATCTGACTGGCTTTATCGCCATTTAAAATAAGCGCGTTAAATTTTTCCCTGCCTTTAGCGTTCACTTTAAACGGCGTGGCTTTATAGTTTTCATCACCGATTTCTTCGAGGTCAACGCGATACATTTCCGTTTCAACGTCTTCAAAATTGATAGTAGAGTCGGCTTGAGATAACTTAAAGGCTTTTAACAAATAATCGCGTTCAAAAATCTCTGCCGTTTCTATCCAGCCGCCATCTTCAACCGATGTAAAAAATTGTGGCAGTTTTAGCGTTAAGGCTTGCTTTCTAAAGGTATCCTTCAACTTGTGTTTGTTCATTTTATCTTCCAAAGCGGCTGGAATATCTACATTAATCACAACGTCCGCTTGTGCTTCGTAGTCTTTATTTTGTTCGATTGCTTGTTGCATTAATTCTCTAACAAAATTTTCATTAGAAGACACACTATTGCCATAATCGATAATGGTTGAATCGTTTTTATACTCAACGTCTACGACCAAATTATTTTCACCAGAACCATCTAATGGTTTAACATCATCAAATATATCAATCGTTTTTGTTTGGCTAGATGAAGGTTCTTCTATTGTTGGTGGAGGAGTAAAGGCGCGACACTCTTTTTCTGAAAACCCAGCCATATTCAAGGCTTTAACCACATTTTGCAGGACTGCCATAAATAAATTGGAAGCCGTCAACACATAGCTTACATTCAAATCATCATGCCCATGTTGCTGAACATGAGGCATACGCAAAATACGCCCTAAAATCTGTGTAACATCCACCGCCGATGATTTATCAGCCAACGACACCAAAATATAAGCAAATGGACAATCCCAACCTTCTTTGAGCGCGTTCACGGTAATAATGAAGCGCACAGGACAATCGCTACTCATTAAATCAACGCCTTTCAGCTCATTAATATCAGCGGTTTTAATTTTAATCTGCTCGACAGGAATGCCCAATTCCACCAGCTTGGCTTTAGTTTTTTCAAACGTGGTTTTATCGTCACCTGTTCGCGCTTCGGCTTGCAATAACACAATCGGGCGGATGTATTTACCGCCTTTCGCTTGTTCATCCAAGGCGATTGCTTCCAAGCTATTACGCAAAATTAACGCACGTTCAATCGCTTCTTCACGACTGTTTTGATTCGCCACAATCACAGGCAGTTTAACCATGTGTTTTATTTTGAGCGGCATTGCATCGACATAGCTGATAATATTGCTGTTATTGCGCGGCGTGGCGGTTAAGTCAAAAATAAAATGCGGATTTAGATTTTTCAGCATTTCTACCGATAACGCGGTTTCAGCATTATGACTTTCATCAACTATCACAATCGGTTTCAAGCGGCGAATCACATTGATTAATGCCGACGCATCATAATCAGGCAATAAAACCGCTTCATCATCGTCAGTTAAAAATGAAGCCAAATAACCGTTATCCTGAAAAATCTTGCGGTCTTCCTTATTTTTGGCGCGTAGGCTATCAAAACTCATCACCACAATAGACAACTGTTCCTGCACACTGTCCGCAGAAAAGCCCGCGCCCATGAGCAAATCACGTTTTTCATACACCACGACACGATTAGCAAAAAGTTGATTCAAGCGTTGTCGATACGGATGTTCACAATTGCTTAAATTTTTAACCGTCTGTTCCAAAATGGTTAAAGATGGCACTAACCAAATCACCAGCTTGCTACGCTTTGGATGCTTTACTGCAAAAGCATCAAAAATCGTTTTAATGGCATTCACCGCGATAAAAGTTTTACCACCAGCGGTCGGGACTTTAGCGCACACATGAGGAACACCAAACACATTGTTTTTATACGCCTCCATGCCTGTCACGCCTTTATTCTGCCAATAGCTTTTGAACGCATTGCCTAAGTGTGCGGTGCTTTCAAATTCAAGCAGGTATTCAGCAAGATTATCGATAACGCGCTGTTGGTAGTCTTTTAGTTCCATTGATTATGCCGAATAAAGTGTTACCTAGTTCCCACGCGCTGCGTGGGAACGAGACAATCTGGAGTCCAAAACAAGTTTTGGACGTTTTGTGTCGTCCAAGTCATGCCTTGGACTCCGAATTAAAAACGAGTTATATCACGCGGTATTTTTTTGAAGATGATACCGTGTTTGGTTAGGAATTCTTTGTTAAATAGGCATTTGTCCGCATAGATAATCGCGGTGGCGGGTTTATTTGCTCCGAATTTTAATGTGCCGAGAAAATCTAAATCAAGACAAGTGACGGCATCGGCTTCGTAGTAGAAAATCCACGCGGTTTCAGGGCTTAAGCCTAGTAAATACGGTGTGTATGACTGCCAGTCCTTTGAAGGACTGGCAGTCATTCCATCTGGTTTATTTTGCGGTGTGCGGTATTCAGTCGCTATGCCTTCGGAGTAACTGACATAATCGCGGATAACGTCAACGCCTACGGCTTCGTTCAGTGTGTCATCGGGGTTAAAAATCGCCGCGCCAACGGTGTAATAATCGAAACTGCCGCCTAATCCTGCGGTTTGTTTTGTGCCTACACCATAACCAGACATCACGCGGCGCACTCGTTCAGCGGTGATGGTGTCGGCGTAGTCTTCCATTTCAATCAGGATGAAGCGGCGATTGCCTTGGTCTTGGGCGTTGAGTTTAAGGACTGCGTGGGCGGTTGTTCCTGAGCCTGCGAAACTGTCCAAGATAATGGCATTCTTATCCGTCATTGATAGTAGGTAGGCTATTAACTCGGATGGCTTTGGAAAAGAGAATGCCTTACCATCTCCTAGCAGTAATTTGATTTCATTTGTGCCATGCTGTGTATAAAGCCCATCAATAATGGAGTATGGTTTTGCTCCTCTAATTTTCCCGTCAGTGGATTTTAGATATTGTTTATATGAAACAGTCCATTTTTCGTTTCTTTTTATAAAAACCAATTCATTATTTTTTTGTGCTTCTTCAGACCTATCACGCGACCATTGCCATTGTTTTTCGGGCATAATTTCTTCGTCATTATGGTAAAGCGGATAACGTAAGTTTGGTCTTTCATCCATGCTGGTAGTGGCTAATGGTTGAAGTCGAAATGCCCCCCGTTCTTGAAACTTCTCATCAGTATATTTGTAATACTTCAATGATTTATCGTCAGGTGGTAATTCAATAGGTTTTAGTTCACTTATGTTTTTTGAATAACAGATAATGTATTCGTGAAGATTAACTATATGTTTTGATTTTGAGCCGCCACCATAACTTTTTTTCCAGACAAATGTTTCCAGTTTATTTGATGCGCCAAATAGCTCTTCCAAAATAAGCTCTAAAAAACTATGTTCATTTTCATCAATGCTTATTAATAATATGCCATCCCTAGCCAACAACCGATGCAACAATTTCAAACGTGGATACATCATGCACAACCATTTATCATGCCGTGATAAATCCTCGCCTTCTTTGCCCACCACCTGCCCTAACCATTTCTTAATTTTCGGATCATTCACTGCATCGTTATACACCCAGCTTTCATTGCCTGTGTTATACGGTGGGTCTATGTAGATACAGTTAATTTTGCCCTCAAATTCAGGCAATAAACTTTTCAAGGCGGCAAGATTATCGCCGTGAATAATGCGGTTATCGGTGCTGTTAGCAGGTGTACCGTCGGGTGCGTCAAAATGACTTTCGCATTGCAAAACCCGAAACGGTACGTCCAAGTGATGATTGACTACTTTGTCTTTTCCGACCCAAGTCAGTGTTGGCATGGCTGATTATTCCCTTCTATTAATCTTGAATGGACAAGGTGATATGTCGGCTACAGGGCTTATTTTCTATTTCTTACTGGCTGCATAAACAGCCAACAGCCTGTAATATCAGCTCATTATAACAGTGAAGCTAAGCTTCCACTTGGCAATGCAGCGCATTCGGGTAACTGGCATGGGTAAATCTGGGCATATTGCAGGTAAAATTACGACTGCTTTAGCCAGTACGGGAACACCTGCATTTTTTGTTCATTCAGGTGAAGCCAGTCACGGTGATCTAGGAATGATTACCGCGCAAGATGTGGTATTGGCATTATCAAATTCGGGCGAAACCGAAGAGGTGATTACCATCTTACCGATTATTAAACGCCTAGGTGCAATGACAGGTAATTCTGCGTCAACGTTGGCGAAGTTTGCCACCACCCATATTAATGTTGCTGTTGAGCAAATTGCGTTAGTGTATAAAAAGCTAACAAGAGGTAGAATTAAGCCATTCTGGTTCTACATAATGGTACGATTATAAATACATCCCCTGAAACCTCGAAAAAAACTAAGTGTTATGCTATCCATTCACCTACAATACGCATAGTCCTTGGTAAACCAAAGTCGATTGATGACTTGGTTTGACGAACCGCGATACCTAAATCAACTGGAATTCAAAATCTTCAATAATTACTTTTTTCTACCAACATTTATTTTCATCAGCACTTTGTTGCTGTCCGCTTGTACCTTAGGGCCTGATTTTGTACGTCCTGATAGTCCCGATACTCAAAACTATACGAGCGGCAAACCATTAAAATCGGTTGGTGAACAATCTTTAGTGATGGGTAAAGAAATACCTGCGCAGTGGTGGATGTTGTTTCGTTCGCCACCGCTTGCGGCATTAATAGACAAGGCATTAAAACACAGCCCCGATTTGCAAGCCGCGCAAGCCGCATTGACCGAAGCATCAGAAATAGCGACCGCAAAACAAAGCTCCTTGTTTCCTACGGTCGATGCCAGTTTTGCTAGCTCCCGCTTAAAAACCACAGGCGCACAATTTGGTAGACCTGATGCAGGTGGAACATTGTTCAATCTTGACAATGCGACTATCAAAGTTTCCTATACGCTGGATGTTTTTGGTGCAGTACGCCGTCAACTGGAAGGCTTGATGGCGGAAGCGGATTATCAGCGGTTTCAATTGGAAGGTGCATTTTTAACTTTATCCAGCAATATTGTCACCACGGCAATTGAAGAAGCGGCATTACGCGATCAAATCAGCACGACCGAAGAACTGATTAAGGCGAGAGTCGAGCAACTAGCTATTGCTAAGCAGCAATTTGAATCAGGTAGCACGTCACAAGTTGATGTATTGACCCAGCAAGCAGAATTGGAACAAGAGCGTACCGCCCTACCCCCGTTACAAAAGCAATTAATGCAGGCGCGTCATCGTTTAACGGCGTTAGTGGGAGATTTACCCAGCAACGATCTAGCCGCGCAATTTACTTTAGCTGATTTGAAGCTGCCATTAGAATTACCCTTGAGTATCCCGTCTAAATTGGTCGCACAACGTCCAGATATTCGAGCGCAAGAAGCCTTATTACACGCGGCGAATGCAAAAATTGGGGTGGTTGCCGCTCAGATGTTCCCAGATTTTACCATTAGCGCGAATGCAGGCAGTATTGCTACCAAGATGGGTGATTTGTTTATGCCTGGCAGTGCTATTTGGACTACGGGGCTTAATTTATTACAACCTGTTTTTCACGGTGGCGAAAATATACATCAAAACCACGCGACTGTTGCCGCTTATGAAGCGGCGGCGGCGCGTTATCGCAGTACGGTATTGCTAGCCTTTCAAAATGTAGCCGATAGTTTGACCGCACTAGAAGCCGATGCCAGCGCAGTCAAGGCGCAAACTGCCGCTGAACAAGCGGCACTGGCAAGTTTAGAACTGAGTCGTACCCAGTATCAAGTCGGTGCGGTAAGTTATTTATCGTTACTCACAGCGCAAAACACTTATCAACAAGCGCGACTCGGACAAATCAAAGCGCAAGCAATCCGTTTAGCCGATACTGCCGCGCTGTTTCAAGCCTTAGGGGGTGGTTGGTGGAATCGTGCTGATTTATCTAGGACGTTGGCAGCGCAACAGAAAAAACCAGAAACATCGTCGTTCTTGCCATTTTTCGATTGGAATTTTAAATAATGATTAAGCGTTTACTGATTATGCTCGTTATCGTCGGGCTAATATTTGGTGGTATTTTTGGCTTTATTAATTTTAAAGCCAAAATGATTAAGCAATACATGGCTTCTATGGGCAACGCGTCGCAAACTGTTTCTACCACCGTTGCTAGTTATCAAGATTGGTCATCTAATCTTGACGCAGTCGGTAGTTTAGCTCCAGTTCAAGGTGCTGATTTAAGCGCGGAAGTATCGGGCATAGTCACAGAGATTTTTTTCCAGCAAGGCGATGATGTGGTTGCGGGGTCGCCGCTGGTGCAACTTAAAGCTGATGATGACATTGCCAAACTAAAATCACTAAAAGCCACCGAAGAACTTGCTCATCTGACTTATCAACGCAATCAAGCCCAGTTGCTGGCGAAAGCGATTAGTCAGCAAATAGTGGACAGCAATAAAGCGGATTTGACTAGAGCCAGTGCGAATGTTGCCGAACAACAAGCCTTGGTGAATAAAAAATTAATTCGCGCCCCTTTTTCGGGACACTTAGGCATTCGTACCGTAAACCTTGGGCAATATCTGAATGCTGGCACATCGATAGTTACGCTACAGGCATTAAATACCCTGTATGTAGATTTTTTCCTACCTCAACAAAGTTTGGCTAAAATCGTTATTGGTCAAATAGTTGAGGTTCATATTGATGCCTATCCTAGCCAAAAATTCATGGGTAAAGTGGTGGTAATTAATCCCAAAGTCGATGCAAATACTCGCAATGTGCAGATAAGAGCAGTGCTTGATAATGCCAAACACCAATTATTATCGGGTATGTACGCCAATGTGGAAGTTGTCACGGATTCAGCGCAACACGCCCTCACTTTGCCGAATACCACGATTAGTTTTAATTCTTACGGTTCTACCGTATTTTTAATCGAAACCAACAAAGATGAGCAAGGCAAAGAAAAACGCACAGCCAAACAAGTGTTTGTGACTACAGGCGCGACACGCGGCGATCAAGTTGTAATCCTTAAAGGCATTAAAGAAGGTGATACCGTTGTTACCTCAGGGCAACTCAAGTTACGCAATGGTTCGGTCGTGCTAATTAATAATACGGTACAGCCCAGTAATGAAGCTAATCCACAACCTAACGATTTATAGTTATGAATTTTACTGATATTTTCATACACAGACCTGTATTAGCGACCGTTGTTAGCTTGGTGCTGTTGGTATTGGGATTACGCGCTTTAAGTAACTTACCCATTTTGCAATATCCACGCACCGAAAACGCGGTTGTCACCGTGACCACCGTTTATTATGGTGCTGACCCTGAATTGGTTGCGGGCTTTATTACCACGCCGCTGGAAAATGCTATTGCTCAAGCCAATGGTATTGATTACCTCACTTCATCCAGCAAAAGCGGTATCAGCACCATCACTGCCAATTTACAGCTCAATTTCAACACTGATAATGCTTTGACTGAAATCACTGCCAAAGTCAGTTCGGCGCTTAACCAATTGCCGCCCGAAGCACAAAATCCATCCATTAGTCTGAGAATTGGTGAAACCATCGATTCCATGTATATCGGTTTTTCCAGTGATGTATTACCCGCTAACAATATCACCGATTATATATTGAGTTCTGTACAGCCCAGATTACAAGCAGTCGAAGGTATACAAACCGCTGAAATATTGGGTGGCAAAAATTTTGCTCTGCGTGCGTGGTTAGACCCCGATAAGTTAGCCGCTTACGCGCTGAATGCAGCGGATGTCAGTGTCGCGTTAGCTAAAAATGATTTTTTATCGAGTTTGGGCAATACCAAAGGCTCAATGGTGCAAGTGAATTTAGTCGCCTCGACCAGTCTGCACACCGTTGAAGAATTTGAAAATCTGGTTATCAAACAACAAAACAACGCCATTATTCGCTTAAAAGATGTGGCGAAAGTGACTTTAGGCGCGGATGACTACGAATCCAGCGTGGCATTTGATGGTAATAAAGCCGTGTATGTCGGCTTACAAATTGCCCCGAATGCTAATTTGTTGGAAGTCATTGGGCGGGTGAAAGCGGTTCTTCCTGATATTCAAGCGCAATTACCGACAGGTATTGAGGGCAAAATTGTTTACGATGCTACCAACTTTGTGCAGAGTGCGATTGATGGCGTAACCCGCACACTGGTTGAAGCCTTGCTCATCGTCATTTTAGTGGTGTTTGCATTTCTGGGTTCGCCGCGTGAAATTCTAATTCCGATTGTTGCTATACCGTTATCGCTAGTCGGTACGTTTATCATCATGCTGTTGTTTGGCTTTTCAATTAATTTATTGACCTTATTGGCGTTAGTTATCGCCATCGGTTTAGTGGTCGATGATGCTATTATTATTGTTGAAAACGTCAATCGGCATTTAAAACAAGGCATGAAACCCACTGCCGCGTCATTACTCGCGGCGCGTGAATTGTCTGGGCCCATTATTGCCATGACTATCGTATTAATCGCCGTGTATGTGCCTGTGGGTTTTCAAGGCGGTTTAACAGGCGTGTTATTCACCGAATTTGCGGTAACGTTGGCAGGCGCGGTGACTATTTCGGCAATAGTCGCGCTGACTTTATCACCGATGATGTGTTCTAAAATGTTAGCGCACACCGATGAACATGAAGGTTGGCAAGAAAAAACCATTGCCTTTATCGACAGTATTTTTGACCGCGTGAATAGCCGTTATGCTCGCACCCTGCACGGTTCTTTAAATTATTTACCCGTCACCGTTGTGTTCGCGCTGATTATGTTGGCAAGCAGTTATTTTCTGTATCAAAGTGCGAAAAGCGAACTCGCACCGCAAGAAGATCAAGGCATTGTCATCACCTTCGCCTCATCCGCACCGAATGCGACGCTGGAACAACGCCTGCTATCGTCCAAGCAAGTCTATGAAAAACTTGTCAAACATCCCGAAACTAATCATGTATTTCAACTCGATGTTCCTGGTCAATCAGTGGGTGGGATGGTGCTAAAACCGTGGAATGAACGCACACTCAACAGTAACGCGCTCCAGCCCATTGTTCAGCAAGAAATGAATGAGATTGCGGGCAGTCGTGTTGCGGTGATTCAACCGCCGTCTCTTCCAGGAAGTCGCGGTATGCCGATACAATTCGTCATCAACTCCACCGAATCAGTCGCACAAATGCTGGCTGTCTCTGAGCAATTTATGCAGGACGCGCAAAAAAGCGGAATGTTCATGTTCTTAGACAGTGATTTAAAAGTCGATCAACCACAATCACGCGTTATCATCGACCGCAATAAAACCGCGCTACTGGGCTTAACCATGCAGGATGTGGGAGCGTCTTTAAATGCCATGCTAGGCGGTGGTTATGTCAATTATTTCAGCCCAGCAGAACGCTCTTACAAAGTGATACCGCAAGTTCAGCAAAAATCACGACTCAATGCAGAGCAGTTGCTCAATTATCAGTTTCGCACTGCCACAGGTGAATCAGTCGCTTTGTCCACCATTGCCAGTATCAAAAATGAAACCGTGCCACAATCGTTAAACCATTTTCAACAGCTAAATTCTGCGACTATTTCAGGCGTACCCTTACCCGATGTTGCCTTAGGTGACGCACTCCATAGCTTAAAAGCACTTGCAGAACGCACATTACCAAGAGGTTATTCACTGGATTACAGCGGACAATCACGCCAACTCATGCAGGAATCCAACGCCTTTATCATCACGTTTTCATTCGCACTGATTATTATTTTTCTCGCATTAGCAGCGCAATTTGAAAGTTTTCGTGATCCGTTGATTATTCTAGTGTCCGTGCCTATGTCGATTGCAGGCGCGTTAATCTTTGTTGCTTTAGGGATTGGCAACGCCACACTGAATATTTATACCGAAGTGGGTTTTGTCACCTTAATGGGCTTAATCAGTAAACACGGCATTTTAATCGTCGAATTTGCCAATAACAGCCAACGCGAAGGGCTATCTAAACGCGAGGCAATTGAACACGCCGCCGCAACCCGCTTACGACCCATTTTAATGACCACCGCCGCAATGGTATTAGGCGTATTACCGCTCATTTTTGCCACAGGCGCGGGCGCGGCATCACGTTTTAATATGGGATTAGTCATTGCCACAGGTTTGGCAATTGGCACATTATTTACCCTGTTCGTTGTCCCAGCGGTGTATTTGCTAATCGGACAAAATCATTCAAAATTGGTAATTGAAGACGAGCTATAAAACGAAAAATTCTGGCGTGTCAGCTTTGCTTGCAAGTACAAGCAAAGCTGGCACGCCTATATTAAAAGTTTGGTTTTGGCTAAATTGGCAATTACCGACAAGTTAATAAGGTGTAGAATCCCCCTATTGCAACCGACAGGGACAGCTTAATGATACTCACCGAACTCCTCAAAGATTCCGCCTACAAACTCACCCAATTTACCGTCGCACAAATCCAAGCGTTAGAAAATCAAGTATGCAATAAAACCACAATTTATGTTATTCGCCCAGCAGTCGAGATACGCGATACGAGATAATGCTATAGTGGTTTAAGATTTGTGTATTGCTCCACTTTACAGGAAATATTTATGATAGACGATGAGGTAATTGAAACTTCCGATGATACCGAAAATGAAGGCAAAGGTGGACTTTATCCGTATGACCCCACCCAAGCCGATATTGATATTCGAGAAACTCCACATTCTATTTATGAATTAATGCGTAAATACAAAGATGGAAGATTAATTGTTAATCCCGAATTTCAACGCAGTAAAGTTGTTTGGAAACCAGAACAGAAAAGTAAATTTATCGAATCCATTATTTTAAATTTTCCATTGCCACCTTTTTATGTCAGTGAAACCCGCGAAGGTAAATATATTATTGTTGATGGTCTACAGCGCACCACTGCTTTACATGAGTTTATGGAGGATGAAAATAAAGATAAATTTAGACTGAAAGGATTAGAAGCCTTGCAACACTTAAATGGTAAAAACTTTTCTGATTTAAAAGAAATGTCAGGTGCATATCAAACAAAAATAGAAGACAAAAAAATTACCCTCTATGTATTAAGACCCTCTGTCCCTATGGAGGTTGTTTATGATTTATTTAATCGGGTTAATACGGGTGGTACACCATTAGAACGTCAAGAAGTACGCAATTGTATTTTTATAGGAAACGCCACAAAATTATTAAAAGAACTTGCAGAAACCGAAGATTTTAAAAAAGCTATTGATAATGGCATTTCACCGAATCGTATGAAAGATAGGGAAGTCGTATTGCGTTATCTTGCTTTTAAATTATTCGATTATAAAAAAGACTATAAAGATGATATGAGCGAGTTTTTAGAAAAAGCCATGCGTAAAATTAATAAAATGGCAGATGCTGATATTGAAAACTTAAAAGCTGATTTTAAACGGGTCATGCAAATCAGCTATGAGTTTTTTGGTACGCGAAATTTTCGCATTCCTTTTTCTGACAAAATAACACGCGGACGTATTAATATTGCAGTAATAGAATCTGTCGGTTATTTCTTTTCCAAACAAAGCGATGATTTTTTACATCAAAATAAACAAATTATTACTAATAATTTTGATATTCTTTTAAAAAATCCAGAATATCTGGATGCCGTGCAAAAAGGCACAGGCTACACAAAACGGGTTATTACACGCTTTAATTTAGCACAAGAAATACTTGGGAGTGTTGCTCATGTTGACGGAAATTAAATTAACCAATTTTAAATGCTTTAAAGAAGAAACGGCGATTCCGTTAAGTAAGTTTAATTTATTTACAGGGGTTAATGGTGCGGGTAAATCAACTGCTCTACAATCTTTATTATTGATGCGGCAATCTATTGAACATGATCCTTATACCACTGAGTTACTTTTAAATGGCAGTTGTGTTAATTTAGGTAATTTTGATGATGTGAGAAATCGTAATATTCCAAAAGAGAATAATGTTATTTTTGAGTTTTCATGTAGCACAAATAAAGATATATGTTTTATTAAAAATTACTTGAAGCCAAAAAGTGACGAAATGAGTCTTTTAGTTTTTGAAATAAATATATTTGCAAAGTTTTTTTCTGGTGAAGAATTAAAAATTGAGTCACATACATTTAAATATGACTATAAAAATGGGTTGTATTATGATGATTCAAATAAATCTTATTCTAGTTTTGTATTAAATACACCAGTTTTTTTAGAAACTACAGTAATGGAATCTCAGCATCTTAATATTAATGATTTTTTTTCAAGCTTTTATGCAGGAAATATTCATTTTATTTCAGCCGATAGAATAGGTCCACAAGAATTTTATTTTAAATCTACTTTGCCCGAATTTCGCCATGTTGGTACAAAAGGTGAGTTTGCCGTTAATTTATTGGATAAACTCGCGCAAGAATTAGTAAATGAAACACTTTGTTTAGGTGATGATGCCAGAACCTTAATAACCCAAACCCAAGCATGGCTTGGTAAAATATTAAATCCAGTGACTGTAAGAATCAATCCTTTGAGAGTTAATATTTTAGAATTACTTATTGATGGATTTAAACCCAGCAACGTAGGTTTTGGTTACAGTAGTATCTTACCCATTGTCGTGACTGGACTAATCGCCAAACCAAACGAAAAAATTATCATCGAAAACCCAGAAATTCACCTACATCCCAAAGCTCAGTCTGCATTAATTGACTTTTTGGTTAAAGTCGCTAACACAGGCGTACAAATATTTATCGAATCCCACAGCGACCATGTTTTAAACGCGCTACGCATTGCAACTAAAAATAAAGTATTAAAGCCTGATGATGTAAATATTCTTTTCTTTACACAAGAGAATGGAAATTCAAAAATTATTAAACCAACTATTGATGATAATGGCAGAATTGACAATTGGCCCGAATCTTTTTTTGATGAAACCGCAAAGAGTTTAGCCAGCCTTGCCGCAGGACAACGCCCGCGTATTAAAGCACCTAAAGCCGAAATATAATAATGAAAGCAGAACTTATATTGAATGATTTATCTGTGATTGAAGCAGATTCAAACGATATAGCGCGTGATTGGTTTACAGAAACATTATTGGCTGTTGCAGAATTAATTAATCAAAATGTCTGTAAACCTTTATTACATTCTCAAACAAAATTAACTGACATATTATTAACCGATGATTATGGATTTGATGAATGGTTAGAAGAATTAGATTATCATGATGATTTACGTCTATTAGCTCAGAAACTAGATACAGATACCCCTGTAAATAAATTTTTAAATATTATTGAAAAAGAAAATAATGAATTTTGTCGTTCTGAATTTTATCTTAAAACTGAACCTAAAAAGACGTGTAATGCTTTAGGAGTTGCATTAATTAGCGATGGAATTAGTGTAAGTTTTCCTTCACAACCTCAATGGTGTTTGCCATTTATTGAAGTTGAGCAAGTTTTATATAATGAAGAATTAAA
>CAIUVX010000015.1 GCA_903902705.1 uncultured Methylococcales bacterium
CACAAAACGCCACCATACCACGCCACACATTGCCAATTAGTGGCTATGTCCGTTTAGATCAATTAGTAAATAATCCCAAAAAAGGCACACTAGGCATTATCCCTATTTATCGGACAACGTGGCTAAAAAATCAAAAACGGGGTATTTTCCCCGCGCCTGTAAAACTATCAGAACGGACAGTTGGCTATAAAGTCGAAGACATACGCGCCTTAATCGAAAAAATGAACAGCGGTGTAGCATGAACGCGGCAACCACCAAAGCAATACAACAAAGTACATTGACGTTTTTACTTTTGCGGTTTATGCTGTCTACGCTGTCACCCTCATTGGTGGCGGTACGGGTTAGTAGCCGTGAAAATCAAGAGATGCCACACAAGCGCGTCTGCCTAAGATTGCGTTGTTCAATGCAAGAAATCATCTATGGTGGGCGTTATTTGGGGAGCTTCGGCTCGCATGGTTCTCTTGCCATGTCTACTAACCCGCATAACGTTCACCGCCAAAAGTTTAGTAGCTTCAAGCGGTGTCCTCTAACTTTCAAGAGAGATCACACCATGTCACAAAATAATTCCGTGCCTAACGCACAAGCCCCCATCGTTTTAAATCCCCAAACCTTAGCAAAAGTTATGCAATGGCTAGAGCGTGCTGAAAACCACGCGGGCAATTTAGCCATACAGTTTAGGGACCATGAATCAGCACTTGAATTCACAGAGATAGAGCTTGAGATAGCCACTGCATACAACTTGCTAAGCCGCGTTATCATGAGTGGCGTTAAAACCGCCCCACCACCCGCAAAACCCACACCACCCAAAAGACAAACCACTGGACACCGTATTGAACGTGACGGCAGGGGTTATGATTGCCGCGTGTTACTGAATGAAGACGGCGATGATTATCTTGAAATAAACCCAGAATGCACACCGCCCGCTGGTTATCGGCAAGTGTGTATTCATTGCGGTTTTGATAGTTTTGATAAAGGCACTATTTACTGTGATTGCCCTCAATGTAGTTATCGAGTGGTTCACAATTGCCGCTATGTTGCTATCGCAGGGGATAAATAGTCATGAAACTAATTATCGACAATTCACCACAACACCATAAAGAAATATTAACAATGTTAAGAGTTACGGCACTGTTAAGTAATTTTTCATGCAGTGAAAAGATAGAAATGGTGGAACTGTTTTTTAAAAAACTGGAAGCTGAAGAACAAGCGCGGCGCGTACTCAAACAGCAAAAGAAACCAGCGGCTAACGATTGCAATAAGGCATAAAAAAACCCACTGACTTTATACAAAGCCGTGGGTTTTCCGTGATGCAATTCGACAAAGCGGGCAGGCGTAATTATACGCAGATTTGTCGATTGTTTCACGGTTAATTGATGGCTTTATTTTCCCTTTAGGAGAATTAAGCATGAACGCAAACAGCAAGGCGATCAATCTTGACGATTGCCCAGAGTTTCCAGAACCCATTGGTTCAACAACGCCACCGAAAAAGCCAAGCAAGGCGAAAGCTAAAAAAGTAATTGAGCTAACACCCAATGGAATAAAAGCGAGTAAGCCCATTAATTTTGATGTGCGTATCGGTGATTTTCACCATACCAAAGACAACGGGCAAAAGAATTCCAGCACTGCCAATTTAAGGCATTTACTCAACGGGTATAACATCAAAGTCAGTTACGATGAAATGCTCAAAGAACAAAAAATGGTTTTTGGTAATGAATTCGATAATGCTCATGGTGATTTATTAGCAAGTGCAAATTTAGCGGAATTATCTTCATTAGTTGATATAAACGGACTACACGCACGGATTCTTAATTTATTACCCGCTATCTTTTCCAGTAATGCAATCAATCCGATTTTAGATTTTATCAAATCTAAAGAATGGGACGGTGTAGACAGAATCATAGATTTAGCAGGTACGCTAACCGTTTCAGACAATGACGAAAGCTATGCTTATTTAGCCTTAAAAACGTGGCTAGTGCAATATGTAGCAGCGGCTGATGGTGCTAGGCATACCAGCAACAAAGACGCGATTGCTAAGTATGAACTTGTGTTCATTTTGCAAGGTGGTCAAGGTGCTAGAAAAACATCATGGTTTCAAAAGCTTCTACCTACAGAGTTAAAACAATACATCTTAGACGGTGTACATCTTGATCCAAGCAATAAAGATTCTGTTAAGCAATCGGTATCTTGCTGGATATGTGAGCTGGGAGAATTAGACAGTACCTTTAGACGTGCTGATATTTCACAGTTGAAAGCGTTTTTATCAAAGCAATCTGACACTCTACGCTTACCGTATGATAAAGCGGCTTGTGGCTTGGGGCGGCGCGTTTCGTTTTGCGGTTCTGTGAATCCAGAAATGTTCCTTGTTGACTCAACGGGTAATAGGCGTTTTTTACCTGTTCAGATAATCGCCTGTAACAGTTTACACACTATCGATATGCAGCAATTATGGGCGCAAGTATGGCACATATATCTTGACGGGGCGCAATGGTGGTGTTCCAAAGAACTGGAAACCTTGCTTGAAGAGCGTCATGACCGCCACGCTGAAATTAATCCCATTCATGAACTGATTGCTGAATATTTTGACATTGAGAAAGTAGAAAAAG
>CAIUVX010000016.1 GCA_903902705.1 uncultured Methylococcales bacterium
AACAGGTTCACCAGTGGCTAAGCAATAGCCATAATTGCCATTGAATGATCTTTGCAACGCCAGCTCTATCTCAGAGCGATGCTGTTGCTCACGTTTGTTATGGGCTAATTGATCGGAGTGAAATTGAGTTAAAGAACTTTGGTCAACAAAATCAACCTCCTTGATACTATCTTCCTCTAAAGTTTTCCCAAAGGCTAAGCACTTTCTGTGCAGATCATTAAGCTCAGTTCTAAGCATCTCTCTAAAGAAAGCTTTCATGGCTGAGGACATATACTTTGGATCGGTTAATGGATGGTACTTTGTGGCCATGGTTGTTCTCGGTTTAACCATTTTGAAACACTATATACCATTCATTTTAGGTTGTGGATTAGCAATGCTCCAGATTCACCGAATTGAATTAACAAAGTGCTTGACCGCCCAGTAACACCAACCTTATGGTGATTTGTAATTAATTTAAAATCAGTGCTGGAGCAAGCCTCATGAACAAAGGTGATTTAATAACAAGTGTTGCTAGGGCAACTGGTTTAACTAAGCGCAACGTAAAAAAAAGTACTTAATGCAACGTTTCAATCAATGACAGATTTTCTTAAAAATGGTGAATCGGTGAGATGGTTAGGCTGGGGAACCTTTGCTACAGCAGAACGTAAAGCCATCACAGGTATTAACCCTCGTACAGGTGAAAAAATTCAAATACCCGCTAAGCGCGTTGTAAGGTTTAGCTCAGGCAAAGCTCTCAAGGAAGCTGTGAATCTTGAGGAAGTAGCTGTAATGACCTCTAAAGAAAATATTAAAGCAGAGAAAAATCCACCTAAGGAAGTTGCTAAAGACGATAAAGCTAGCTCAGCAAAAGCCAAGAAGCCTAAAACGGATCTTTGAACAAAGGTGAGCTAATAACGAGTATTGCCCTGGCAACTGGTTTAAATGATTGTGACTCAGAAAAGGATATATGAATGACCAAAATATCACCCAAAGTTTTTCAGTTCAAAATCAAGTTATGTGATATTACGCCAATGATTTGGCGTCGTGTACATGTACTGTCTGACAGTACGTTTGGCGATTTACACTATGTTATACAGGACGCTATGGGTTGGGAATTCTCTCACTTACACGAATTTACTGCGCTCAATCCCAAAACTGAAGCATGGGATAGAATTGCAAGCTCGGATGAAGTTGCTGAAGAAGGGATGGGTGATTTGATTAGTCAGGATAGCGTTACTATTGGCTCCTACTTCTCTCTTGGCAACAAAAAAGCCGAATACACCTATGACTTTGGTGATAATTGGGAACATGAGATTATTTTAGAAAAAATTCTGGATGTGGCTGATGGGGTTAAGTATCCACTTTGTGTTGCTGGTAAACGTGCTTGCCCACCGGAGGATTGTGGTGGTGTTTGGGGATATTACAATCTTGTTAAGATCTTGAGTGATCCTAAACATGAAGAATATGAGTCAATGCTAGAATGGTGCGGTAAGTTTGTCCCAGAAGAATTTTACCCCAAAGAAGTATGTTTGAATTCCAGAACATGAATGTGGCCACGACTTTCTGTTACCAAAATTACATGTTCGGCACTCTTGGCAAGCAGAGCTAGATTGTTCATATTAGCAAAATAATTGAACCAACTGAAAAATAGAAAGCTATCACATGAACAAGCAGGATTTAATTGATTTTGTATCTGACAAAACTGGATTAACCAAAATAGACTCCAGCAAATCTATAGATGTGGTATTCGACGGCAGAGTCTCTGGCATAAAGGCTGATAAAGCGGCGAGGTTTGTGGGATTTGGTAGTTTTGAGACTAGGTCAAGGGCAGCTCGTAAGGGCCGTAATCCACGTAATGGGCTTGAAATCGAGATTGCCGCTAGTAACAGTGTAAGCTTCAAGGCCGGTAAGGAATTTAGGGAAGCAGTTAATGCTGCCGTCTAAAATCACAACTTAACGATTTAAGTATAAAACACGCTTATAATTAGACATATATTTGAAACGGTTATTGGCATTGTGTTTCATGGCTATATTTGGTGAAATTAACTTGAAATTCTAGCTAACCAAGTTAAGTATTTTATAATCTATTTGAGGTTAAAAGATGACAAGAATTAGAAGAATTTACGACGAAACTGTTATTGAAAAAATTGGAACGAGATCAGTCGCTGCGGCTATTTATGCAGAGGTGCTTTTCCAGTCAGTTAAAAATCAAAAAAGATCTGGGGAAACTTGCTGCATCACATCAGCATCATGGTTGGCAAAAAAGATACATTGCGCAGAGGCAACAGTTAGGCAAAATATACTAAAATTAAAAAAGGGAGCCTTTCTAACAACGGAAAGATCTAAAAAATTTACCAAGGTCTACAACGGTTACGTTTGCGACTTAAAAATTACTCCTTTGATTGGCCTTATCATCGATCAAACGATGAATTCCAGCGATCAAACGATGAGAAATCCTCTAGAAGCCGCAGAAAATAAGGGGTCTCACAGCCTCGCGCGCGAAACAATTAAAGAAACAATTAAAGAAACAATTAAAGAAACTATAAAAAAAGAAATATATATTAAAGAAAAAAAATCTGTTGATTTAACCCCTGAAAAAAAATCTGGGAAAAGCCGTGAAGATCTCGAGGAATGAGGAATGAAATCACCCCCGATACTGCCTCCAATTCAAATGTTAACCTCAAATTGGCCAGAGGACCAGCTTTTAAACCTCCATTTAGGTGGTCTACACAGCCTATCTTGGTGCTGCACTAGGTTTTCTATATCTGGAATGACACCACCATTCAGTGGCTCTTAAAA
>CAIUVX010000017.1 GCA_903902705.1 uncultured Methylococcales bacterium
ACAGGCGGGGCATATTTTGGAGTATTTACCACCTTACTCGCCTGACCTTAATCCGATTGAAAAAAAATGGGCGCAGGCTAAAGCTATTCGCCGACAAAAAAGATGTTCTGTTGATGAGCTTTTTACGCAGAACTTTTAATGATCATTTTATTGGCGGTTAGCTATATCTAACGCACAATAAAATGATAACGTTCGTGGTGAGCCGTGAGCTTGTCGAACAGTCGAACCACATTCACACTTCGACAGGCCCAGTGCGAACGGTTTTGTAATCATTTTATTAGCAGTTAGCTGTATATCACCCGTTCAGTTTCTATGCCCATAAAAAACACCAACAGGACGCAGTAGAGGAGGATGAGGGATTGCTGTTGATGGGCATCCGTTCTATGGCACACGGCGAATGACTCAGTACCTGCGTGGATTGGGTTATGTGATTAACCGCAAACGGGTGCAGCGATTGATGCAAAAGCTGGGCTTGGCAGGCATGACACTAGATCCCAACACCAGCAAGCAGCATCCACAACACATACTTTATCCGTATTTATTGAGAGGCGTTGATATTATTGCCCCCAACCAAGTGTGGAGTACCGACATCACCACCATCCGACTGCTTCACGGGGATGCTGATTCAACAGGGCATCACCATCAGCATGGACGGGTGGGGGCGTGCGCTGGACAATAGTTTTGTTGAACGGCTGTGGCGGACAGTGAAGTATGAAGACGTGTACCTGAAGGGATATGAAACCCTGCCGACCTTACTGCTGGGGTTGACGGACTACTTCTTGTTTTACAACGGGGAAAGACGGCATCAATCGCTGGGCTATGCGACACCCAACGCAGTGTACCTCACTGCAACAGGCGGCGGTGCGAAGATTGTCGATAGATTCAATAGTGCGCGGGGAAGTATTGTACCCGCTGAATTGTGGGGCAGCACCAACTCGCTGCGGTTTAAAAAGGGGTTCTATCTTAAACTAGGCAAAAGATTGTCTGGACAATAGAGTCCACTATAGTTTTTATTTTTTCGTTGTGTTTATCAAGTTCATCACCGCCGCCATATCGCCATTGATCATTTGTGGAATATAGCTTCTGCTCAAATCAAAAGCAGTCAACAATAACTCGAATTCACTTTTTGGTGGGGAGGATAACACAAAATCAGCAACGACTTTGCCAGCGGCAGGACGACCGATGCCGATTCTTAGGCGGTAAAAGTCTTTGGAATTTAAATGGGCGATAATGTCTCGTAGTCCGTTATGCCCAGCGTGACCGCCGTCTTTTTTCAGTTTTACTAAGCCTGTATTAAAATCCAATTCGTCATGAACGACTAGAATTTCTTCGGGTTGTAGTTTGTAATAGCGGGCGATTTTGCCGACTGATTGCCCACTTCGATTCATGAAAGTGTCGGGCTTTAGTAGCATGACTGGGGTGTTGGCAATCTTGCCTTGGGAAAAAAGACCTTGAAACTTGGCTTCGTTAACCCAAGTGCAGCCTAGCTGATCGGCTAAGGTGTCTAAAAACAAAAACCCAGCATTATGCCGGGTCTTTTCGTACTGCCGACCTGGATTACCCAAGCCAACGATAAGTTTAATCATTATTAAGCAGCAGTGTCATCTTTAGTTGCTTTTGAAGCCATCATAGAAACGACAGGTAGGTTATGTTCCGCACCTTGTGCTAATACGACAATACTAACGCCTGCTGGTAATACTAGATCAGAAAGATGTAATGTTTCACCTACATCTAACGTTGCTAAGCTGACTTCGATGTATTCAGGCAATGCTGAAGGCAAGCAAGACACTTCTACATCAGTCATGGAATGCGCAGCGATACCGCCTTTTTTACCACCAATACCAGTATGTTCGTTGGTAAAATGTAAAGGAACGTGTACTTTTACGGTTTCGGTCATGTCAACACGCAAAAAGTCCATGTGTAATATTTGAACGCCAGATGGTTTACGTTGTATACCTTTCAAAATTGCTTTTTCAGTTTTTCCGTCAACTGTTACGTCTAATACATGAGAATAAACCGCTTCATGTGCAAGATGCTTAATGACTTCATTGTGATTAAGCATCAACATTTTAGGCTCTTGATGCCCACCGTATATTACTGCTGGTACATTACCGATGTGACGCGCTCTTTTTGCTGCGCTTTTACCTGATTGCCCACGACTTTCGGCAACAAATTCAAATACGTTAGACATTTTTCCTCACCATTTTTCTTCAAAAGTCCGTGCATTAAAACACAGACACTAAATTCTTAATCTACATAGAGGGAGCTAACTGACTCACCCACTGCGATACGTCTTATTGTCTCAGCAAGCATTTCTGCTACGCTTAACTGTCTTATTTTTCCTGATTGAATAGCATCCATACTTAACGGGATGGTATCAGTCACCACTAATTCATCAAGATCAGAGTTATTGATATTGTTCATCGCAGAACCTGATAACACAGCATGAGTGCAATAGGCAACGACTTTAACAGCTCCGTGTTTTTTTAATGCAGCTGCCGCATGACATAAAGTCCCTGCGGTATCAACTAAATCATCCACTAATACACAGGTGCGTCCATCGACATCACCAATGATGTGCATAATTTCAGATACATTCGCTTTGGGTCTGCGCTTGTCTATTATGGCAAGGTCTGCATCGTCTAAACGTTTAGCCAACGCTCTTGCTCTGACTACACCGCCGACATCAGGCGAAACCACAATTAGGTTTTGATATTGTTGCCGCCACACATCACCTAAAAGAATCGGCGATGAGTACACATTATCAACGGGTATATCAAAAAAGCCTTGAATTTGATCGGCGTGTAAATCAACCGTCAAAAGTCGATGCGCCCCTGCTTGCTCAAGCATTCTTGCGACTAATTTAGCACTGATAGGAACACGCGCTGAGCGTGTACGTCTATCTTGCCGTGCATAGCCGTAATAGGGTATGACCGCTGTAATTCGTGATGCGGACGCTCGTTTAAGTGCGTCTATCATCACCAGCAATTCCATTAAATTTTCATTGGTGGGCGAGCAAGTCGGTTGAATAACGAAAACGTCTTTACCGCGAACGTTTTCTTGAATTTCTACCGCAATTTCGCCATCACTAAATCTGCCAACTGCCGCCATTCCTAGGCGCATATTGAGTTTCTTAACGATGCCCTCAGATAAATCAAGGTTAGCGTTTCCAGAAAACACCATCATAGAGGTGTCATTCATTCAAGACTCCCAAAAGAATTTAGTGGAGGTAAGTAAATAATGGCTGGGTCGCAAGGATTCGAACCTTGGTATGCGGAGATCAAAACCCCGTGCCTTACCGCTTGGCGACGACCCAATAATCATGATGGTTAGCCATCCATTCGTAGCTTGGTAAGCAAAGGTGATTCGTTTATGCCTTTAGCCAGATAAACCTGCCACTTGCTTTTAAGTGACTGATAAGCTCTGTCTGCCAACTCTTGTGAATCAAACTGTGCAAAAACACATGCCCCTGTTCCCGTTAATCTTGCCTCTGAAAAATCAGCTAAATCAGCCAAGGCACTCTGAACAGATGGATAACGCTGGCACACCACCTCAATACAATCATTTTGGTGTTGACCTGCTACAAAGTCGGCTATTCTGATGGATTTACTATTGCGTGTCAATTCTTTAGTTGAAAAAATTTCACCTGTATTGACATGACAATCGGGCTTAATAATAACAACCCATTGTTCTGGAACAGTTATTTTTTCTATTTTTTCACCAACACCTTCTGCCCAAGCTGAATGACCGTAAACAAAAATTGGCACATCCGCACCTAAAGACAAACCTAAAGTCATGAGTTTTTCTGTGGAAAGCTTAAGTTGCCATAATTTATTCAACACGACTAAGGTGGTTGCTGCATCAGAACTACCACCGCCTAGCCCTCCACCCATCGGCAGATTTTTTTCAACAGCGATGCTCACGCCTAGCTCACAACCTGTTTCGGCTTTTAGCAGATTTGCGGCTCTCACCGTTAAATCATCGGCTTCGGCAACACCTGCTAATGGTTTTTGCAAAGACACGCGCCCATCAGCCGCAGGATGAAAGCTTATCCAGTCGCATAAATCGACAAATTGAAACACAGTTTGCAGCAAGTGATAACCATCAGATCGCTGCCCGACAATTCTTAGCATTAAATTTAATTTTGCAGGGGCAGGGTATTTCTCTCCCCAGCCATTTTGTGTTTGTGTCATGGTAACAGCCA
This sequence comes from uncultured Methylococcales bacterium, assembly GCA_903902705.1. Lineage (GTDB taxonomy): Bacteria > Pseudomonadota > Gammaproteobacteria > Methylococcales > Methylomonadaceae > UBA4132. The sequence goes on from CAIUVX010000017.1 coordinate 4,205, forward strand.
CTGGTCTACGATTAATTTTAGTTTGACTTGCTCGTTCGTCACATTGAGTTTGTAAGGCATAGTGATTGTTTTAACAGCCTGCATTTGTTTGTATTCGATTAGCCAGCCCGCTTGTTTAAAGCCTGTGGCGGTTTCGACAAAATCCATAGTAGGTTCTGGCAAACCAATAACCCAATAGCGCAATGACTGCACTGGAACAAATAGCCCTAGTTGCTTATTAATAAAGGCTTTTGGTTGGTTTGAAGTTTGCACTTTACCATCCCCTCTATCGATAGTGACTACGCCTTTGCTTAATTGAATTAGCGTTGCCCCCTGCCCTAACGGTCCTGATAATTTTATTTGCTCTTTATTGAGACTATGCTGCCAATCGACATTTGCCGTCCAAGAATCGTTGCGTCCTGTGATTGACAATCTACCTTCTAATGACCATTGCTCTAGTTTGTACAATGGCAAGGTTACGGTTTTTGAATACGGAATATTCGGTTCTACTGTAAAAAACGAACATCCCGATAATAACAATAGACAAAAAAACCAAATGATTAATTTTACTTTAGTCTGCAACACGGTTATTTCGCTTTATTCAAAATTCGACGTTGAAAATCCAGTAAATATTCATCTTCTGGTGCGTCTTTGATTACTTCATCAAATAATTTTTTAGCATCGTCTTTTTTACCCATAGTCCATAATACTTCGGCAATATGGGCGGCTATTTCGTTTTCTTGTTGTTTTGCGTAGGCACGTTGCAAGTAATCTAAAGCAGCTTGATTATGTCCCAGCTTAAACTGTAACCAACCAAAACTATCCATGATGACAGCTTCATCTGGGCGCAATTTAATTGCTTTTTGTAAATAGCGTTCTGCTTCACCATAGCGCGTATGATCGGTCAATAAGCTATAGCCTAAGGCATTTAATGCCTCCACATTATTGGGTTCTTTCTCTAATATTTTCTTTAAATCTTTTTCCAATATGTCTGGCTTATTGAGATGCTCAGCAATTAAAGCACGAGTATATAAAAACTCTTGTTGATCAGGCTGTTCAACTAACGCGCCAGTCAATAAGTCGAAAGCTTTTTGGTATTGCTTTTGTTGGCTATACATTTCTGCCTGAATCAATAAAATACGCGATTTTTGTGCTGGAAACCTACTGGGCAAGCCTTTTAAACGGGTATTTACCGCATCAAACTGCTTATTTTTTGCTAATAAAGAGATCGATTCAAGTGCCGCATCGAGAGCAAAATCGCCATCGCTTACCTTATCAAACCAAACGATTGCTTTATCAATAGCTCCATGTTTTTCTTCTAGTTTTCCTAAATAGAAGCTGGCTTGATACTTCCAATCAGGCAGCTCCAGCAACTTGTTAAAAATCTCTTCTGCTTGCTCATCTTGGTCTAATTGCAAATACACTAAGCCTAAGGTAAATTCACTTTCTATGTCCTTTGAATCAGCTGCAACCAGTTGCTGATAAAGCTCACTGGCTTCTTTATAGTTTTCTGCTTTTATTAGCAGTTGAGCAAACAGCTTTTTAATTTTGTCATTGTTGGGATACTTAACACTGGCATTTTTTATGATGGTTTTTGCCTTGTTCATATCGCCAGACAGCATGGCTATCTGCGCTTGAAGAATTAAGGCTTTATCCCAATCAGGCTGTATTTTTATAGCTTTTTGTATTTGTTGTTCAGCCACCGCCATATTTTTTACCTGTAAGGCGAGCAATGACTGGGCAAAATAAATAACCGCCTGATTAGGTTGCTTTACCGATAGTGCGGTTAGCGTATCGTACATAATCTCGATTTTGCCTTCTTTTTGTAACACACCACCCAATTCAAGCAAGGTAGTTTCAAAGCCCGCAGGATCAGCCTTAAGTAGCGCGGACAAATGCTCAACCGCAGCAGGTTTATCATTCGCTCTGAGTGCTGATAACGTAGCAATTTTTCGAGCCGTCAGATTTTTTGCATCATGCTTCAACCATAAAGACACAGCCTCTTGAGTTTTTGGGCTGTCTTTCATGTACATAGCAATTACAGCCGCTCTTTCAGCAAAACGAGGGTCATTCACTCGCTTAGCTGCTTCCATATAGCCCTCCAATGCGACCTCATACTGATCTCTTTGCCCTGCGATTTCTGCGATCAACAGCATAAACATCACATCAGGATCAATAGCAGTTTTTACTTCTTTTTGTTTAGTTTTTTCTTTATTTTCTGTTTCCTTAGTAGGCACAACAGACTTTGGTTCATTAGGCTTATCTAACGAACCCGCGCAACCATTCAACAAGATGAGGATAGCGACAAAAGACAATCTAAAAATTAACACTCAATAATCCTATTTCACAAAAATAACTGCCTATAGATTAACAGAAAAATGCAATGATTTAGACAGGTGATTTATTCCATTTGGATAAAATGCGTATATTTCTTAGAATAGAGCGGCATAATAGGTAGAAATTAGCTATAAAGTACAAAATATAAGGTAAATTGCCTTGCTTAGCGCGTACATCTCGAATCCTAAACCCCAAAATTAAATTTATGACATTTCTTGCAGTGGGTATTAATTATAATACCGCCCCCGTTTCCATCCGTGAACGTCTGGTATTTCCAGCAGATAATCTGCAACTTGCCTTGCAAGACCTATGGCAAGTCAAAGAAATTAATGAGGCAGCAATTTTATCCACCTGTAATCGTACCGAGTTTTACTGCACCACTACGGCTAATCAACAAGTGCTAATTGATTGGGTGGCACAAACTAAAAACATCAATCCCAAGGACTTTGCCCCTTATCTATACAGCTATACCGACCAGCTGGTATTCCGTCATCTATTTCGTGTTGCCTGCGGATTAGACTCTATGATACTGGGTGAGCCACAAATACTAGGGCAAATGAAAACCGCCTATCAAGCCGCATTCGAGGCAGGTACGCTAGGCAAACGTTTAGGTAAATTATTTCAACATACTTTTACCGCCGCAAAAAAAGTCCGCACCGATACCGCAATTGGTTCTAGTCCCGTGTCAGTGGCGTTTGCTGCGGTACAACTTGCGCAACAAATTTTTGACAAATTGAGCGAGCAAACTGCCTTACTGATCGGCGCGGGCGAAACCATTGAACTGGCGGCGCGGCATTTATCGCAACAAGGCATAGGACGACTCATCATAGCGAATCGTACCTATGATAAAGCCCATACCCTCGCCATGCAGTTTAACGGCTACGCGATTGATTTATCTGAATTACCTAATCATCTTGCTGAAGCCGACATTGTGATTTCCTCAACCGCCAGTCAATTACCCATTTTAGGCAAAGGGCGGGTAGAAAGCGCGTTAAAAAAACGTAAACACAAGCCTATGTTTATGGTTGATTTAGCTGTGCCGCGTGATATTGAAGCCGAAGTTGAACAATTGCGTGATGTGTATTTGTATACTGTTGACGATTTACAAAACACTATCACCGAAAATATGAATTCGCGTAAACTCGCGGCAGAGCAAGCCGAAGAAATTATCGATACCCAAGTGGATTATTTTTTGGCGTGGTTACGCGCTCAAAGTGCGCAAACCACGATTCGAGATTACCGCACTCAAGCTGAGCAAGCGCGTGATGAGGTATTACAAAAAGCGATTGTGTCATTAAAAAATGGAGTGTCAGCCGAAGAAGCCTTAAATCGTTTAGCGCACACACTAACCAATAAACTGATACACACACCCAGCGCACAAATCCGTTCCGCTGCCGAAAATGAACGTCATGATTTAATCACTGCTGCGCGTGAAATATTTAAACTACCGACTAATTCCGATAATTAATTGCTGGAGTGCAAGCTTTGCTTGCACTCCAGAATAGCGAATTATGACAATTGCTTAATGAGGTTTTTAATATTAGCCCTAGCTGATTCTTCGTATTTATTTTTAAAATAATCGGTTTTAAAAATTTGCTCGCTGGCTAATAGCGTCTGTAAAAAATGACCCCGTCCTGCTTGATAATCAGCATCGCTGGCAAAGGCATATTCACGGCGAATATTAGCTTCATATTGTTCAAATTCATGTTCTGAATAGCCCAAAATCGCCATGTCTATGTCACAAACATAATCAGTATCCTCGTTTTTATCACCTATAAAATTGTGAGAGGTGTGCAAAATATGATTCATTATCGCACTGTGATCTTGGTCGTTTAACTGACAAAGCTGTTTAAGCATATCCCAGCTTGCGGTTTCATTGGCTAAGTGTTGCTGGGCTTGAGGATCATAAACAATGTCATGAAATAGCAATGCCAATATCACTGCACGAGGGTCTATCATTTTTGCTTCAATTTCTCGGAATTCTGTTAGACAATTTTCGATATGTTTAAGATTATGATAAAAACGCCCCGCCGCACTATACCGCTGTTCTATCATTAAACTTGCTTGGATTCCGATATAATAACGCGCTACCTCTAGCGGATCACAACTAAAGCATTCAATCAATGCCAAACTCATCGTTTCAGGTACATAGCGTTTCACTATCGTTTCCCAGCCTTTGATTTTCAACATCCCTTTAACCATGCTGGAACTGACTTCGGACAAATTTTTAGGTGGCATTAAAAAAATAGTCTCGATGCTATCATCTAAGTCAGTGTTGACATTTTTAAGCATTCTTTCGTAGTCAAAATCAGACATCGAACGAATACCCCGCAAAATATAGGCAGCGTGTTTGTCGCGGGCAAACTGCACCAAGGCAAGATTACCAAAATCTTCAATAATCAGATTATCAGCAAGCCCTGCACAGGTTGATTCTAATAAACGTTTGCGGGTTTTAAAATCGAATAGCGTTTGTTTGCTTGGGTTTGTGCCAATGCCCACAATCAGTTGATCAAATAGGCTCACGCCTTTTTTAATCATCCATAAATGCCCTTCGGTGACTATATCAAAAGAACCTGAATAAATAGCGATACGCATGGTTTTCACACTATATGACAGTTTTTGCCTGAATGTCGGCATGATAAGACGATCTGACCATAGGGGCACTCGCCACTTGTTTAAAACCAAGGTTTTTGGCAATCACTGCATACTCATCAAATTTAGCAGGCGTGATGTAATCTTGCACAGGTGTATGGACTTTGCTGGGTTGTAAATACTGCCCTAGCGTCAGCATAGAGCAACCAGCCGTTCTTAAGTCCTGCATGACCTGCTCAACTTCTTCAGGATGTTCACCGACACCCAGCATCAGCCCTGATTTAGTAGGGGTTTGCGGATGAAATTCTCCATATTGGCGTAATAATTCCAATGAACCTTGATAATCCGCCCCTGGTCGAATTTGTTTATATAACCGTGGCACAGTTTCTAAATTATGATTGAATACATCACAAGGTTGCTCAGCAAGAATAGCAACCGCTTTTGCGATACGTCCACGAAAATCTGGCACTAAAATTTCTATTTTAGTGTGCGGAGTTTTCATGCGGACTTGTTCAATACAGGCAGCAAAATGTCCCGCACCACCATCTCTTAAGTCATCTCTATCAACCGAGGTAATGACCACATATTTTAACGCCATTGCTTGAATAGCATCGGCTAGATGTGCAGGTTCATTGGCATCTAAAGGTAGCGGTTTACCATGCGCCACATCACAAAACGGACAGCGGCGAGTGCATAAATCACCCATAATCATGAAGGTCGCCGTGCCGTGCTGGAAACATTCCGATAAATTCGGACAAGCAGCTTCTTCACAAACACTGTGCAGATTACGCTCCCGCATGATTTGTTTGATACGAGTAATTTCCTCACTTGCCGATAATTTAATGCGTATCCACTCAGGTTTACGCAACACGGTTTCACGAACTTCTACTTTAATAGGAATTTTTGCCAGTTTTTCGCTGTTGCGCTGGTGTGATTCAGGAGTAGAACGGGACGGAGCTGAATAGGTCATGGCGATAGTTATGAATAACTGGTAAGAAATGACACTATTGTATAGCACTACTCAAAAAACACCTGACAGGTTTTAAAAACTTGGGTAGTCATAAACAGTGAGTGATTAAGAGAACCTCAATTGGTTACGAATATTGTCATTATAGTGATGAATAAAATACCAAATCGCACCGATATGATTTTCAAGTTTTTTGGAAAACGAAAGCGTTTTTCTAACCAATCGAGACACGCGTTGTCTGAGGGTGCAGTTAAAGCGTTCGATATGATTGGTTTTGCCTGTTTCTTTACCCACAGCCTGATGACGGTCTTCT
>CAIUVX010000018.1 GCA_903902705.1 uncultured Methylococcales bacterium
ATTATCGTACTCACCCATTTTGGCGGCATATTTTTTGGCTTTTTGCCCTCGTTATTGGTGTATTTAGTTAAAAACGAGGGTTGGGTTAAAGAAAACGCCAGAAATGCGCTCAATTGGCAATTAACCAGTATTGTCTATTATGTGATCAGTTGGATTTTAATGTTGGTGTTAATTGGGTTATTTTTACAATGGATTGTGGTTCTGTTTAATATCATTTTTTGTGTTATGGCTGCGGTTATCTCCAGTAAAGGGGAATATTTTAAATACCCGTTGACCATTGAATTTATTAAGCCCTAAGCAAGAATCCTGTTTTTTTTCTGTCAACGCGGTTGTTCTGGCAAACTCACTCACGCTATTTTGTCCGTTTGATAGCGATAAACCCGCAAAGAGTCTGACCAATAATCAAACGGCAAACCGGCTTTGTGTTTTAAATGACGCAGAAATTGCTCGGGTTCGGGCAATGACTCCCAGACGGAGGGTAAGAACGTTCCGCGTTGATGACCCTCTTGTAAAATTAAGCCATCAACACAAGGTTTCAGCTGATCGAGCAAATCTTGCTCGGACTGAAAAACAATGGACTCAGCCGGACTTAAGATTGAAATCTGTATCTCCAGTTCGCTCATTTCGCTGGCTCGTAGGGCTGGAAAACGGGGATCCTTAAAGGCAGCGGCAAACGCATTTTCGGCAACATCGGTCACTAATGGGCGTATGGCTTCTAACATGCCAATGCAGCCTCGCAATTGCTGATGTTTTTGCAATGTCACAAAACTAGCCCGTAACGCCGTCAATTCTTCAGGGTAATCTAGCACGCTAAGCGGCATCGGTTTGCCTGTTGTTAAGCCGTGTTGAATAGCGGCACGAGCAATGTCCAATAAGCAGTTTTGATGTTGTTTAATTAATGACATAAGCCCCGTATCCCACAACTCTTTTTTTATCGCCTGCGGTATCACCAGAATTACGTAAATCGATTGTTTTTACTGTCAATGACTGTCGCACAGCCCATTTGAGTAGACCGCTGATGGGTATCCGCCCGCAGGCTGATTCATAAGTCAACGCATGGTAATTCAACCGCTCTATCGCTGTGCTAGTGATTTTATCCAGCTGTTGTGCGCGGGCATAATCATGATAATGGCTAAGATCGGAGCTGATGACAATTAAGGTTTCATCGCCTCCCCATAAGGCTTCTAACATGAAACAAACTTGCTCAGGCGATGCGTTGCCAACGACAACGGGAATTATCTCAAAATGATTCAAGACCACTTGCAAAAAAGGCAATTGCACTTCGAGACTGTGTTCTTGGCTATGGGCTTGTTCAAAGTAGTCAATAAAGGGCAAATGCGCGAGTAAAGCGACCGAGGCTTTATCAATAGGAATATGACCTAGCGGTGTATTAAAGCCGTCTGCCGTGCTTAGCGCGAGACCATTAAAGGCGACTCGGTGCGAGGGGCCAAGTAATACCACGCGAGTAATCTGCGTTTTGGCTGCTTGCAAGCATGTGTAAACACTGGCTGCGATTGGACCTGAATAAATGTAACCGGCATGAGGGGCTATGATTGCTTTGGGCGTGTCTATTGCTGATGACTTGGCAGAGGATAAGAGCTGGTTAATTTGATCTCGAAGGACGACGGGGTCAGCAGGATAGAAGCTGCCGGCTACGGCGGGTTGTCTGTACATAAAAGGCGTGCTCCAAGTGGCTTTCGGTGAGAATAAGCGTGAATTATTGGGGGTAAATTGAAGACCCATCATGGCAAATTTTATTGCCACCCGCTTGTTTTGCTATTAGTAAATGGGTATGGGCTAGGTTGGTTAAAATACTTTCATCAGAGGGTTGCCAGCCGGGTTGAATGACGGCGATACCATAACTTAAAGTGACAACATCATGTCCAGAGTTGTATTGGTGTGTCGTCGCTTTGGCGTGGAGGTTGGTCTGGAAACGCTTAGTCACGAGTAATGCGCCTTCCAAATCTGTTCTAGGTAGTGCACACATAAACTCATCATCGCGAAAGCGTGCGAGTATGTCGGTTTTACGAACTAAGCTCGCCGCCAATTGTTCAGCAACTTTTTTTATACATTTATTGCCGGCAATATAGCCATAACATTCATTGTATTTTTTGAAACGATCGATATCCATTGCAATCAGCGCGATAGGTTCATCAAATCGAACAGCAACTTGCCAAGCTTGTGCTAAAAACACGTCTAAGCCATGACGATTGGCAATGCCTGTCAAGCTGTCTTCTGATGACATAAAATTTAGCAAATCGCGTTGCCGTTTAAGTTCCAAATGATTGTGTATTCGAGCTCTGATAATGGAGGGGCGGAAGGGCTTGG
>CAIUVX010000019.1 GCA_903902705.1 uncultured Methylococcales bacterium
AGTTGCCTTAACGGCGGTCAAGGGCATCAAGACGATCAATGAGAGAGCATCAAGAGCATGGTGTTCATCCAACGCAAGTAAGCCAATGGAAAAAAGAACTGCTGGACAATGTGGGTAGCACACGGTTTTGTGTACTTGGTGGCGATCATCGACAGGTACAGCCGCAAGGTGCTAGCTTGGCGGCTGTCAAATACAATGGATGCAGGTTCTGTGTGGATTGCTTGGAGGAAGCCATCAAGCACTATGGCTTACCGACGATATTCAACACCGACCAAGAGCCGCAGTTCACCAGCGATAGCTTCACGCGGGTGCTAATTCAACAAGGCATCACCATCAGCATGGACTGGCGGGGGCGTGCGCTGGACAACACGGCTGTGGCGAACCGTGAAATATGAAGACGTGTACCTGAAGGGGTATGAAACCCTGCCGACGTTACTGCTGGGTTGACGGACTACTTCTTGTTTTATAACGGGGAAAGACGGCATCAATCGCTGGGCTATGCGACACCCAACGCAGTGTACCTCACGGCAACAGGTGGCGGTGCGAAGATTGTCGATAGGTTCAATAGTGGGCGGGAAGCAACATTACCCGCTGGGGAATTGTGGCAGTGCCAACCAGCTGCGATTGGACAGGGTTTTATCTTAAACTAGGCAAAAGATTATCTGGACAATAGGGTTCACTATAAAAGTAAGAATTTTACATTCCGCTCGCATGTACAATAACTTTGGCATTTGTGGCTATACAAGTTTGTGTGAAGGGAACGAAGTTTTTTTAGAGTCATTAGAAGGGCAACTGATAAAATTTTTTTTGCTGAAACAAGAGTGACATATATAGGGAAAAAATTGAGTAAGATGAAATCAAGTATTAGTTCGAGAATTTTATCTTTTCCATCTAGCAAATAGCCGTGTAGTGTATGCTGTGCATCACTGCCATTAAGTACCATAGGGGCAATCCCGATAACACGCCGACTAACTTAAGGGCAGTAACGCTGTGCGTACCTTTCTGCTAAGACAACGATTTTTGCAATTGCTCAACATCCAACTCATTCTCCCACTTAGCTGCCACTACCGTAGCAACACCATTGCCGATTAAGTTAGTCAACGCACGCGCTTCGGACATAAAACGATCTATCCCTAAAATTAATGCTAAACCAGCGACAGGAATAGTCGGTATCACTGACAACGTGGCAGCGAGGGTAATAAATCCGCTACCCGTCACACCTGCCGCGCCTTTTGATGTGATGAGCAACACACCCAACAAGGTGAGTTCTTGTGTCCACGTCAATGGCGTATTGGTGGCTTGAGCGACAAAAATAGCCGCCATTGCTAAATAAATCGACGTGCCATCGAGATTAAATGAATAGCCAGTCGGAATCACTAAACTAACCACTGATTTAGAACAGCCCAGTTGTTCTAATTTAATCATAATACGCGGCAACACCGACTCAGAAGACGATGTGCCTAATACAATTAATAATTCATCTTTAATATAAGCAATGAATTTGATGATGCTAAATCCAGCTAATCGGGCAATTGAACCTAATACGATGAAGATAAATAGCAAGCAGGTTAAATAAAAACTGCCCATTAATTTTGCTAGTGGTAGCAAGGACGCAACGCCATATTTACCAATGGTAAACGCCATTGCACCAAATGCACCGATAGGGGCGAGTTTCATAATGGTTTCTACGATACCGAATAAAACCTGTGATACTTTGTGAATAAACTGCAACACTTCCGCGCCTGTTTCTTTCATCGCCGCCAACGAACAGCCAAACAATAAAGAAAACAGCAACACTTGTAACATATCGCCTTTGGCAAACGCATCGACCACGCTAGTTGGAATGATGTTAAGAAAAAAATCCACCACGTTATGATTTTTAGCCGCCTCGGTATAGGTAACTAAGCCTTTAATATCCAAGCTACTGGCATCAACATTCATACCCACACCTGGCTGAATAATATGCACGACTAACAAACCGATGATTAACGCTAAGGTACTGACCACTTCAAAATATAACAGGGCTTTAATGCCGACACGCCCAACCTTTTCTATGTCCTGCATTCCCGCAATTCCTGTCACCACGGTACAGAAAATAATCGGCGCGATAATCATCTTAATCAATTTAATAAACCCATCGCCTAAGGGTTTCATCGCCACAGCGGTGTCTGGATCAAAATGCCCCAGAAATATACCAAACGCAATAGCGGTTAGCACTTGAAAATACAGGTGGTGATGAATGTTTTTAGTCATAGAAAATAAACGTCTGAGTTGATTTAAATGGCGTGAATGGCGCGATTATTACGCTTGTTACCGTTAGTTTTGTAGGAGGGATAGAGCGATAGCGAAGCCCATCAAACACAACATTACATACCACCTAAAAATGACTAATTATCGACGCTATCGCCTTGATAGCGGAAACTATTTTTTCACCGTCAACTTAGCTATAGCTAACGCAGTATTTGTGATTATAAAGCCGTTCGCCCTGAGCTTGTCGAAGGGCTATAGTGGTTCGACAAGCTCACCACGAACGGCATCATTTTATTGTGCTTTGGCTATATGTAGCTATGTGGGTCGGGTTACGCTACCGCCAACCCGACCTTGTATCTACCGAACTTAAATAGTAAAACCAACAGAAATCAATCGAGTCTGACCCCAGTGATTGCAGCGGAAGTATAAAACTTAACTAGCCGATAGAAAACGCCGCAACATCCCGATTTAACCAATAATCACTGGCTAATTGCTGGGCTTGTGATTGACTATCGGCTTTACCTAATAGTTTGAGTGCAACAGCGGCGGTACCGATGATGGTAGCTACCGCAAAATCATCTTCAATCTTACCTTGCCAGAGTAAGGCGAGTTGTTCAGGGTCTAGTTGTTCGGCTTTGACGTGGCGATGAGTAAATAACGCTGACCAGTTCTCATCGGACAGTTCACCGTTATGGACGCTTTGTACTAAGCAATCTACATCTGGATTGCGTTCAGTTTCACCACCTTCACCTTTTAATACCGCGCTATCTTGTTGTAATAACGCAGAGGCTTGTTGATGCACAGGACGATAACTGGGATGAAAAATACCTTGAATACTGTAAGCCGCATTAAACGGATTTAATAACCGCACCAACGTATGCACTGGAGAACGTAAGCCTAAAATCGGACGAAGTTCGATAATTTCATTTAGTTTTGGGCAAAAATGTTCGAGTGACAGGTAAGAAAATCGCCGTTTTTCTAGCTGTTGCTGGGCTTCTTGCAATGAATTTGCAGGCTGTAAGCCTAAGTAGGGCAGTACATTTGCGGTATACAGTCTACCTGCGGTATGCCCCTCTGATCCGTGCATTAATACCCGAATACCATTTTCTGCCAATAACAATGCGGACAGTAAAAACCACGGTAAATGCCGACGTTTACCCGCATAGGATGACCAGTCTAAATCCACCTGAGTTTGTCCGATATGTGGGGCAAAGCTTTCTCGCGCCGCCGTCACAAAACCAGCCAGTTCCTCTGGGGTTTCTTCTTTAACACGCATCAGCATTAAAAATGCACCTAACTGAACAGGCAGCACTTCATCGGCTAAAATCATGCGCATGGCACGATAGGCTTCCTCTTGTGTTAGGGGTCTTGAGCCTTTTTTGCCTTTGCCTAGAATGCGAATAATGTCAGCAAATGGATGTTCGGGCAGAGGCGTTTGTTCGTGATGGCTGAATGTCATAGGGTAAACCTAAAATAATGATCGATTAACAACGCGGCAAATAATAGTGTGATGTAAATGATAGAAAACCAAAAAGTTGCCATCGCGGTTTTTTTGTCTTTATGACGCATCATTAATAAGGCGTAATAAATAAAACCTAAGCCTAAAGGAATGACTGTTGCCAGATAAATCAAACCACTCATGCCTGTTAAATAAGGCAGCAGTGTGACTATCAGCAATAACACGCTATACAGCAATATTTGTAAACGGGTATGTTCCAGACCATTGGTGACGGGCAACATGGGGATTCTAAAATCTTCGTAGATTTTTTGATATTTTTCTTCTCTGGCAATGGCAAGCGGCCAAAAGTGCGGCGGTGTCCAGACGAAAATAATCAGCATCAATAATAAAGCGTAAGGATGAACTTCATTGGTAATCGCACACCAACCCAATAGTGGAGGGGTTGCACCAAATGCACCACCTATGACGATATTTTGCGGTGACATTCTTTTAAGATACTTGGTATAAACCACCGCATAACCAAATAAAGATAGAAATGTAAGCCACGCAGTTAAGTCATTGACTTTGGTAATCAACACAATCATGGCGATAACGCCCAACACAGCTGCAAAAATGATGACTTGTTTGGGGGTTAAAAAACCCATTGGTATCGGGCGGTGTGGATTTAATTTTTTATCAATATCTCTATCGACAAAATGATTAATTGCGGCGGCAGAGGCAGCAGCCAGTGCAATACCTATATTGGCATAAATCATGGTTGCTATGGGTGGCAAGGCGGGAACAGCCAATAACATACCCACCACAGCGGTGAAAATCATTTCTATCACCACATTTGATTTACATAAATTTAAATAGCACTTCCACGAGGGCGGACGGATAGGCAGGTTTGTCATTATTCGATAAATTCCAACTTTTTGATTAGTTCATAGAATACAGTGAACCATTCATTTTTGAAATAGTAGGTAATCGTTCAAATTTGAAAATTGCTACACGATTATCAGCATGACCTCATTTGCTCATGCGGTAATCGTATTTATACCAAGGAAAATGGGTGGTAATGTTTAAAAGTGACACCTTATTGGCTTGTTAATAAACAAGGTTCAATAAGGTGTCGATACTTGCGTGACTATTTTAAACCTGAATCAAAAGTTTGCAGTGGAAGCAGACCTTTCGCTTGTCGTCCAGCCGCACCCACTGCGGGCAACTCTATCATGTCCTGTTTTGCTTGATTGGTTGCTTTGTTGAATGTCACTTTGTTCTCATCGCCAGTGTGTCCATTAGGAATGGATAATGAAGGGTGATCGAAAGGGGCTTTTTCCCAGCGAACACGTTCATCAGTCAATGTTTTCAAAAAGGCGGTTAAATCCTCTACATCAGCACTGGTCAATCTCAATGTTTCCTGTGGTGATTGACCAGGGGTACAAGTGGTATTGATTAGTTCCTTAGCACCTGCCATATCCGCTGCAAGATTACTGGCTTGACCAGTACCGTTGGGAGCTGGATTAAAACCAGAGCTATCAATTAAGCCTGTGTCAGGATCAACGGCAACCAGACCAAAATCATTTAAGAGTGCGCCGCCACAGACAGTGTCTTTTTGGAACATATCTTTACGATCGCCGCCTCGGTTATAGAACTGCACGACTTGTTCTAGGGTTGCTTGACCCCCGTTGTGAAAATAAGGTCCTGTTAATTCCACATTACGCAAGGATGGTACTTTAAATGCACCATCAATTGCATCACGCTCGTCACTGATGACTGGTTCAGTACCTGCGGCAAACAGGAAGGAATTAGCTTGAAAGGGGTCTGGCGATAAGCTAGCCATATTGGCATCGATAACAGGGGTACAAGTAACGGTAGGATCACAAGGAAGGTTACAAGCTGCATAAGGATCATAAGGATCACAAAGAGGAGGCGCGTTCTTTTTTGCATTGCGAGTAAATGACAACGGATTACCATAAGCGTCAGTTGCGCCTACACCCAAGTCTTCTTTTGAAGGACGCACACCGATATTGTAGAATCCAGAATCATACAAAGCGATACCACCATCACCCAATAACATACGTTCAGTATATTTGCCGATGGATAGATTATTAGGATTAGTCACATGGTTAACTGAGGCGGCAGTAAATTCAGGCCCTAAATGGCAAGCAATACATTTGCCTTGATTGAAAAACACATTCAGACCATTTTGTTCCTGCGCAGTGAGCTTATCACGCCCATAGCTCAAGTCTTCTTGGGCTTGGTCAAAACGCGAATCATCGGAGACCAATGTAGCTTCATAGGCTTCAACCGCTAATCCCCAAAACAAGGAAAAATTGTTTTCCATCAGTTTATAACCCTCTACCGTTTGGGCATCGGGTACATCCCAATAGTCATTGTTAAACGCCGCTTGTATCAATGTTTTATAAGTATGAGCAGGTTTAATATTGCCATTGGGTTGGGTGTATGACCCCAATACGCTATCGGTTGGAGCGACTGTTTGGTTTTTCAATGGTTTGAGTGATAGCATTTTTTTGCCTAGCTCAGCAAAGTCTTTACCGCCACAAGACATTTCAAAATCACTTAACGCAGGGCCAACCGCTTGTGATGCTAAACTGGCGTTGAAGATAGACAGCTGTTTTTTAACAAATGTACCTTTCGCACCTTTAACATAGATGTCAGTCGCTGGCATGGTTGCTGGATCGGCAAACCGTCTCATACCAAATGGATCTAACCCATTGAATACGTTATTTGCCCGACCATCCCAGAAATTACGAAAGTTATAAACTGCATTAATCACCGTAGGTGTGTTGCGTGGTTCAACTTGCCGCACCGAATAACCTGAGACATTAAAGAGCGGCATATTAGGCCCAGAAGTAGGAAACCTTTTTTTACATTTTTCTTTTTTACCCGATTGGTTCAAGTTATTAAATGTGGAATGATAAACGCCTTGTGATGAGACAATATCATCACTGTCATACAGAATCCCCAGATTTCGGTCAGCTTGCAAGGGTTGACCATCGACAGGAGTTGCTGGCTCTTGATATTGCCGTAATGGAAAATCTGCTTTTTTCAGCGTGTAATTAGGTCCTTTTCCTGACGTAGCTATCAACGCATCTAAAATAGTCATGGGAGAGGTCGCCATAAAATTAAACACGTTGTTAATAGGGGTTGCACCATTACTTGCAAATTCATTACTGGCATTTCTTGAACCAGGGTTGATTTGATTTTTAACCCGATTATCTGCACCCGCTTGAAAATGACAACTAGCGCACGCAAGACCGTCACTGCCCACTTGGGCATCCCAAAATAACAGCTTGCCCAATGCGATGGCGGCTGCTTTGTTTTTGATGATAGTGGGTGCTATGGATGTTTGGTTGCCGTTTGCATCAAAAATATATGGCTCTGGTGCGGGCGTACATTTCAGTGAAGCAGGCATTTCTGGAAATGCACGCGCATTCATCGCATTAACCGAACAAGCCGCTGGCAGTGTTGGTTGCGCGGCTACCACGGGTGTCGTCACTACAGGTGCTTTCGCTGCCATCACAGTGTGCATGAAACTGGGTAGTAAAACAGTCGCCACCAAAAAAGCAGCTTTTCTGTCCAGTATGGATAAAGTTTTCATAAATAATTCCTTTCTGAGGATTAGTAATTGGACAGTTGCTCTCAGACCTTTCAGGTTTTTAAAACCTGAAAGGTCTACGCGATGATCTCAATTAAAACTGGCAAGTGTTGACAACGCCGCTACTGGTAGTGATTACACCGCATATTAGTGTTGGTGCAATAGCCGCTTGCCCACCTCGGCTTGAATATACAGTAACAGTAGTTGGAATAGAGTAGATGTTCTGAGGCAGTGCTGGATTTCCACGAGGATGCACAGGGTCTACAATCGTTCCAGAGGCTGAATACTGCCAACAGGGATTATTGGTGGCTGGGCAGGGTAAAGCACCACCCACAGGAGCAACAGCAGGATTGGTAACTAGCTGCATGGGTTGCGGATCACCCGCCATTGGAAAACCAAACGCATCAACAGCCTGTACATACAATTGTAGGTTTGGGGTTGTCGCAGGTAATGAAGAACTTGCGGTAACAGTCAACTTACCTTGGTTTTTTTGATTATCCCAAGTTGCTTTAATAATGCCAACTGCATCAGGTATTTGTGTGCTAGGGATGGTCAATTGATTCGCCAACTTGCCTGCACATTGGCTAGGAGCAGGCATAGGTGCTGCCCAAGGTGCGGGATCAAGTACATCAACAATAGGTGGATTACTCCCTGCGGTCGCTGTCGTTAGTGGACCAGAACCACAGGCTAAAAAGGCGAGGTCTTGAAAATTATTGGGCAGTACGGGATCACCTAAAAACAAATTTTCAGGGAAAATATACTCAAAATTAGGCGCGTTATACTGACCAGCAACTAAGCCGTTAGCATATTTGCCCGCAGGATTTTGTGGATCAAGATAGGCACTGGGTATGTAACACACTTGGGTTTTACTATTACACAGGGAGCGGCTAACAATACGCATATTGCGTGTTGCTGGCGTAAAACTGCCCGCAGCGGGTAAAAAACGCCCGCGTCCAATAACAGGAGGTCCCGATGGATTCACACTACCTAATAGCCGTTCAGTAACCTTGCCATTTAGCTTATCAACATCCATTGCAAAAATATCAATCATGGTGCTAGGATCAGTGCTGAAACCTTCCATTTTGATTCTTGATGTGACTTCTTGAGAAAGATTTTGCAACGGTAGCGCGTTAGTACCCGCCAGTAAACCTTCAATCATCACATAAACGGGTTTAGAACCTGGATAGGTGTAGATACCAACGTGGTCATTAATAGTATGTGCAGAAATGTAATAAGGTGAAGCGGCATTAGCATCAACCGTCAACGTACCTGAATAATCAATATAATCGCCCACTTCAAAAGGGGCTTGTCTATCTGGACGTGTTGTACAAGGAATAGTCGTCGTCGCACCCGTGGCATCGGTAATCACGCCGCAAGGACCTGCTGGTGGGGCTGTCGCAGTAGGTAACGCATCCATCACAAAGCTATGGCAATAGCCATCGGTTTGTGCAGGAAATGCAGGAAAGGTAATGCCATTAGCCACAGGTAGATTAGTGCATTTAACGCTACCCAGTTGTTTAGGGCGATTTTGTTGTGGGCAAAGCGCATCTGTGTCACCCTCTGAACCAAAAGGAAACGCCCTTGGAATACACATTGGAAAACCTGTAGACGCATGAATGGTTGGATTATCAGTGTCTGCGGTAAAACGCACGTCATAATGGCTTTCTTCAATATCACAAGTACCCAATACTTTACAGCCAGCCCCGCCATGTCTTAAACCGAAGCGACCAACAGCATCGTTAATACGCACCCGCGCATCGGGTGCAACACAGGCTGGGTTTTTTGATGTTTGTCCTTGAAGTCCATTAGCGGGTAAACCCGAAGAAACACAAAGTTCACCTGTCGTGTAATCAATAGACTTGATATAACCTTGTCCCACATTAAGTGATTGTTGTGAAATGAAAACAAGCCCAGCAATATGTTTAGACGTACCCGTAATAGCATTTTTAACAATATTGCCTTGAATATGAATTTCATACGCAGGTGTAGGCAATGAGTTGGGCTGAGAAGGTACAGTAGAGCCTGCTGGCATGACTTTATCGTCAAGTGCCAGCCCCGATGTGCCTGATGCTGTACCTGCGGGTGTTAACGATGGATCAAAAAGCTCTGCCCATGTCAATGAAGTCGCAGGCATTTGCAAAATGGTATTGCAGGGAATGATGATTTCAACGCCATTGACGGTGACTCTGCCACCCCAAAGACGTTTATCAATATTACTATTGCCGCAAACTTTAGGATCGATAACAGCATTTTGTATATAGCCCACAACATCAAACTGAGTTGGTACAACAGGAGGTGGAGTAATAGGGCTAACAGGAAAAATAGCGGGCTTGATAATAGTTTGATTGCCTTGTGCTGCGAACACAACAGTTGTGACAGTCATCAACGTGTTTATCAAACTAATGGCGATAATAAGGTGTTTGAGTTTCATGGTGGAATCTCTCTTTTTAGTGGTTAAATGCTCTAAATCCAACGCTTTTGGCACGGAATTTTAGTGTGCCGACCCTGTTTCGTTGATTCCACGCATATATAATTAAAAATCAATGTGTTACGACTATCGTTTCTTCTGAAAACCTGAGTACAATCAGTCAACAATTGGTTTGTAGTCTAGCAATAATACCGTGAGGCAACAATGGCACGATCATGTATTATCGTAGTTTTTTTGATGGGAAATATATTTTTAACCTATTGAAATATAAGCAAAAAAATGTGCATTAATTGATTTATGGGATTTGTATATTTAAAAATAGGAATTGTTCGTTTTTAGAAACAAAAAACAATAATAAAGTCGGAGCTGAATTGATTTGGAAGCGACTGAGAAATTGCGCGGGTTTTAAATATGCCACGGTGGTGGAAAGTGTCGATGAATTAATCCGTGTCGTAACTACTTCCATCTGAGTGATAAATCGTGAAAATTTCTAAGTCGTAACCCCTTGCCACCTATCATTTTTTGCATATCATAAAAGCTATTTAAATTTTTGAGGAGTCCGCCATGAGTCAGGGCAAGCGCATATAAATATTAGACAGAGAAAATAATATCGTCTCTAAAGGTATCACTCAAAGCGGCTTTAAAACGTTTTCGTTTTATACTCAATTGGGAGGGTTCTTTTTGGCTCTTCCCGATTTTGCGGGGTAGGCACTAGATATAGATTTAGGCATAGCCAAACCGCCGCCGCCCTTCGACATCTAGCCAAATATGTTGAAATAAGCGACCTAGGTTGGTGTGCCAACACATCGCAGCTTGATGACTTTGATTTTGTTATTGAGACCTTCGACGAAACCACTGGATTAGCGTTGAATAAAATAATGGCTGATTTCAGTCATCAATTTTTGCAAGGTCTTGATAAAGGGATTAAAACAGATCAATCCGTTGGCTTGAACCTGCGCCATCCATGCGTTCAAGCGGTCAACGGCTTGTGCTTTATTTAAAGGGCTATTAAAAATAGAGGTCAGTGCTTCTCTAAAAATATAAACGTCCTTCTATCAAGAAATCACCTGCCCCAAGTGTGGCGACAATCAGCACTGAAGGCAGGACGAAACACAAGCGGCACTCAGAGATACCGCTGCCAAAATCCGAGTTGTCTGACCAAGACGTTCATGCTGACGACTCGTTATCGAGCCTATCAAGTGGGCATTAAAGAGCAGACGGTGGAGATGGTAATCAATGGGAGCGGCATTTGTGACACAGCACGGGTACTAAAAATCGACAAGAACACTATTATCAGCACATTAAATACG
>CAIUVX010000020.1 GCA_903902705.1 uncultured Methylococcales bacterium
AATCGCGACAGATGGGCTTCCTTGCGTCAGCCCATCCTATTTTCGTGCTTTTCGTGGACGAACTACCTACCCCCGCAACGCCTTCAACACCGCCTGCATAGTCGTATTGGCATCGCCAAATAACATCCGCGTGTTGTCCATGACAAACAATGGATTACCCACGCCTGCATAACCTGAAGCCATACTGCGTTTTAATACGATGGTGGTGTCGCCTTTCCAGCATTCCAGCACGGGCATACCTGCGATTGGGCTGTTGGGGTCGGTGATTGCCGATGGATTGACGATGTCATTGGCACCGATAACGATGGAGACATCGACTTTGCCCCAATCTTCGTTAATTTCATCCATTTCAAACACGATGTCATAAGGCACTTTGGCTTCTGCTAATAATACGTTCATGTGGCCTGGCATACGACCAGCGACAGGGTGAATACCGAAGCCGACTTTTTTGCCTTTATCGCGCAGCAGTTTGGTGATTTCATACACCGTGTGTTGGGCTTGGGCGACTGCCATGCCGTAACCAGGAATGATGATGATATTTTTTGCGGCTAATAATAATTGCGCGGTTTCTTCGGCTTCTATCGGTTGTACTTCGCCTTCAATCGCGGCGGCTTCACCACCTGAGGCTGTACCAAAACCACCTGCAATCACGCTTAAGAAATGGCGATTCATGGCGCGGCACATGATGTAACTCAGAATTGCACCACTACTGCCGACTAACGCGCCAGTGACGATGAGTAAGTCGTTATTGAGCATAAAGCCTGTTGCCGCCGCTGCCCAACCTGAGTAGCTGTTGAGCATGGACACCACGACAGGCATATCCGCACCGCCGATTGCCATTACCATGTGGACACCGAAAATCAACGCAATCACGGTCATCATGGCTAAGGGAATTAATGGATCGCCGCCCGTTTCGAGAGCGTGTAAAAACATCCAACCTAATACGATAGAGCTGATTAGTAGACCTAAGTTAAACCAATGCCGTGCGGGCAATAATAACGGTTTGCCGCTGATTCTTTCGCTAAGTTTACAAAAGGCAATCACTGAGCCTGAGAATGTTACCGCGCCGATTAATATACCGAGGTAAATTTCCAATTCGTGGATGGTTCTTTCTACGCCTTCAATAACAATAGTGTTGTCCATGAAGTTAGCGTAACCGACTAGCACCGCCGCCATACCGACTAAGCTGTGCATGATGGCGACTAATTCAGGCATTTGGGTCATGGCAACTTTTGATGCCGCTCTAACACCAATCGAACCGCCGATTAAAATCGCTACAATTAAGATGGTGTAAGTCGTGACAGAAGCACTTAAGGTGGTGGCAATAATGGCAATCGCCATGCCTAACATACCGTAATAATTGCCTTTTCTGGCGGTTTCCTGATTGCTTAAGCCACTTAAACTTAAAATAAATAAAATGGTGGCAACGATGTAAGACATCGCAACTAAACTGTGTGTCATCGTATTCTCCGATTATTTTCTGAACATTTCTAACATACGACGAGTGACTAAAAAGCCACCTGCAATATTGATAGAGGCAATAAGAATGGCGAGTCCTGCCAATACCCTAACGGTGGTATCGGGTGCGGAAATCTGCACCAACGCGCCAATGACGATAATGCCGCTAATCGCATTAGTAACGCTCATTAACGGGGTGTGCAGAGAAGGCGAGACGTTCCATATCACTTGATAACCAACGAAACAGGCTAAGACAAACACGGTGAAATGTGCCATAAACGATTCAGGCGCGACTGCACCAACGCTAAATAACACTAAACCCGCTATTAACAAAGGCAGTAATTCTTTAAACGGATGTTTAGCAACTGACACATGATCGACAGTAGCGGCAACGGTTGCCGCAGGTTTTGCAGGCGCAGCAGATAAGGTGGGCGGTGGTGGTGGCCAAGTGATTTTGCCTTCTTTAATCACCGTTGTGCCGCGTATCACTTCGTCTTCCATATTGACGTTAATTATGCCGTCTTTGCTTGGACACAGTTCAGTGAGTAAATGGCGTAAGTTGGTGGAATACAATTGGCTAGATTGATTGGCTAAACGGCTGGGTAAATTGCTATAACCGATAATAGTCACGCCGTGTTTAACAACCACGGCATCCTTTTCAGTCAATTCACAGTTGCCGCCTTGTTCTGCGGCTAAATCGACGATGACGCTACCCGCTTTCATAGACTCAACCATTTCAGCGGTGATGAGTTTCGGTGCAGGACGACCAGGAATTAACGCGGTGGTGACGATAATATCGACTTCTTTGGCTTGTTCAGCAAATAACGCCATTTCAGCGGCGATAAATTCAGGCGACATGGTTTTAGCATAACCACCTGTGCCGCCGCCTTCTTCTTTAAAGTCCAGCATCAAAAATTCCGCATCCATGCTTTCGATTTGTTCTTTTACTTCAGGACGGGTATCAAAGGAACGTACAATCGCGCCCATGCCTTTTGCCGTGCCGATAGCAGCAAGCCCTGCGACACCTGCGCCGATGACTAAGACTTTAGCGGGTGGAATTTTACCTGCGGCGGTGATTTGTCCTGTAAAAAAACGTCCAAAATGTTGCGCCGCTTCAACGATAGCGCGATAACCTGCGATATTTGCCATTGAACTTAACGCGTCTAATTTTTGTGCGCGGGACATACGCGGCACGCTGTCCATTGCTAAAACAGTGGCAGACTTCGCCGCTAATTTGTCCATTAATTCAGGCTGTTGTGCGGGCCAAATAAAGCTAATGAGTCGCCCACCTTCACGCAGTAAATCAACTTCTTGTGGTTCAGGGGCTCGAACTTTCATCACGATGTCCGCCTCTCGCCACAGTGCGGCAGCATCAGGCAACACTTCCACTCCCACCGCTTGATAAGCCGCATCGGAAATATCGGCGTTAAGCCCCGCGCCGCTTTCTATACAAACAGAAAAGCCTAGTTTTATTATTTGTGCGGCAGCATCGGGGGTGGTAGCAACACGTTTTTCACCTGAGTGAATTTCTTTAGGTATACCAATCTTCATAGTGTCTCCTGCGGATGTAATGTAGAGCGAAAGTGTTGGTCTTTGCTTGCTAGCAAATGGGGATTGCCTTGGAGGTATGAGCCACTGGGATCAATGGCAAAGTGACCATTCATCGCGGTGCGTCCAAGTAGCATACGAAACTGCATATTGTCTCGATTGGTGAGGGTGATTTCCGCTCTGATAAGCGACAGCCCGATAATTAGTGGTGTTTCGATGACGTAACGTCGCTGTTTGTGTCCGCCTGAATCGGATACGAAGCGACGATCTTTAATGGGGGAGTGGCATTCAATGACGGTATCAGTATGTTTTTGCTCAGGGTGAATGGCAAACATAACCCAACGTTGTCCACCTTTGCGATACGGCTCAAGTGCGAAAGCGTGTAAAGCGGATGAACGCGCTCCTGTGTCGATTTTGGCTTTTATATGTTTGAGGTTAAGCTCTGGTAAAGTCACCCATTCGCGCCAGCCTAGTAGAGGAAGTTGTGTCATTAATACTAAACCTAATATGAGGTAGGTAGGCGACCGTAACGTTTAGCGACTAAATAACCTGACTTGATGGCTTATTGCCAGATTTAGCATTCGCGTGTTGTCCACGACGGCGATGATTGTTGCCACGCTTTTTATTGCGTGATTTTACTCGTCGTATGTCTAGTTTATGCTGATTTATTTCAACAGTTTTTAAATGCTGAAATATATCCAGTGGCATTTCATCTGGCAAATCAACCAAGGTATATAGCTCTTGAATCTTGACATTGCTGATATTATTTTTATCGACACCTGATTCTTCAACGAGAACTTGTGTGAGCGTTTCTAAACTAAGCTCATGGTTGCTACCAACACCTAGGCGATAGCGCACCATTTTTATATGAGACTGTGTTGATGGCAATAAATCGCTGATATTTTTTTCTACCAGCGTAATTGCTTTACCACTCTGAAGCAGATGCAGTAATACTGAGGCGCAATCTATTGCATCAATATTCAGTTCAGCGGCAATGGCTTTTATTAAGCTATGTTGAGCGGTCAGATTCTCACTCAGGAGAATCTGCTGTATACACTCTTTCAAGGATTTACCATCAATTAAGTTATCAAGCATAAGTTTTTTGCGGGAGAGGCTTACTCATGAATTTCCACATAGGCTTCATCGCGTAATCGGCGTAACCAAAGCTCTGTTTCTTCTTCAATTTTTCGTTTGCGTATGGATTCTCTCACTAGGTTTTTTTTGTGTTCGCTGGCATTATCTTTATTTTTTCTATCAAGCACTTGGATTAAATGCCAGCCAAACTGACTTTGTACGGGTTCACTGATTTGATTGATAGTCAATTTTGCCATTGCATCTTCAAAGGGTTTAACGAGGCTACCTGGCTCTACCCACCCCAACTCACCACCTTTTAATGCTGAACCTTTGTCGTCTGAATGGGCGCGAGCTAAGGCGGCGAAATCATCGCCATCGGTAATACGCGCTTTTAATGCCAGTATTCGTTTTTTTGCTTCGGCATCATCAATCAATTCATTGGTTTTTATTAAAATATGTCGAACTTTAGTAGTGGAAACGACATGATTATCGACATCACTTTTTAGCCCTAGCATTTTTATAATATGAAAGCCACCTGAACTACGAATAGGATCAGAGACTTCATTAAGGCGCATTTGTCTAACGTCATCAACCAGTTGTGATGGAATATCATTAATGCCGCGCCAACCTAGATCACCACCTTTTAAGGCATTGCCATCATCTGATTCACTGATGGCAGTTTGACTAAAGTCCTGCCCTGCGCGTAGTTTTTTGACCAAGCCATTCGCTTTAGCTTGGGCTTTTTGTATTTCTGATGCCGCAGCTCCTTCTTTAACAGCAATCAGTATGTGTCCTAAATGGTATTGAGTCGCCTCTTCGCCCGCTTTTTCTTGGGTTTCCATGTAGTGTTCAACTTCGCTATCACTCACTTTTATGCGCCCACCAATTTCCTTAGAGCGTAATTGATTAATGACAATTTCATTACGCATATTGTCCAAAAAGTTTTTGTAGGATATACCACTGCTTTCTAGTTCTGTTCGAAATTGTTCGAGACTCATGTTATTGCGCTGGGCAATATCTGCGGCTGAGCTATTGAGCATTTCTTCACTAACATTCACGCCTGCTTTTTCAGCAAGCTGGCGTTGGAGCTTGTCAACAATCATTTTTTCTAGCACTTGTCTACGCAGAATGGATTCTGGCGGTAATTGCGCCTTACTTTCTGTTATTCTTGCTCTAATCGTCGCCACTTCTCTTTCCAACTCGCCTTCGAGAATGACATCATCTTCAACGACCGCGATGATTCTATCAATTTGCTCTGCTTTTACTAAAAAACTACTGCCCAATAAGCCACAAAACAGTGCAGATAGCATTAACATTGCTATCTTTTTCTGATTTATCATTGTTCCGATCTCCGATAACCATAAATATTCCGTTCAAAGAAAGTATCGAGTCTTTCCCCGATACCCGTCAAGCCTTTCAGTTCTATCTGGAAAAAGATACCCGTTTGCGCTTGACCCTGTGCAAGTGACTGATTAACTCCTACATTAGCACCTGTAATAGTACTGGTATTGACAATGCTATTTATGTAATGCCGCCCAATGACACGAAAACGCCAACAACAGTTTTCTTTTTCCACACCAAAAAATCCTTCTTGGGTTCTGTCATACAGCAATGAATATTGCCAACGTCCAACCACCGACCAATCATCATAAACAGGCCAATGAACGGAAACATCGCTCATAATAATGTCGTCTAGCCTATCGGGTACTTGTGCATTTTTGCGGTAATAGTAGCCCGCATTAATAATTTCATTGGGTTGATTAACAAAATGAATGGCTCCTTTGCCTCGGGTAATATCGCTATAATGATTTCCTTGGGTCACATCATTAACTCTCGGATCCCATTGCAGCCCTGTTTCAGCTGAAAGGTGATCGGTTAATTGACTACTCAACTCAGCGATAATTGGTGATGAAAAACTGGTTTCTACAGGATACAGTGGATTGGGTACATTCAGTGTATTCAAGGACACATTTCTATTCTTAAAATAAAGAATGTCACCTAGGCTAAATTTTAATTTTTCTTGACCCGTGGTCGAATCAACTAAGCGCGAGGTTAAAGCCATTGATAATTGGTTGGCATCCTGTATTCTGTCCGTCCCAGCAAAACGGTTTTCTCTAAATAAACTGGCAAACACAAAATCGTATTGAGCAGTATCAAATATCGGAATGTTATTTTGATTTTTATAGGGTACATACAAATAAAACAATCTTGGTTCTAAGGTATGTAGCATCGACGACCCACCTAAACTCAACTCTTTTTCAAAAAACATACCGCTATCTAACGATACAATGGGTAAGGTTCGAGAAATATTACCGATTGTGCCTATTGCTTGCTTGCTCAGAAAATACTCAGTGTGCTGTAAAGACAGCTTAGGTGTTATAAAGGCACTGGCAGTTTGAAATGGAATAGCAATTGATGGTTTAACATTAAGCCGCTCTCCATTTACTTGGGTACCATGCTGAAAATACACTGACTCACTTTCGGTCGCAACATCTATCGGCACAGCCGTTTTAAAAGAATGATTTAAATTCAGATTGACTTGTGGCAATCTTCGATAAGGTATCGTAGTAAATTGGGAGGTAACTGCCTGATAATTGTCCGCCCTAGCAGTCAAAGATACGCCTTCTCTGATATAGTTCACATCTGCGAAACTTCTAAGATAACTGAAATTAGGTAGTGCTAAGGCGTTACCTAATTGAGAGAAATAATTCTTATCAGACACATAATTCAAATCTAAGTTTGAAGTGATCTGTGGTGTGTACACACTATGGTTTGTAACCGCACCTAAATAACGTGATGTATTTAGCTGGCTATCATTAGGCATATATTCAAATTTTACTGCGCCTTTGGTCATTTCAGTTAAATAACGAAAATTACCATCTAGCAATAAGCCCCTTTTTGACAAATAACGCGGCGTGAATGTCGCATCATAATTAGGTGCGATATTCCAATAATAAGGCGTGTATAGACCAAAACCGCTTTGTTTTGTAAAGTGGAATGACGGTGGTAAAAAACCCGTCGTCCGTCTATTATCGGTAGGAAAAGAAAGGTACGGGGTATAAAATACGGGTACACCCTTAAATTCAATCCACGCATTTTTAACCGACCCTTTACCCGTATCATCATTTATTTTTAATTGATCCGCATGAAGCACCCAGTCCTGATTACCTGGACGGCAACTGGTATAAGCAGCATCTTTATAGCGCGAAAAGGTTTTACTGTCTCGATAAACAACTTTTGAGCTACCTCTAAGATGAGTGGCAGGTGAAATAAAGAGTGCATCTCGAAGTTTGGATTGGTCTGTTGCTAATTTTATGGATGCTGATCGTCCATAGAGTGCCAACTCATCTTCGTTGTAATAGACATCACCGTTTAAATCTAAGGTTTCCGAAATTTTGTCAAAATTAGCAATATGCGATAAGGAATGCTGATCTGCACGCTTTATTTCCACATTACCTAAGTAACTGCCAATTTCATTATCAAATACTTCCGCAAAATCTGAAGTTAGTTCCAGTGGCGCAGTTTCGCGTAAACCTTTTTTAGGGACAAAATTGGGTTTTATCTTTTGTGGGGCGGCACAATTTTCCCATGGATCGTATTGCAGTTGTGATGTTAAAGCCTCAAAGGTTTGTTCTTGGCTGCTATTAAAGGCGGGGTCTAGCAAACGAAAACTGCTGCTAGATTCTTTATCGCCTGAAGCCATTTTAACTGAATGCGCTTGCCCCTTAGGATCAGCACCGACTAATTGGCAATTCCAATTTTCATTTTGATTTTCGCTGTCACAATTCCAACCCGCGCTTTTGGTGGCTACCACCTTACTAGACTTTTCATTATCTACATGAGTTGAGGCAGGAAGACGAATAGGCAATTCTGACGATTGACTACTTGCCGCGTTTTCGGGTGTGACTGGCTGACTATCTTGAGTGGGCGTGACAATAGGTCTTGTGGCTACAGGCATTTCATCGGGAGTAGCACGCGGCACTGGTGCGGGCGGTGGAGTCACGGCTTGTACTTCTTTCTGCACTACAGGCGTGTCATTGGGCTTAGGACGCTGCGCCGTTGCGGGTTGCGGTGGAGTTTGAAATAATCTATTCGCAACAGGCATTTCATTGGGAGTAACACGCGGCACTGGTGCTGGCGGTAGAGTCACGGCTTGCACTTCTTTCTGCACTACAGGTGTGTCATCGGATTTAGTCGCTTTTACTGTTGCGGGTATAGCAGGCGCAACCGTCTTACTTGGCACAGGATAAGGTGTGTAGGGTTTCGCTAATACAGGTTGAGTTTTTTTAGCGGGTAATGAAGATTCCCCAGAAAGTTCAGGCTCGTCAGCGGTTGCAGTTGGTTTTTTATCACCCACACAGAGCCACTCTTTCGTGTCTTTACTCTGCTCACAATTCCACGCCGCGTCATTGGCAAGACTGATGGGTGCGTATAATAAAGGCAAAAAAACCAAAGATAATCGACGGTGCATAGGCAATGTAAGTTTGTTAGCGTAATGTGTGGTAAATCGCATAAAATGCTGTTTGGTCATTTTACCCCAATTCACCACGTTATAACTAATCTAATCAAAACATTATGATGATTGAAGACTTAAGAACTATTGCCATGCTCGACTGGCTGGAAAACGATTTGTTATTAATCATAAAGCATTGGGAATTAGCATCCAGTGATGCTAGTTTCCGCCGTTACTTTAGAATCAAAACCCCAGAGGGACAGTTTATTGTCATGGATGCCCCGCCTGAAAAAGAAAAACTAGAGTCATTTATTCATGTCGCTAACTTAATGACGAATGCCCAGCTTCATGTTCCTGCTATTTTTCAACAAAACATTGGTGATGGCTTTTTATTGTTGGAAGACCTTGGGTCTCAGTGTTTTTTGGATCACTTAGATGGTCATAACACAGAGTCGTTGTATCAAACTGCTCTCGATAGTTTATTTAATTTGCAAACCAAAACTAACTTACTCAATAGCAACCTGCCCAGTTATGATGACGCACTGCTACAACGTGAGCTGGGTATTTTTGAAGAATGGTTTTTAGAGCAACATCTGGATGTTGAAATCCCTGCCCCGCTGTGGCAATCCGTGCGTACCCTTCTGATTAGCTCAGCATTAGAACAACCCATCACCTGTGTACACCGCGATTATCATTCTCGTAATTTAATGGTGCTAGACAACAACGAGCTAGGCGTTATAGATTTTCAAGATGCTGTATTAGGGGCTATCACCTACGATCTAGTGTCTTTGTTGCGTGATTGTTATGTTGATTGGTCGGCAAGCCAAGTTGAACATTGGATGAGCGGTTATTATCAACGCTTGCTACAAGCCAAACTCATTAATTGCGAACTTAAACAATTTAAACGTTGGTTTGATTTCATGGGAATGCAGCGGCATCTCAAAGCGATAGGTATTTTTTCCCGTCTCAACTTAAGAGACAACAAGCCGAATTATCTTAATGATATACCGCGTACTCTGAACTACGTCATTACACAAGCCGACGCTTATCCAGAGCTTGCCGAATTCAGTGCTTTTCTACGCGAATCAGTATTACCAGTCTTATGAAAGCCATGATTTTAGCCGCAGGGCGCGGCGAGAGAATGCGTCCTTTAACTGACCACACACCAAAACCCTTGCTATTAGTCGCAGGTAAACCGATTATTGAACACACGATCACTCAACTGGTTGCCGCAGGTTTTACCGAGATTGTTATTAATCACGCCCATTTAGGCGAACAAATAGAAGCAGCACTAGGCAATGGTCAAGCACTAGGTGCGAGCATTTGCTATTCACCCGAAGGTGAGCAAGGCTTGGAAACCGCAGGCGGCATTATTAATGCCCAGCCGTTATTGGGTGATGACGTATTTTTAGTGGTGAATGGCGATATTGCTACTGACTTTGATTTTGCGACACTCAAAAATATCCCAGTCGATTTAGCGCATTTAGTGCTAGTAGCTAACCCTAAACATCATCCTAAAGGCGATTTTGGATTGGATGA
Source organism: uncultured Methylococcales bacterium (assembly GCA_903902705.1). Classification (GTDB taxonomy): domain Bacteria; phylum Pseudomonadota; class Gammaproteobacteria; order Methylococcales; family Methylomonadaceae; genus UBA4132. Next base: position 10,073 of record CAIUVX010000020.1, read on the forward strand.
CACAGGGCTAGTTTATGAACACACGCGTGAACAATATACCTTTAGCGGTATTGGTCTTTATAGCCCTAAACTATTTCATAATTTACCCGCAGGTAGCCGAAAACTAGGTCCATTATTACGTCAGGCGATTGCCAAACAGCAAATCTCAGGACAGAAATTTATCGGTTTTTGGATAGATATAGGCACACCCGAACGCCTGCAAGAATTGAATCACCACTATAAGGCTACGAAATAGGGGAATAAAAAACCATGTTTTTTAACTCCTTTTGCGGTGTTTCCCTGAAAAATATTGTAACTCTCCCACCCACTACACTTTGAAATAAAATGCACAACGCGCAGCAAAAAATCCCACGCGAATATGCGACACACTGGTCAGACTACGAACTGCTTGATGCGGGCGACGGTAAAAAACTGGAACGCTGGGGAAAAATCATCACCATTCGTCCAGACATTCACGCCGATTTTAAATCGGGTTGGTCAAACGCCCAATGGCAAGATATGGCACATTGGGAATTTGAAGAACACTCATCAACTCAAGGTCAATGGAAAAATATCAAAACGGACGCGCCTGAACAGTGGACGATTGCCTATCAAAACGTAAACTTTGGCTTAAAGCTAACGCAATTCAAACATCTAGGTTTGTTTCCTGAGCAACAAGCAAACTGGAATTTTATTCAACAACGGACGCGTGCGGGTCAAAAGGTCTTAAATCTATTCGCCTACACAGGCGCGGCATCGCTAGTTGCCTGTGATGCTGGAGCGGAAGTCGTTCATGTGGATTCTGTCAAACAACTGATTACTTGGGCAAATGAAAACAAAGAACGTTCTAACCTTGCCGACATCAAATGGGTACATGAAGACGCGTTAAAATTTGCCCAACGCGAATTGAAACGCGGCAAACACTACGACGGCATCATCATGGACCCACCCGCATGGGGTTTAGGCGCAAAAGGCGAAAAATGGAAACTTGAACAGCATCTATCTGGCTTAATAGAAACAGCATTCGGACTGATGAATTCAGGTGCTTTTTTGATTCTCAACACCTATTCACCCAAAATAGAACTGTCCGATTTAGCCGCCTCTGCGGGGCTGTTTTTTGCTAAAAACCAAATGGAAATTAAACAACTGTGGATGCCAACCAAAACGGGCAAAGAGCTGTATTACGGTAATTTATTGCGGGCGATTAAGTGAGGCGGTTTTGATAACTTGCTTGAAAGTTGAAAAAGTAGGGTACGCTGTGCGTACCGTTAAATCCTTGATTACGGTAAGTAGCGTACCCTACGCGCTAAATGGAAATGTCGGGTTACGCTACGCTAACCCGACCTACATGGCTTAGTCATAAAATCAGCCTGCAAACGCTTCTTTTAACACCGCTTGCATGAGTTGTTCAGCGTGGTGTTTGCGTTCGGTGACTTGCTGTTCTAATGCGTTGATGTGGTTTAGCAAGCGGTCAACGCGCTCGACGATGGCTTGTTGTTCGGCTAGGGGTGGGAGGGGAATAAGCAAAGTTTCCATGTCTGAACGTGTTAAATTTCTCATTGATGTATTTGTTCCAGTCGCACAATTCATAAAATGAGATTTTGCATAAGAAGACCCATTAAATAAATTTACAAACATTTTTATTCCGTGTTTTGCAAATACAAATCTAATAGTTTTATCATTCAGCAATAAATTTTTTTTAATGTACGGAACTATAACGCTTTTACCTAAAAGAGCTGGACTACCACTAGCTCTGGTAATTATGAAATCGCCAGCCATTATTTGATATTTCAAATCATTCGGTGGAAGTTTTGAATAAAATTTATTTTCTCGCTCTTTAAAGTATCCCCAAGAAACAGAACTAACTTTCACAACGCCCCATTCATCATCTTTAACTTCTCTTTCCTCGCAAAGAAAACTTTTCCCCGCTTCTGAATATAAAGTTATTTCCCCCAATCTCACCCACACCCAACCATCAGGCAAAGCAAACGGCACATCATCGGGGTTAATCGGTGCGAGTGGTTTTTCTTTTTTGATTTTCCCATCGGCGATTAATGCTTGTTTTTCGGCTTTGATAGTTGCCAGTAATGCCGCCGCGTCGGTATTCGGATCGCCTAAACAAACAGGATTTTTAACCCGCCAATCCGCCGTTAATTGTCCTTCAATCGCTTCTTGCAATATGGCTTGTCGGAGTTTAGTTAGGTAGGTTTTTTGGTTTTTTATTTCGCCACTTATTTTAGATTGATATGTTGAAATATGAGAAAGCAAGTTAATTCGATTTACTGAATTTATTGAAATGAGAGAATTATTATCTATATTTTTTCCGAGCAAAATTTTGTCGAATAACTTAGATAAAATTACCGAATTTTCTGGCGTTATAGAGGGAGCTAATAAATTTCTAAATTTTCCTCTCGAATAGAAACTATACGAAGTATTTTTCTCAGTTGCATGAAATTGGCATAGAAATAAACACAAAAAGAAAATGTACCGTGATGATAATCCATTTTTACTACGAACAAGCCACATATTTTGATTTAATAATGCTGGTAAAACTTTTTTATCAACAAAGCCAACTTTGCCAATACTTCCTCCAATCATCACGATTAAAACGTCGCCCGCTTCAAGAGAATACTTTTCGTAATCTAGGACTGCATCGTTTGAAATATATTTTGCATCATTTATATCAATAGTGCCGTCTGGTTTGATGTTGGTAACTCTAAGAACAAATAAACCTTCGGATTTATATTCTGTGCTTTTGAAAGCAAATCCGCCCGATAACTCGCAGTTATCTGAAAGTTTTTCTACTTCACCATTTTTTAGCAATGTATCAAAAATAATTTTTAACTGACTAAGAAAAACATCATTTCTATACATTTTCAAACTCCTTTTTGAATTCACTCACAACACCCCCTCCCACAAATTGCTAAACGCTTGACTCGTTCCCACGCGCTGCGTGGGAATGCAGTAACAGCGTGCTACGCTGTGTAATAAACCGCAGCGCGGTTTAACTGAATTCCCACGCAGCGCGT
>CAIUVX010000021.1 GCA_903902705.1 uncultured Methylococcales bacterium
AGGTAGCTCAGTCGGTAGAGCAGAGGACTGAAAATCCTCGTGTCGACGGTTCGAATCCGCCCCAGGGCACCACTACAAAAAAATGAACAAACCTATATTTGTGTAGTCATCTCAATAAACAATTATTCGCCTAGGTAGCTCAGTCGGTAGAGCAGAGGACTGAAAATCCTCGTGTCGACGGTTCGATTCCGCCCCTGGGCACCATGAATATCAAAAGCCCCATTATTTAATGGGGCTTTTTTTATGCCTACGGTATTTTGCATAAAGCACTTAACCATCCGTTTTACTCATCCTCTTAATTGCAGATAAATATCAGCTTGCTGAATCCATACTGATAGTTTATGTATAATGTCCAAAGAACGCTTGAAAATGAAGTAGTGTAGAAAAGGCTATGGCAGACAAAAGAAAACTCAGTTCTCGATATAATAAAACTAAAAAAGTAATAACAAAAAAAAAGCCATCGCATTGGTTTAGAAATAGTTTTTTGTTTTTATTGGTAATATCGATAGGATGCGGATTTATATTACTCAGTTATTTGAAATACTTAGATATTAACCTGCGTGAGCAATTTGAAGGTAAACGCTGGGCGATTCCTGCCAGAGTGTATGCCGATCCAATGGAGCTTTATGCGGGGAATGGTTTGACGGCTGAAAAGTTTGAAGAACTACTAGGAATGCTGCATTATCGAAAAGATGCGCGACTTATTGCGGACGGCACTTATGCTAAAAATGGTTTTGACTTTAAAGTAAAAACTAGAAAATTTACCTTTCCAGAACAACAGCAACCGCAACAGAGTCTGCTAATACAGGTATCATTTAGCGATACCGCTATCACTGCCATTCAGGATATCAATGAAAATAAAGCTATTTCAGTAATTCGCATGGATCCTGTGCAGATTGGTAGCTTTTATCCAAAAATTAAAGAAGATCGCATACTTATTAAGCTGGAAGAAGCCCCTGACTATCTGATTAAGGGCTTGCTTGCCTCAGAAGACCGCGATTTTTATCATCATTTTGGTGTATCACCACGCGGTATTATCAGAGCATTATTGGCAAATTATCGCGCAGGTAGCGCGGTACAAGGTGCAAGTACCATTACTCAGCAACTCATCAAAAACTTTTACCTAAGTTCTGAGCGCAGTTTAAAACGCAAAGTCAAAGAAGCATTGATGGCGTTGGTGTTAGAGCATCGCTACAGCAAAGATGAAATTCTGGAAGCGTATTTAAATGAAATTTACTTGGGTCAGGATGGCGGTAATGGCGTACATGGTTTTGGTTTAGCCAGTGAATTTTATTTTGGCAGTACATTAAAGGATTTACCCTTAGATCAGCAGGCGTTATTGGTGGCTATCGTTAGAGGTCCGTCTACTTATGATCCTAGACATTACCCTGACCGCGCCATACAACGGCGTAATTTGGTATTGAGTGAGATGTTGAAAGAAGGTTACATCACCCAAACGCAGCAATTATCGGCAAGCGCGAAACCGTTAGGTGTAATCCCTAATGCCTATCGCTCAAATAATATTTACCCTGGTTTTCTTGAATTGGTCAGACGGCAATTAATTCAGGAATATCGCGAAGAAGATTTAACCTCTGAAGGGCTAAAGATTTTTACCACGTTGGATACCCAAATTCAGGAAACACTGGAAAAATCTGTTACCCAAAAATTAAAACAACTAGAGAAAACCACCTCCGCACGAAATCTGGAATCAGCGGTCGTGGTAACGCACCGTGATAGCGGTGAAATTGCTGCCTTAACCAGTGGACGGCAAAATTTACCTTCTGGTTTTAATCGCGCTCTTGATGCAGTGCGTCCAATAGGTTCGTTGATTAAGCCTGTGGTTTATTTAACCGCCTTGGAATATCCCGAAAAATACACCATCACTACACCGATTAGTGATAGGGCGATAACCGTACCCAGTAAGGATGGCGGTCCTGATTGGAGTCCAAAAAACTACGATCATAAAGAACACGGCACAGTTCCATTACATAAAGCGTTGGCTAAATCTTATAATTTAGCAGCCGTTCATGTTGGTATGGATGTTGGCATAGCCAGAACCGCTAAAACGCTACGCGACATGGGTGTTAGTAGAGAAGTTGAACTATTTCCCTCGTTTTTGCTAGGCGCGGTGTCTTTAACGCCTATGGATGTTACGCAGGTATATCAAACTCTAGCAGGTGATGGTTTTTCAACCCCTATCAAAGCCATTAGAGCGGTAATTTCTGCTAGTGGTGAACGCTTACAAAGTTATCCTTTTATCGTTAAGCAAACGGTAGATCCTGGTGCGACCTATATTGTTAATACCATTTTGCAAGAAGTAATGCTCGATGGCACAGGGCATTCTGCCTATAAAACCTTTCCTAAAGATTACGGTTTAGTGGGTAAAACAGGCACCACCAATGACGCTAAAGATAGCTGGTTTGCAGGCTACACAGGCGATTATTTATCGGTGGTTTGGGTAGGTAGAGACGATAATAAGCCCATCGGTTTAACGGGTGGCGAAGGTGCGTTACAAGTGTGGATTTCGTTGATGAAGCAAATTTCAACCCAGCCCGTCACACTAGCACCACCTGACAATATTAAAATGCTCAGTGTTGATCCGTATAGCGGCTTATTAGCGACTAAAGCCTGTGGTGGTGGAAAACAATACCCTTACATTGAAGGTTCTGAACCAACGGCGCATTCCTCTTGTGAACCAGCCGTTGAGGAAGAACCCGAAGAGGAAGAAATTATTGAACCTCCTGTTATTAACTAAACAATTTTTATTATTGAGACTCTTATGAACAAAACCAATTTCTTTGTTGCTGTGTTATTGACCTTGTTATCGTTGAGTAACATAGCTAACGCAGAAGAACAGCCAGTTGTGCAATTGAAAAATTTTTTATCCACCTCCAAATCATTTTCGGCTGATTTTAAGCAAGTATTGATTAATGAGCTAGGTAATCCCGTACAAACTAGTTATGGGGTATTTTATCTGCAACGACCTGGTAAATTTCGCTGGAATTATGCCAAACCCTTTCAACAAGAAATTGTTTCCACTAGCGGAAAAGTTTGGTTTTATGATGTTGATTTGGAGCAGGTGACTATTAAAAAACTCGATGAGTCGGTGGGTTCAACGCCCGCTCTGCTATTAAGTGGTCAAGTGTCATTGGAAGATAACTTTACTATGGAAGAACAGGGTACAGATGGTGATATGCAGTGGATTAAATTATTGCCTAAAAAGCAGGAAGGTAGCTTCAAATATGTCACCATCGGTTTGGAAAAAGGCAAATTAGCAGGTATGGAGTTAATGGACAATTTTGGGCAATTAACACGCATTTATTTTTCCAAAATTTTGCTCAATCCACCATTAAAATCTACCTTGTTTGACTTTACCCCACCTAAAGGCGTTGATGTTTTTTCTGAAGAGAAATAACCAAACCCATGCTTAACGATTTAAGCAAACCCCTAGCGGATAGAATGCGCCCTAGGGTATTGAATGAGTATATCGGGCAAGCGCATATTTTACAGCGGGGCAAACCGTTGTATGAGGCGATTAATTCAGGACGTTTGCATTCCATGATTTTCTGGGGACCTACTGGAACTGGAAAAACCACCTTAGCGCGATTGATTGCCCAACATTCCGATGCCCAATTTTTACCGCTATCGGCGGTATTATCAGGGGTTAAAGAAATCCGCGCCTCTGTCGATGAAGCCAAAAAAGTTAAGCAAGCCCACGGCAAAGCTACTGTCTTATTTGTCGATGAAGTCCATCGTTTTAATAAAGCCCAACAAGATGCTTTTTTACCCCATGTTGAAGACGGCACGATTTATTTTGTTGGCGCAACCACCGAAAATCCTTCATTTGCATTGAATAACGCACTGTTATCGAGAGCTAGAGTTTATGTCTTAACGGCATTAACTAGCGATGATTTATTGCAAGTGTTGAATAATGCCTTAATCGATCAACAACGCGGTTTCGGCGGTTTAATTATCGAAATAGCAGAGGAGATTAAACAACAATTTGCCGATGCCGCAGATGGTGATGCCAGAAAGCTACTGAACTTATTGGAAATAGCCGTTGAGCTTGCCGCCGCCCATAATAGCTCCGTCATCAATGAAGCTATCAGCAAAGAAGTGTTATTCGGTAGCATCAGACGTTTTGATAATCACGGCGAAGAATTTCACAATCAGATTTCTGCACTGCATAAATCAGTACGCGGTAGCTCTCCCGATGCGTCATTGTATTGGTTATGTCGTATGATAGATGGCGGCTGTGATTTATCTTATTTAGCCAGACGCATTGTTAGAATGGCATCCGAAGACATTGGCAATGCCGACCCCAGAGGTTTACAGCTTGCGTTGAATGCGTGGCAAGTTCAAGAACGCTTAGGCAGTCCAGAAGGTGAATTAGCTCTCGCCCAAGCAGTCATCTATTTAGCCTCTGCGCCCAAAAGTAATGCGGTTTACAAAGCCTATAATTCCGCTATGAGTCATGTTAAACACACAGGCAGCCTAGCTGTCCCTGTACATTTACGCAACGCGCCGACTAAACTGATGAAATCATTAGATTATGGCAAAACCTATCGCTATCCACACGATGAACCAGACGCTTACGCGGCAGGTGAAAATTATTTTCCAGACGATCTGATTGGCACTGAATACTATCAGCCCGTAGACCGAGGCTTAGAAATTAAAATCAAAGAAAAACTAAGACACTTAAAATCGTTAGGATAGGAAATTCTTTGCAAGCAAAGCCTGCCATTTTGAACAATTAAAACGTGATTTTTCGTGCCTTTCGTGGACGATATAAATCGTGCGTAGTATCAGGGTGTTATAATCCAATAGACTGTTTTTTTACTGTAAATAAGGACTTAAACGTATGACTACTGAAAAACCAACCATTCGCCGCCGTCGTGGTATTTATTTACTACCCAATTTATTTACCACTGGCGCGTTATTTGCGGGTTTCTACGCCATTACTTCCGCTATCGGTGGGCGTTATGAAACGGCCGTTATTTCGATTTTTGTGGCAATGATTTTAGACGGCTTAGATGGGCGTGTCGCACGCCTCACTAATACCCAAAGTGAATTCGGAGCGCAATACGATAGCCTATCCGATATGCTCTCTTTTGGGGTTGCGCCCGCCTTAGTGATGTATTTATTTGCTTTTTCTACTCTGGGAAAAGTAGGACTATTTGCCGCTTTTGTACATACCGCAGGCGGTGCATTACGGTTAGCGCGTTTTAATACCCAACTGCATACTGCCGATAAACGCTATTTTCAAGGCTTACCCAGCCCAGCGGCGGCGGCTATTCCAGCGGGATTTATCTGGATATGTATCGAGTATAACTACGATATGGCAATCTTCAAATATGTCGCCTTGCTACTTATCATCAGCAGCGGCTTGTTAATGGTCAGTAACTTTCGTTATTCCAGTTTTAAAGAAATCGATTTTAAAGGCAAAGTACCGTTTATTGTCGCCATTACCGTTATGCTCGGTATCGCATTTGTTATGGCACAACCGCAAACTATGCTATTTTTATTATTTTTAGCTTATGCAATTTCAGGCCCTGTGGTCACTTTAATTATGCGTAGACGCAAATGGCAAGCACGCAAATCGTAACACTACCGCCTTATTTTTTCGCACCTAACAAACACACTACGCATCGAAACTTATGGAACTATTAAACCTAACAAAACAAGCCATTCTCGCCCCTGCTGGTTTACAAGAGCATGATATTGAGAAAATTTTCGCTCAACTTTACAGCTCTTCCGCTGATTTGGTGGACATCTATTTTCAATCCAGTCATTCTGAATCATGGGTGATGGAAGGCGGCATCATTAAAGAAGGCAGTCACAGCATCGAACAAGGTGCGGGGGTTCGTGCGGTAATGGGTGAAAAAACAGGCTTTGCTTACAGCGACCGTCTTGAATTGCCCGTATTATTGGAAGCAGCTAATAATGTTAAAGCTATAGTACGGCAAGGACAACAAGCGCAAATTGGTTTAATTACCCATACTCCTCCATCTATTGCACACTACTACGCACCGCTTAATCCGCTAAAATCGCTAACCGATGAACAAAAAATCACGCTACTCAAAAAAGTCGATAGTGAAACCCGCAAACTCGATAGTCGCATAGAAGAAGTTATTGTGAGTCTAAGTGGCGTTTATGAACATATCCTGATTGCCAATCAAGACGGCTCATTACTTGCCGATGTACGTCCTTTAGTGCGCATGAATGTCAGTGTGATTGTGGTTGATAATGGCAAACGTGAACAAGGGAGCATGGGTGGTGGCGGTCGTTGTGATTACAACTGTTTCATCGACCAAGACACTGCAATCGGTTATGGACGTGAAGCGGTCAGAGTCGCCTTAGTCAATTTAGAAGCCGATGAAGCCCCCGCAGGTAATATGCCTGTCGTATTAGGCTCTGGTTGGCCTGGAATTTTATTACATGAAGCCATCGGTCATGGCTTAGAAGGTGATTTTAATCGTAAAGGTACATCTGCATTTAGTGGGCGAGTCGGTGAGCGTGTTGCCTCTGATCTTTGCACCGTGGTTGATGACGGTACACTGTCAGGACGGCGCGGCTCACTCAGTATTGATGACGAAGGCACCGCCAGCGAAAATACGGTGTTGATTGAAAATGGCATTCTCAAAGGTTATATGCAGGACAAGCTCAATGCTCGTTTAATGGGCGTTAAGCTAACAGGCAATGGTCGTCGTGAATCTTACGCCCATTTGCCCATGCCACGGATGACTAACACCTATATGTTGGCAGGTCAAAGCGATCCCGAAGAGATTATTAAATCGGTGAAAAAAGGCTTGTATGCGCGTAATTTTTCAGGTGGACAAGTCGATATAACTTCAGGAAAATTTGTGTTTTCTGCCAGTGAAGCCTATTTAATTGAAGATGGCAAAATTACCCGCCCCGTCAAAGGCGCGACCTTAATCGGCAATGGCCCTGATGTATTGACTAAAGTATCAATGGTCGGCAATGACTTAGCACTCGATTCAGGCGTAGGTACTTGTGGCAAAGAAGGGCAAAGTGTCCCTGTCGGTGTCGGTCAACCTACTCTAAAAATTGATAGTATGACGGTGGGCGGCACGAGTGTTTAATCGCCTAATCATGCCTTAAATATTGGCTTTCGACCCTCAAGCCAATCCACAATAACTCTATTTACGAGACTTGCTTATGAAAATCCTCATCGTCGGTAACGGTGGTCGTGAACACGCCCTCGCGTGGAAAGTTAAACAATCGGCTAAGGTCGAAAAAGTATTTGTCGCACCAGGTAATGCAGGCACAGCACTCGAAGCCTCTGTGGAAAATGTTGCTATTGCAGTAGACGATATAGCAGGTTTATTGGCATTCGCTCAACAACAGGCGATTGATTTAACCATCATAGGGCCTGAAATTCCGTTAGTGTTAGGCATTGTTGATAGTTTTCAACAAGCGGGATTAGCGTGTTTTGGTCCATCGGCTCAAGCGGCACAATTGGAAGGTTCAAAAACCTTTTGCAAAGATTTTATGATTCGCCACCACATTCCAACAGCAAGCTATCAAAGTTTCACCGATCAGCAACAAGCCATTGCTTACATTGAGCAACACGGCGCACCTATCGTGGTTAAAGCCGATGGTTTAGCCGCTGGTAAAGGTGTGATTGTTGCCCAAACGGAAGCAGAAGCCATTGCCGCCGTTGAAGATATGTTATCGGGCAATGGTTTTGGTGAGGCAGGTCATCGTGTCGTCATTGAAGAATTTTTACACGGTGAAGAAGCCAGTTTTATTGTCATCGCCGATGGACAACACGCGCTACCTATGGCAACGTCTCAAGATCACAAAGCCCGCGATAATGGTGATAAAGGCCCGAATACGGGCGGTATGGGTGCTTATTCACCCGCCCCCATTGTCACGCCTGAAATTCATCAGCGGGTGATGCGTGATGTTATCGAACCGACTCTAAAAGGTATGGCAGCAGACGGTTTGCCTTATACAGGTTTTTTGTACGCGGGTTTAATGATTACACCCGATGGTAACATTAAAGTGCTGGAATATAACTGCCGTTTTGGCGATCCTGAAACTCAACCGATTATGATGCGTTTAAAAAGTGATTTAGTGGAACTATGCCTAGCCGCTTTGGCAGGTAATCTCGATACTATTCACACCGATTGGGATGAACGTGTTGCTTTAGGTGTGGTGTTAGCCGCTGGCGGTTATCCTGATGCTTATCAAAGCGGAGCAATTATTTCTGGTTTACCTGCCGTTGATGATGAAAACAGCAAAGTATTTCATGCAGGCACAAAGCAAGTCGGAGATGATATAGTTACCGCAGGGGGTAGAGTGTTATGCGCGTGTGCCTTGGGTGATGATATTCAAACAGCACAAAAAAATGCTTACACACTTGCCAATAAAATTGATTGGAATGGAATTTACTACCGCACCGATATTGGTTTTAAAGCCATTAAATAAGCGATGCTCTCAACCTTATGAGTATTCTTGATGCTTTCAACTACTATTTTGAAATGGTAGCCGTCGATTCGGAGGAGCTTAAACAAGAAGTTTATAAATTACGTTATCAAGTTTATTGTCTTGAAAAAGACTTTGAAAATCCCGAACAACATACTGACGGTTTAGAATATGACGAATATGATGAACATTCTTGTCATTATCTAATTCGTCATCGTGCGACCGACAGTTACATGGCAACCACTCGCCTTATTTTGCCGAATAGACATCCATTTCCCATAGAAGCCAATAGTCAAATTGATACCAAGCTAGTAAAGAACATAAACCGCACTAACTTAGCTGAATTGTCACGGTTTTGTGTCTCGAAACAATTTAGGCGACGCGCCACTGAACGGGACTTAATCACCACTAATGATACAGATGAGAGCCGTTCACCGAGAGGTAAACACAGTTCTGCCAGCATTACCCTGTCATTATTTGCCTGTGCGGTTCAAATGAGTTCGGATCATAACATTCTCTACTGGTATGCGATTATGGAACCCGCGTTAAAGCGGGTTTTTTCAGCAATGGGGATATATTTTGTTGAAGTAGGTCCTTTGGTCGAATATCACGGAATGCGTGTACCCTGCGTGATTAAAGTGACTGATCTTCTGATCTCTGTCGCCGAAAAAGACATAGATTATTGGGCTATGGTCACAAAAAATGGACAGATTTTATTATAACTGAGGGGTAATGGGTTAAACCTGATTATAGCAATATTAATGACTGCCAGTCCTTTAAAGGACTGGCAGTCATGCTCAAAAGTTCACGCTCGCTTCAAGGTAAAAAAGCCTACCTGACATTGGAATATTTTGTGGTAATGACGCTGGTGATCCAACAGATTCAAGATTATTTTTAGCATCCAATAGATTGCGTACCGATGCACTGACATTCAAATGATCAAATAATTTTTTACCTCTTAACGTTAAATCAACAGTTTCATAATCTTTCAACGGTCTATTATCAGTTAACGCAGGTATACGACCACCAACCCAGTTAATTTGTGGCTGTAATTGCCATTGCGGCAAAAATTGCCAGCTGACAGCGGTGTAAATATGATGCTCAGGAACATAAGTAACACGCGTGTGCGTTTGTTCGTTAGTGGCACGTTGCCACGCATAATTACCTATAACACTCCACTGCTCACTGGCTTGCCAGTTCCATTCAAACTCACCACCATAGCCTTTTTGATTACCGCTATTTTGAAAAGTAGCCGATGGTTTTCCGACATCGGGTACAGCAGCAATCAGGTCTTGAATCTGATAGTAATACACGTTGACAGCCGTCCGTAGTGATTTAACAGGACGGTAATCAACTGCCCATTCAAAGGTATTAATTGTTTCAGGCTTCAAATTTTTATTTCCCAGTAATACTGGGTTGTTTTGATTGCCTTGTTCTGAAAAGCTAGGGGCTCTAAAGGCTTTGCCATACAGCAATTTGGTGGTGAGTTGTTTATTAATATCCCACACTAACGCTGCGCGTGGATTAAAAGTGCTACCAAAATCCGAATAATTGTCATAACGCAAACCTGCCGTCAATTGCCAATTATCCGCAAACTGCCATTCATCTTGCAAAACACCTGAGAAGATGGAACGATGAATATTGGCTAAATAAACATAAGGGGTATTGGTCACATCGGTCAATGCACCGCTAATTATTGGCGGCGGCGATGTGCCATTAACGACTCCAGAACCATAATTTTTGCCTTCTTTGGTGCTAATTTGCTCATAGCGATAAGCCGTGCTGAACCGTAATGAATGGTTATCCCATCCTTTATAAATTGCGCCCAATTCCATAGATGGTACTTGCTCTATACGCCCTAAATCAGTTCTCACACCAGCAGGAAACAAGGTTCTCGGTAAGTTGGGATTTAAGCTACTACTGATGTTACCATCAGCAGCGATGGGCAATTGAGCGTTGTCAGCAAAAAGCTGAAGTTGGGTATCAAAACCAGCATATAAATAACTAAGATGCGCGGTCAACTCCAAGTCTTTTAACCAATCTTCAGTGGAAAAATGCACATCGCCTAGATACTGTTGACTATTGGTATAGCTATTCGGTTCTAATACAGTCCCAGCACCCGCACGAGTTCCCGTATTCAAGGCACTAAACGACCAAAAATCAATATCCCAATGTTTGCGCTGTAAGTTAAGGTGGGCATCTATGCTTTCATAGCGACCTTGATAGCTACCTGGTGCGTGTGAAGCATTCGTGCCAAATGCCTTATCTTTGGCGGTTTGAAAATCAGCCTTAATGATTCTGTCAGGATCGCCATCAGTGTGCTGATATTGCAAACTAGTGGCAATATCCCATCCAGCCCACTGCGCACTGTGCTGTCCCCAGCCACTTTGAGTATTCGCATCACCTGCACGAACACCCAGTTTTGTGCCATTAATGTCTTTAGCTTTTTTGGTGATAATATTGATTACACCTGCAAACGCATCCGCGCCATACAAGGCAGAACCAGGTCCTCGAATCACCTCCACTCGCGCAATCGCTTCCAATGGTAATTCAAAATGCGATAGGGTATTACCGCGAAATGGCGTATTAATGCGCGTGCCGTTGACCATCATCAACAATTCTGAATTAGTGGCGTTGCGTATGCCGCGCAGACTGTAACTGTAATCATAAGTGCTGCTTTGTAAACTAGCATGAATCCCTGGCACAGTTTCCAGCACTTCATGTAGCTCAGTCGCCCCCATCGATTTAATCTGCTCAGCGGTAACAATACTGGTCACCGCAGCGGACTGAAATACGGTCTTGGGTGTCCCTGTCGCAATGCTTGTTTGGGCTAATTCAGCGGGCGACATATTAAAAGGATCAATATCCGCTGCTATTGCTTGAGTTACTGGAAAGCAAGCAACAGCGACTAAATGTCGAATGAAGTAGGCGCATTTAATGTTCATATTGGTGCAATCATAAAAGGTTTTATCAGTTTAAGTTCCGTCAATAACACAGGTTTACTGATGCCATAGCCTTGCGCATAATCGACACCTAATTCATTAAGCAAATTAAATATTTCCTCATTTTCAACAAATTCGGCAATGGTTTTTTTACCCATAACGTGTCCAACTTCGTTGATCGCTTTTACCATCGCTAGGTCTACTTTATCATCTAAAATATCTTTAACAAAAAAACCATCGATTTTAAGATAGTCCACGGGTAGATTTTTTAAATAGGCAAAAGACGATAGACCACTGCCAAAATCATCCAGTGAAAAGGAACAGCCCTGCTCTTTTAATAAATTAATAAATTTAATTGCCGATGATAAATTAGCAATCGCAGCGGTTTCAGTGACTTCAAAACATATTTTCTGAGTAGGTATTTGCCACTTAGCAAATTGCTCAAAGATGAAGGCTAACACCCCTTCATCACCCAATGATAAGCCCGATAAATTAATAGAACACAATGACAAATTTTCCATAAAATCAGGTGTTGTGGCAATAAACTCAAAAACAGAGCCGATAACCCAGCGATCTATCGCGGGAGCTAAACCATAACGCTCTGCCGCTGGTAAAAACGCATTAGGCGGTATAATACGACCGCTCTCATCGCGATAGCGAATCAGAGTTTCAAAATGCAGTCTTTCATCTTCTTTGGATACCAATACGATTGGCTGCCCATACAGGCAAAAACTATTATTCTCTAGTCCTAGCCGTATTTTTTCCACCCACTGCATTTCGCCTTCTCTTAGCGCGAGTTCTTCATCATCTGGGCTATAAATATGAATGCGATTGCGCCCTTTATCTTTTGCCGCATAACAAGCGGCATCGGCTTCTTTAAATAAATTGACCGCACTGCCACTGGTTT
The DNA here is from genome assembly GCA_903902705.1 of uncultured Methylococcales bacterium. GTDB lineage: Bacteria > Pseudomonadota > Gammaproteobacteria > Methylococcales > Methylomonadaceae > UBA4132. Next base: position 12,301 of record CAIUVX010000021.1, read on the forward strand.
TATTGATGACAGAAAGCCCTATACTGACACCTATGGAAAAGTTTTTTCCTTCCCAATGAAAACGAAAATCCCTGATAGTATCGCGTAGCTTTTCACACAGTAAAAACGCGTCATTCAGTGAACAGTAATACATCAATATGCCAAATTCATCACCGCCTAAACGAGCGATAAAGTCCTGCTCTCGAATGTGTGTTTTTAATACCAAGCCTAATTGTCTTAACAGTTCATCACCCGCAAGATGCCCACAGGTGTCGTTGACCAGTTTAAACTGATCCAAATCTAAATAACACAAGACGTGTTCAGAATCATCAGTGTGGACTAATTCTATTGCTTGTTTAACGTAACGATCAAACTCAACTCGATTAGCAAGCCCTGTTAACGCATCATGGCTGGCTTGGTAGGTGATTGTTTCACTCAACTCACGCGCTTCAGTGACATCTTCACACACCAATAACAAGCTGTTTTTTTGCTGCCCATATTCAACAGATTTAGCGGTGACTCGTAGCCAAAGAATTTGCCCATCCGCGCCTATTTGCCTAAATTCCTCTTTGTATGCGTGGGTAGGATTAAGCAGACAACGCTCAAGAAAAGAACTCATAATAGGTATATCAGCGGTATAAATAAAATCAAAAATGCAATGATTACGCAACTCTTTAATGCTTAAACCAATTTGATCGGCACAAGTACGATTAACTGACAAAATATTGCCCACAGCGTTGACGCTAAACATCATTGAAGGATTATCGTCATACAACGAGACATAACGATTCTTTGCATCCAGTACCGCTACATTTTGCTGTTCCACAGTATCAATCAACTCATTAAACGCATTCACTAACACGCCTAACTCGTCATTATTGACTTTAACGGCGCGTATCGAATAATCATGACTCGCACTAATTGCCTTAGCCGCTGCCACCAATTTATTGATGGGGGCTGAAATGAGCTTTAATAACGGAGTAGCTAAAAGAAAAGCCAGTATCGACACACTGAGTAATACTAAAAATAAAAAACCGATAAACTGTATTTTACGCCAGTAAGCAGCAGAAAAATCGGCGTGAATATAAACCGTTCCTTGTTGCTCTGACTCCATCATAATCGGCTGCACAATACATAAATGGGTATTGGTAAATTGGGTTGCCAATCCATTAACCAACGTAGGACACGTCCATTTATTCTGATTGGGTTTGATTAATTCGGCAAAAACAACCCCTTCCTGATTATAAAGACAAGCGGCTTGCACTTCTGGCAACATAGCAATCACCGCAAGATTTTCTCGCGCTGTTTCTTGGTCATTAAATAATAGCGCGGCCGTGCTACGATTACCGATGATGGTTGCTACTGCTGACAAATCATCTTGGGTATTTTTCTGAAATTCATCGATTTCAAGTATCAATATAAATATACCCGCCACTATTAATGACAACACGCTAGGAAATATGGTAATTAATAGTAGCTTACGGTTTATTGCTAAATCAGCGATGCGTTTAATCATGGCGGTCTCCCCCAGCAATCTCAACAACTTCCAATAATTTCGCGCTGATTTTTAAACCGTTTTGTTGTAGCAATTTTAGATTTATCTGCAATTTTATTTTGTCTTGCCGCTTAACAAAGGCAATCATGCCACCTTGGCTAATAAACTCAGGTTCTTCGCCAACCGTTAAGGTGTTTTTGCTACTCGCCGCTATGATTTTAGCATTGACATTTAACCCCACATAAACAATATGACAATGCACGGCTTTATCCATCACCGTTAATCTGAACAATTTGATAGGTAAATTAAAAGCGGTTCGCTGTTCAATGGGGTCAATAATTTCACCAAAAGGATCATTACCCAAAATGCAAATATTGAAGGTCTCAGTAGTTTCTTCAGTCCAAGTAATAAATTTAGTGAAGTTAAACAAGTAGCCCACTTTGATTTTATATTCATCAACGGGTGCAGATTCTGCGTAAGAATCCTGCAAAAACAGCGAACACAGTAAACAACATAAAACTAAAATCGAACAAATACTTTTCATGCTTTCATAATGATTAGTGAATGAAAAAGACTAGAAACTACGGTAGTGGGTTAAATCTGTTGGGCATCGCTATAACAGGTTTCACCCATCACCAGAACGACTGACTTTAACTAGAAAATCCACTTGTGGACAAATTGCTTTTTGTAAGTCTAGTCTAGGCTAAGAAAGTTAAGTTGCCTATTCCGCAAAAAATTGGCGCATCGCTCTTATCATATAGTGATGATCCCACACACCCGCACTTTCTCGAATACTGTGCATCGCCCACAGTGGAGATCCCACATCAACGCAGCTTACCCCGATTAAACTAGAAGTAATCGGTCCTATGGTGCTACCACAACCCAACTCATTACGATGGGAATATTTTTGATAGGGTACGCCTGCTAATTCACAGCAATCTGCAAATAATGCCTCTGAACCACTGCTGGTACTGTAACGCTGATTGGCATTAACTTTTATAACGGGACCTTGATTAACCAGCACTTTATGTTCTGAATCATAAGCAGCGGGGAAACTGGGTTGATAGGCGTGCGCCATATCCGCGCTAATCATAAAACTTTTTGCCAATGCTCTTAAAAAGTCTTCTCGATCGGTTTTTGTCGCTAAGGCAATACGTTCAAGAATATCAGTAAGAAAACTACCCGCCGCGCCTTTTTGACTTTCACTACCGATTTCTTCGTGGTCAAAAAAGGCACACACTAGCATATTGCCTGATTCCAAGACGCTCTCATCCAATAATGCCAATAAAGCTGCATGACAGGACGCTAAATTGTCCAGTTGACTATTCGCATAAAACTCATTGTTTGCCCCCCAAAACACCCCTTGTTGAGTGTCATACACTGCCAAATCCCAAGACAATATGGATTCTATCTCTTTATCTATTTGCTGCTGTAACCAGTCAGAAAAATACGCACAGGGTAATTGTTGCTCGGTTAAGCGCGTCAAAATTAAGGGTAATTCCTGCTGTTTATGCAGTTTTAAACCCTCTTCATTGACGGTTCTGTTCATGTGTATGGCTAGATTAGGTAGTCGTAGCAAGGGTTTATCACACTGCACTAACTGGCTCACCAGCTTACCGTGTTCATCCTTATAACAAATTCGCCCAGCAAGACTTAAATCCCTATCGGCAAAGGTTGCGAGTATGGGACTGCCGTAGATTTCAACACCTAAACGTAATAATCCATCGCTTGCTGTTGCGGGATTGGGTTTAATGCGCAACCCAGGTGAATCGGTATGCGCACCAATGAGTTTAAAGCCTGTTTTTACTAAAGGCTGTTGCCCCATTACGAAGATAATAATAGAGGAATCATCACGAATGACATAATAACGCCCCCCTGCTTGTAAGCTCCATTTGTCAGTTTCATTGAGCTTTACAAATGAAAACGCGCTCAGTTGGGTTTCAATGCTATCAACCACATGCCAAGGGCTGGGGCTTGCATCAATAAAATCCAGTAAATATTGAACCTGTTGCGTTGCCATGATTGTTCTTTAAAATTGGGAAAATTGCATTCTAATCGATTTTAGGTAATATCCGCACAACTAATCATTGCCAACGCCACGGCTTCAGCGACTTTAATACCATCGACCGCTGCTGATAAAATTCCCCCTGCATAACCTGCACCTTCTCCTGCTGGATACAAGCCTGTTGTATTGATACTTTGATAATGCGTATCGCGCTTGATGCGAATCGGTGAAGAGGTACGGGTTTCCACAGCTGTTAATATGGCATCATCCATCGCAAAGCCTTTTATTTTTTTATCAAATGCTGGCAATGCTTCACGGATTGCTTCAATAGCGTAGTCGGGTAACGCGGAACTTAAATCCGTTAAATGTGTGCGGGGCGTGTAAGACGGCTGCACACTACCCAACAAAGTAGAGGGTCGCTGCGCCAAAAAATCACCCACTCGTTGCGCAGGAGCTTGGTAATTACTGCCACCTAATACAAAGGCATGAGCTTCTAATCGACGTTGCAAATCTATCCCTGCCAATGGGTGTTCAGGATAATCGACTTCAGGCGTAATACCGACCACAATCGCACTATTGGCATTGCGTTCATTGCGTGAATATTGACTCATACCATTAGTGACCACATGACCTGCTTCAGAAGTTGCCGCTACCACTGTTCCACCTGGACACATACAAAAACTATACACCGACCGCCCATTTTTACAGTGATGAACTAATTTGTAATCCGCCGCGCCTAATAATTGATGCCCCGCATACTTACCAAATCGACACACATCAATCAACGACTGTGGATGTTCAATGCGAAAGCCAATGGAAAACGGCTTGGCTTCAATGTACACGCCACGCTCATAGAGCATTTTAAAGGTGTCACGCGCACTGTGACCGACTGCTAACACCACATAATCACTGCTAATCGTTTCGCCATTAGCCAGTGTCACACCGCGCACTTGATGATTGTCGATAATCAGCTCATCAACGCGTTGTTGAAAGCGAATCTCGCCACCCAAGCTTTCAATTGTGGCACGGATTTGTTCTACCATCGTCACCAATTTAAACGTGCCTATGTGTGGCTTGCTCACATGAAGAATTTCCGTAGGTGCGCCCGCTTTAACAAATTCAGTCAATACTTTGCGCCCGTAATGATTGGGGTCTTTGATTTGCGTGTACAGCTTGCCGTCAGAAAATGTCCCCGCACCACCTTCACCAAACTGCACATTGGATTCAGGATTAAACTCTGATTTTCGCCACAAACCAAAAGTATCTTTAGTGCGTTCGCGTACTTCTTTACCTCGTTCTAAAATAATCGGACAAAAGCCCATTTGTGCCAAAATCAACCCCGCAAATAAACCGCAAGGCCCTGTGCCAATAACGATAGGACGTTGTTTTAACTGCGTGGGCGCGTGAGCGACAAATTGATAAGTGGTATCAGGCGTGACAGAAATATGCGGATCATTTTTGTGATTTTCCAATACAGCAGATTCGTTTTTGACTTCCACATCCAGCGTATAAACCAGCTCGATAGCATTACGTTTACGCGCATCATGTCCTAGGCGAAACATGGTGTAGGCAATGAAATCCTGTTCTGTAATGCTCAGCCGTTCAATAACAGCGGTTTTTATCAGGCTTTGTTCATGATCCAGCGGCAGTTTAAGTTCAGTAATTCTTAGCATATAGTTTTTATTAATATCGTAAATACAAAAGACAGGAGTCAAAACTCATGAGTTTGGACTCCAATGTCCAGCTTATTCAATTCGATAAGCATCCATCTCAATCGACAAAACTCTATCACCCAACACCGTACAAATCCCCTGATAACGGTCTTCACCTGTTGAAGCGAATTCAAATGCGTAGCAACGATAAACTTGCCAACGCCCTGCTGCATTTCTTTTTAAACCCATGCGAGTCAAGGCAACATAATCATCGAGCATTAGCACTTCCAGTGCATTACAACGCGCTTTTGTAGCTTTCAAAGCAAGGGCTTTAGCGGTTTGAGCATTATGCCAGTACCAATAAAACAACAAAAGTAAACTAATTGATACAATATTATTGAACATGAGTTAAAATCAGCACGAACAGCTAAAAGTGTGAGTATGGTGTTTATTGTACTCAATATGCAGGCATATCTTTGGTAAATACTAAAACATTTTATGGAACGCAACTATGACTTCCGAACTTAGCACGATTGAAATACAGCCGAACGCAGATCACCGATATTCAGTAATATGGTTACATGGGTTAGGTGCTGATGGTCACGATTTTGAAGATATTGCTCAGACACTCCATTTAAACGCCGCGCCACATTGCCGTTTTATTTTTCCTAACGCACCTATTCAAGCTGTCACCATCAATGGTGGCGTGGAAATGCGTGCTTGGTATGATATTTTGGTCATGGCACTGGAGCGTGAAGTTGATATAAATGGCATTTATCAATCGGCAAAATTGATTGAACAGCTGATTGAGCGCGAGAAAAACAACGGCATAGCCGCTGAAAATATTCTCCTCGCTGGCTTTTCTCAAGGTGGTGTTGTCGCCCTGCATGTTGGCTTAAGATACCCAGAGAAATTAGCGGGCATTATCGCCTTATCAAGCTATCTACCCACTATTGGGCAACTAAACACTGAAGCCTCAGCCGCCAATAAAAACACACCTATTTTTATAGGACACGGCATACTCGATTCAGTGGTTGCTGTTGAATCAGGTAAAGCAGTATTTGATAGCCTTCATGCTCAAGGCTACCCAGTTCAATGGCATGATTATTTAATGGAACACTCGGTTTGTATCGAAGAAGTAGAACATATCGCCACTTTCATCAATGGCATTTTTAAATAGATAACTTTTATATACCAATCCCTAAATCAAAGTACATCCGCTAGATTACCCTTGGTTTCTAACCATGCTTTTCTATCTTGAGAGCGTTTTTTTGCCAAGAGTAAATCTAGCTGCGCGGTGGTGTCATCGTCTTCGGCAATAGTAAGCTGCACCAAACGGCGCGTATCGGGGTTCATGGTAGTTTCGCGCAGTTGGCTAGGATTCATTTCTCCTAAGCCTTTAAAGCGTTGTATATTAATTTGCCCTTTCAATTTTTCAGCTTTGATTCTGTCCAATACCCCTAAACGTTCGGCTTCATCTAAGGCATAAAAAACCCGCTTACCCACATCAATGCGATATAAAGGTGGCATAGCGACAAACACATGACCTGCTTTCACCAGCGAATTAAAGTGTTGATAAAATAACGCGCAGATTAGCGTGGCAATATGATTTCCGTCGGAATCGGCATCCGCCAAAATACACACCTTCCCATAGCGTAAGTTTTGTAAATCATCTACACCTGGTTCTATGCCTAAAGCAACTGCAATATCGTGGACTTCTTGTGAAGCCATAACTTGGCTGGATTCGACTTCCCAAGTATTGAGAATTTTACCGCGTAGCGGCATGATGGCCTGAAAATCCCGCTCGCGTGCTTGTTTAGCTGAACCACCCGCAGAATCACCTTCGACTAAAAATAATTCAGTGCGATTAATGTCTTGTGCAGAGCAGTCCGCCAATTTCCCTGGAAGTGCGGGACCTGAGGTAATGCGTTTACGGATGATTTTTTTATTGGAGCGCAGACGTTTTTGCGCACTATTAATAATAATCTCAGCGATTTTTTCGCCCTCAGCGGGATTTTGATTGAGCCATAAACTAAAGCTGTCTTTTGCGACCCCTGAGACAAACGCCACACATTCACGCGAACTGAGCCGTTCTTTGGTTTGCCCTGAAAATTGAGGGTCTTCCAATTTCACTGATAACACAAAATGACAGTTTTCCCAGACATCTTCTGGAGCGACTTTAACGCCACGCGGCAAAATATTACGAATATCGCAAAATTCACGCATCGCTTCGGTTAACCCTGCGCGTAGCCCGTTGACGTGTGTACCCCCTTGCGCAGTAGGGACGAGATTAACATAACTTTCATTGAGTATTTCAGGCGGATTTTCCACTGCCCAAACAATACCCCATTCTACCGCTTCATGAGTAGTTGCCACTAGCCCCATAAAAGGTTGTTCTGGACAGTAGTCAATGTCGCCGATACGGTCTAACAAATAGCCTTTTAAACCATCCTGATAATACCATTGGACTGTTTCACCCGTTTGTTCAACCGTTAGGCTTATTTTTAACCGTGGACACAGTACCGCTTTAGCGCGTAACACATGCTTGAGCTTGCTAACGGAAATGTTGGCAGAATCAAAATATTTGCCATTGGGTAAAAATTTGACTGCTGTGCCTGTGTTATTTTTGCCGACCGTACCTATTTCTGTTAATTCAGTTTGTTTTTCACCATCGGCAAAATCCATACTGTAAAGTTTGCCATTGCGTTTGACTTCAATGTTGAGCGTTGCCGATAGCGCGTTGACTACAGACACGCCTACACCATGCAAACCGCCTGAAAACTGGTAGTTTTTATTGGAAAATTTTCCACCTGAATGAAGCTGAGTCAAAATCACTTCCACGCCCGTCATGCCTTGTTCGGGGTGCATATCAACAGGCATTCCACGACCATCGTCTTTAACCAACACTGAACCATCTTTATATAACACTACATCGATAGTTTTGGCAAAACCTGCCATTGCTTCATCAACGCTGTTATCAACCACTTCCTGTACTAAATGATTCGGTCTTGTGGTATCGGTGTACATACCCGGTCGTTTGCGTACAGGTTCTAAACCACTTAATACTTCAATTGCCGCCGCGTTATATTCGTTACTCATTATATATCTAGTCAATGGTTATGAAGCCCACAAACACTATAAAGTATCCATCGACTATGGTTTGCTGTTTGTTAAAAATTTATTACTCATAGTGAGCGTGGGCGTTTGGAAAATCAGGCTTTAGCTGATTTTTGTTTAAATTGAGACATTGCCGTTAGCTATCACTCATCAATACCTTTCTTTCTTTTAGAAAAATCAAAAAACTTTAACTCACCTTCAGATTCGATAGGAATAAGAGATAATTTATCTTTACTAATCACTTTGCTGCGCCCCCCATCATCTGCTGTCAGTTTTCGTCGCTCAACGAAAACCTTGAGTTCCTCTGTGGCCATCTGCTTGCTAACGTAAGGACCAAAAATGCCTTCGCGGGCATTGAAATACCATTCCATTAAGCCCGTTTTATCATTGCGTTGGCAAAATGTTCTATCAAGATCAAACATCGACGTTCTCCAATAAAATAAACTAACTTAATATAGTAGATTTAATACTCAGCCTTGTGGCGTTGGAGGCACATAGCCTTCAGGCATATCGTTATGATCTTCAAATAAAAACTTAGTTCTTTCTTCCGCTAAATATGCTCTAGCTTTAGGGTCAAAGCTGGCTAACTTGTTTTCATTAATTAAAATCGTTTGCCTGCCTAACCATTCTTTCCATACTTGCTTGGATATTTTTTCAAATATTTCTAAGCCTTTTTCACCTGGAAACGGTGCTGAATCTAAGCCTTCAGCTTCTACACCTAATTTTACGCACAATACTCGTCTAGTCATTTTTATTCTCAGTTTTTATGTGTTGTTGTAATAATTGTTTAATGGGGGCAGCTAAACCCAACTGCTGTCCAGCGTTATACCAAAGACTTTGATTAGCTTCCATCACAAAATTTGTCGGGCTATTGGTTTGTATAACCAGTGGAGTGTAATCCAAGTGGTAATGAGAAAACGTATGTCGCGACGTTGGCAATAGTTGTTGACTATTAATCGCCATATTTTTGCTTAAGCACCAATCCTGTGCCGCTTCGATACTATCAAATTCGGGCAAACTCCATAATCCGCCCCAAATGCCTGTGGGTGGTCTTTTTTCCAAAAATAGTTGCTGGTCATAATTACGCAACAACAAAAATACCCGCTGTTTAACGGGCAAGGTTTTTTTAGGTTTGGGGGTGGGTAATTGTGCGACTATTCCCATGCTTAGTGCAACACAATGACTGGCAATCGGGCAAACAGTACACGATGGTTTGCTGCGTGTACACACTGTCGCGCCCAAATCCATTATCGCTTGAGTGTAATCGGCGCAACGTTCAATAGGAGTCAACTCCGCGCTGATTGCCCACAATTGTTTAGTTACCTGAGTATCACCCGACCAACCTGTGATGCCTTTATAGCGTGTCAACACCCGTTTAACATTGCCATCTAATATAGGATGACTTTTATGAAAAGCAATGCTCAAAATTGCCCCCGCTGTCGATTGCCCAATGCCAGATAATGCCATTAATTCTTCTAGTGTATCTGGAAAACGCTGTTGCTGATAAATAATCTGCGCACTTTTATGCAGATTTCTTGCTCTAGCGTAATACCCTAAACCAGACCAGTACGGCAACACTTCATCAATATGGGCGACCGCCAAACTGTCCAGAGTGGGAAATTTTTCAATGAACGCCTGAAAATAGGGAATCACTGTGGTGACTTGAGTTTGTTGTAGCATGATTTCAGATAACCACACCCGATAAGGCGTGGTGTTCTGTTGCCACGGTAAATCTTTACGTCCTCGACAAGCAAACCACGCCAGAATACTTTGTTGAAAAGCAGCAGGGGTCATCAGTGTTAGAAGAATTTTTTAAATAACTTGCCTACTTTCGGAGCTAACTCTTTGAGTTTTTCTTTTTCTTCGGGTTTCAATTTATCCAAGGCTTTTTCAATTTTCGCTTTACCTTCCTCAGTTTGAGCATTATTGATGACGCTTTCAATTTTGGCTTTTGCTTTGTCTGTCACCAATGCCGTTACATCCAGCGTATAAGTCGGTTTGCTCAGTGTTCCACCTACTAAAATAACCATAGGTGTATTGTGTAACAAATCAGCATCTGCGGGATCAACTGAGTCTTTTGGCAACAAAGCGGTGAGTTTGTAGTTCAGCTGTTGATTGAGTAAATTTACCGTGCCTTTGCCTGTCGCTTGGACTTTATTAGTTTTTAGCTCTAAATCATCATTCGTGACTATGCCCTTAGCAATAACAGCCGAGCCACCAAGCATTAAAAACGGGGTTTCCTTATTATCAGTAATCGCCGCCAAATCGCTACCTTTGAGTAAAGCCTTGCCTTTATCAATCATGTTTTGCAAATTAAAACCAAGCATCGCGCCGTCTTTGCATAAGAACTTCAACTGACCGCTAAGCGAGGATTGAAGCTCAGCTGGTGTATTGCCATATCCTTGTAGCTGTAATGATGAATCTAGCGTTCCACGAATCGTTGCTTTATTGCCTAAAGCGGTTAATAACGGTTCAATTTGGACGTGATCGAGTTTTTGATCCACTTCCAACACAGTTTTTGGTTGCCGTACATCAACACTGAAATTGCTGGCATATTCGCCTTGATAAAATTGTTTGATACTTTGTGTGGTAGTGACCAAACCATTTTTCGCACCGACATGAAGATGAACATCTTGTAAATTCATGCCATTGGCTTTAAGCGACCCGACCACTAAATCACCGTTGGCATCCAGCTTTCTTAACAGATCAACAGGCAACACAGCCACGCCTGCGGTTAAAGCAAGCAAGGGACTGACGTTTGCTGGTTTGCTTTTTTCAGCGGGTGAGGAATAACGGTCAACATCAATACTATCAATTGCTAGATTAAACGCGATAGCGGGTAAGGCAAAATTATTCACGCTGGTTGAGCCTTTGATGAGCGTGTCATCTAAGTTAAGCACTATATTTTGTAGATCAACGGAATTGGGTGTAGCGGAGATAGTAAAACTAAGAGCAAATTTATTCAGTGCGTTAGCATCACGCATCGCAGGAACTGGAATGGCAAATTCTTTTATCAGTTTAGCAGGATTAAATTGTGCAATACTCAATGTTCCCTGAAAAGTCGCATTAGCTTCTTTAAAATGTTCACTCGATACCTCAGCAGAAAGACTTAAATCACCTGATTTAAGTTGTAATCCAGAAACCTTAATAGTTTGTTTGGGCAAAGACACTGCACCACTGGCAATGATTAGCGAGCTAGTCATTGATTTATTGGGAATACTATCGCCTGCGGTGATGGTCTGTAGTGTGGTATCACTGAAAGCAACCGTATCAAGTTGTTCATTAATGGTCAGTATCGTATCTAGCTTCTGTGTTTGCGTAATGTTGGTGTCAGGATTCAGGGTAATAAAGCCAATATTAATGGAAATAGGCTGATTAAAACGCGCTTTACTGCTTGCTAGACTGACATCCTTAAAAACATAATTTTGCCCCGTTTGTTGATTCTGCCAATTTATTTGAGTGTTAGTCAGTGTCACATTGCCAATAGAAAGCTTACTTAAAGCGGCGGCAGTTTCCACAGCGGCAGTGGCAGCAATTTGTTGGGTAGACGGTGTGCTATTCGTCACACTAGCAGGCGTTTTTTTAGCCGTTAAATCATCCCAATTTGTTACGCCTTGATGATTGGTCGTTAAATTGAGCATTAGCCCTTTTAAGGCAATATCCCCCACTTGCACTTTTTTTGACAGTAATGGCAATAATGCAACATTGATATGACTTTCTTCCAAATAAGCAAAGTTTTTAGCTTCAAAACCTTGGGCATTGCTCAAGGTCATTTTTCCTGTATTTACGCCTATAGAAGGAAATACGGTAAGTTTTAAATCACCATCGATACCCAAATCACGCCCAGTTTTATTTTTAACCGCTGCAATAATTTCAGGCTTGAAATTATTGGGATTGATGAAAAAAACACCAGCACAAACCACAAGCACGACTAATAACACCAGTGCGGCAATGATTGACAACATAATTTTTAACGGATTTTTCACACGATGCTCCACTCAAAAAACTACAATAATGATCTATTATCGAATATCATGCCTCACTGTTGCTAGTTAAATTCTAGCCAAAGGTATTAAACATAATAATAATGCGATGAGGTGGATATATGTTGTTTTTAGCGAAAGCGTTGGCGATAGCTGTTCTGGTTTGGTTTTACACAACCGCGAGAGAAAAAGGCGAACCGCCTATTAACTGGGCAATTACTGGCTTAATTGGCTATGTAATCGTGTGGATAGCGGTTAGATATACGGTTGTTCAAGCACTATGGAGTATGGTGTCTAAGAATCCCACAGCGGCTGTGCTTGTCATGCAAATACCAGCACTATGTGCGATTGCGGGAGCATTTTTAATTCGTAAAAAGTTAATCAGTAATGCCTCTGAAAAAACTAATTAGTTCCAAAGCGGAGTACAAACTACTCTATAAGCCACTGTTTTAAATGCTATTTTTTATTTAGATTAAAAACTACTGTAAAATCTACTGCATTTTTTAGCCGTGGCTTTTTGTGTCATTGCGCAATCATTGCCGATATTGTGGCGCGTTGATAGTAAGGCTTAGCCAAGCTGTTGTGAGATATGCCAAGCGGTCAACTGTTCAGCATTACCCCGCGCCCGCGTTGTCAGTTCATGCTATACGAAAAACTACGCCCCGTACACATTAGGGCAATGTCGTTCATTTAGGCTGGTTCAGCCTAGCACATACAATTTTTCCCCCGCTAAAGGTAGCCACGTTTTAACCATAGCTTAATGCAATCACTAAGGCAAATAAAATGCCTTAGTCGTCATTCTCAGGGGTGTAGCCGTCTGCATGGACAACTCGAAAGATGACAGTTCGCTCTTCTGGCTCTGTCGTTTCGGTATTTTGCACCTCAACACTTTTCAAGCTTGGCAGTACCTTATCCAGTATCAGCTTAGCCGCTTGAATATCGCCCTGTTTAGCTTGCTCAATAACAGTGGTTAAAATGCCCTGTATATCATCGGCTGTTATTAATTCGCGTAGCTTTGCCGCTGTTACGTTGTGGCTTGGTCGTCCTGCTGGATTGCCACTTGTACCTTTTTCAAATTTACTCATAGTCTGTTTTTTCCTGCTTAATCAGGTGGTTTTTAATTAAAGTGCGCGAATTTGCGAAAATGCGAATTTAGCCACTCTAGCCCTTTATTCATGCGGGTTTGCTAAATTCTCATGGTTGCGAATTTTGCGAAAATAGCTTTTATCTGTCTGGCATATCGGGCTAAATTCTCAAAATTCGCACGGTTGCGAAAATAGCAAAACCACGCCACATAAGGGCTAAGCTAGGCAAATTCGCAAATTCTCATTTTCTCAATGTTAAAGTTTAATAATTGACCACATCACTTTTTTACTGCCCTCTGTGGGGTGTTGTTTTATTTTGTTCATGCTTTGTAATTCAGTCAGTAATTTCATTAATTCATTGCGTGATTTATGCCCACTAAACAATTTACTAATCTCAGTCTGTGACCTATCCTTTTCAGCTAACGCACTCAGTAATTTATCCGCGTCCGTTCCTGTATCAAGTGAGGGTACTGTGAAAATATACTGCACTGATTTACGGCAAAATTCGACTACATGACACGCTGCCTCAATGTGTCGCTGTTCAATCGTAGGTAAGCAATCCAGCAAACAAAACAGCAAGCTTAGACGCATTACATACGCTTCTGAACGTGCAGTAACTGAACCTAATACACCCTGCTCATCTTTGCTCACTTCGTGATATTTAGTCTCCCAGTAAGCCCGTGCATCGGTTGATAGCGTTATTTCACTATCGCCATTTGATAGTCTTACCGCTTCTGCTAATCGTTCAGCTAATACTTTTACTTTGTCATCATTCATAGGCAATGGAAACGCTAGTTTTTTGGTTCGTCTAACGCACGTCCACAAAAAACGATTAGCTAAGCCGTTATAAATGTCTGAATTACTCATGAGTGCGCTTAGTTCACAGTGGGTAATGTGTCCTAATACATTGATATGCGGGTTTGTGGCTACCAGCTTATTGCTTTTAGTCATGGGGGCTAGTGTTCCACCGTCCCACGCCCTGCGTAGTGTTGCGCTTAATGTATTACCATCACGTTGGCACTGTTTTAAGGCATTGCCGAACTCTTCCTCTACCACTAACAGCCGCTTGTCATTTACAGCGCACCATGCGGGGTTGTTGCTTCTGTCTAGCTCTTCTGATTCGTCTCTAACCTGAAAAATTAAACCCTCTGCACTGGATAACCCACCAGTGGCAAAATTTAGACTTTCAACTAATGACAGATAGCTTTCACATTCTCGAATAATGCGCACAACAGGTTTAAAACTTGTCCCTTTTCTGGCGCGTGAACTTGCACCCACTAACGCACAAAACAATCTAGCAAAGTGTTTTGATTCGCCAATTCGTAAAAACTTATCCCTGCCAAGTAATGCAGAACAGGCGCATAAAAAGCTCATGTACACCGCCATTCTGTCCGCTTCACTATGTTCTATTGCTAATGCCGATAATTCACTGGCTATGCCGTAATAATGAGCATCATTGAATGTAGGATAATCGAACGCTAAAGCGGTATTTTCAAGCTCTTCTGTGTCGGTGTTATCACCTGCGCTGCTTTGCTTTTCAGAACCGCCGCTGTTTTGCGCTTTTTCTTTGGCATGAATGCGCTGATTATGTTTAGTCAGTTCAGCATCAAAATCGAGGGCTGTTTTTAAATCACCGCCACATTCCAGCAATTTGTAACAGTCGAAAGCATCATGCGCAAAACCATCATTCAACTTGTCTCCACCATGCGAATAAACGCGCTCTATGCCGTCTTTGCAGTTAATGCATAGCTTTGTAGCGGGTATGCCGCTATCGCTGTTAGGTCGTAAATACGCGCCTTTTTTGAGGGTGTAGCCATTGCGAATAAGCACATCATGCACCCTAAAAGACTGGTTAAATTCTTTAATCGGATTGCGCCGCCCGTTAGTCTCATTAATCGGCTGTTTGGGTTTTAGTGGCGGTGGTTCTGTCGGTTCTGGCTGTGGATTGTTTTTTAACCAGTCTTGTGTGGTTGCATCAGCATTGAGGTTTTCACCTTTAGCGTGTTGGAAAAACTCGAACAAATTTAACCGCGCTTGATCTGGTACGCGGGGAAAATACCACGCCTGAGACCATGTTCTATTTTCCTTAACATCGGCTAACATCACGCCGTTATTGTGCAGTTGCTCAAATATCCAATTGAGCAAAAAAGGCAATTGTTCACGGGTGTATGTGCAGGGAATAATTACACGGTATTTGTGATAATCCACGCCATACAACCCACCACTATTAAAAATCTGTGCGGGCTGGGTGTCGGTGACTGGTTTATCTTTCGCGTGTAGCTCCTCATACGTTGCCCCATTGCTAAAGCTTGAATAAATTAGGTGATTAATCCCTAAATCGCTTAAAACAATGTGGACTAAATCAGGCGATACCGCGCCGCTTATTATTTCACCTGTGTCTGTATCGATACGGCTATCACCGTCCAATATCAAAATAGATGCCGTGTCGCTGGTTTCGTTATTGGTGCGTTTAGTACCTGAACAGCGGATAAAATAATTACCGTCTTTTTTACCAATAGCAGGCACAGATAGTCTGGTTAATAATTCTGTGAATGTGGGTGTGTATGGTGTCAGGTCTGGATTATTTGCCTGTTTGCCAGTGGCTAATAATAGCTTCATTGTTGCACCTCACTTGAAAGCAAAACGTAACGCGCCACGCGGTGCTTTGCTTTGCCGCTGTCTTCGGTTGTCCAGTGCGTGATGATATTAAAACCCTGTTCGCGTAACTCAAAAACCCGCGCCGCTGGTGACATAATATCGAGATGTTTACGCGCTTGTAACGTGGTTAATGATTCACTTCTTAACCATTCTAAAATGCGGGTACGTTGCGCTTCATTGCTGTTTTGGTTCATAGCGTCACCTGCAAAAACATCATGACGTTATCGAATTGTGCAGTGAAAATCGGTGCTAATCTGTTAAAATGGCTTTGTTTTTCGCTATATCCCGCTTGTTGTGCTGGCACGGTTGCCCCCGTGCTAGTGCTTATCTCCATGTTAAGCTCCCATTACACGACGCGATTCGATCCACGCCTGAACTTCTGACTCATAAAAGCCAATGGCTCTTGCACCCAATTTAAGTGGGCGCGGGAAGGTCGGGTCATAACGTGGGGATTTTTCGTTGAGTGCGTCGTAAATAGTCGAGCGTTTTTTACCAGTACGATTGCTTGTTTCTGGCAGTCTGATTATGCGTTGTGTGGGTGTTGGTTGTGAGGGAATCATCTTAGTACCTTGTCGGCTTTGTTTAGATGATTCTTATGATATTCACATTTTAATAAGGGGGTTGAAAGTCAAAAATAAAAATTGATTTTCAAAATCTGATTATTCCTTAAATTGCTTTAAAGCCTTACCAAGCCGTCTGTTAAAAGATGCAAACTTAGCATCATCATCACCAAAAAGTTTTTGAGCTATTGGCAATATATCCTTAGAAATAGCACTGGCGTTTGGTTTATCGCCTGTTCTATATTTGTGTAATTGATTAGAAAGAAGTAACGCCATAATAGCGAGTGCTTTATCAGCGTTCATTTCTGCTATTTCACCGCCGTCTGTTTTTACAGTCTCTTTTTTTGATAGCCGCGCCACGTCCTCAGCCGAAACATACTTATTAATATTTTTAAAAGGCACTGGGTCTTTTAATTGAGTTGCAATCGCCTCACAAGCTGGGTAGTCTGGGTTTACGAGTTCACATAATTTAGCGTCACGATTGTTGCAATATCTTTGAATTGTCTCAACTGGTATTTGATATGGCTTTGTAATGGTGAATGATTGTGCGCTGATAAGTTGACGATATTTATCCATAGATCCAAAGTTATCAGTCTCGTAGTCTATATCAAATTCAATTACACGAGCTTCAGTTCCATTCTCTATAAAAAAAAGCGGTAGCTTACCCTCAGCCGCTAGATAGATTAAAAGTTCTTTTGAATAGCCAGTTTTTTCAGCCGCTATCGCTAACGGGTAATGCTCAAGTTCTATCATTCAACACTCCATTAAAGTGCAATCATTACGAAAGGGGATAACTGGAAACGGTGTAATGACTACCGCTTGTCGGGTTCGATGCCCTATCCAGTTAAATTATTGTAACAGCTTTAGCTAAGCTGTTTTGTTGAATGGAATAATCACCGCGCCATTCTTTAAGCCGTCCAAGTAATCAGCCCACGATTGCATCATGATATGACGTTCTGGCAGGTGTTGGGTTCTGTTA
The DNA here is from genome assembly GCA_903902705.1 of uncultured Methylococcales bacterium. Lineage (GTDB taxonomy): Bacteria > Pseudomonadota > Gammaproteobacteria > Methylococcales > Methylomonadaceae > UBA4132. The sequence goes on from CAIUVX010000021.1 coordinate 29,814, forward strand.
TATGCCCGTCCGTTGGTATCTCTGACAGAATGGGCTAGTTGTTGCTCAATATGCTGGTAAGGGAATTTTAAGACTTCCTCTAACAGCGTTCTAGCAGTTGCCCTGAAGCCGTGTAGCGTGGTTTCATCCTTGCCAAAGCCTAACCGCCTAAGACCTGCTAATAATGCTTCTTTGCTTATTGGCTGTTCTTTTTCTGTGTGTTCACTGGTAAAAACAAAACGACTATTACCAGTGACAGACTTTAACCTGCTTAGAATCTCAACGGCTTGGCTTGATAAAGGCACTATGTGGGGGGTTTGGGTTTTACTGACTAAATAACGCCACTCTTTAGATTCAAGGTCTATGTCTTGCCATTCTGCACTACATAGCTCACTAGGTCTAACAAACAGCATAGGGGCAAGCTGTAAGGCTGATTTAACAACAAACGAACCGCTAAAGCTCTCTATGGCGCGTAATAACTGCCCTAATCTTTGCGGATCTGTTATGGCGGTAAAATGCCCAGCTTTAACCGTTGACAACGCGCCTCTTAAATCGCTTGAAATATCCCTTTCACAGTAACTTGTTGCTATGCCATACCTGAACACCTGCCCCGCGATTTGTAGCGTTTTACGCGCCATTGTGGGGCTGTTTTGTTCAATGTCTCGCAATGCGTCCAATAGCATAGGCGCGTTAATTGCTGTTATGGCATGATTGCCGATTGCAGGGAATAAACGCTTAAACATACCTTTAACGTTTTGTTGGTTATGCGTTGAGGTGCTTAGTGCCTTTTTTTCGTACCATTCTAAAGCCACATATTCAAAACTGTTAAGCACGGGTAAGCCTTGCTTAATACGGTTGTCATTCTCTACAGCCTGTTTTATGGTGTGTTTCTTTGCCTGTCTTGCTTGACTTGGATCAATACCGTGGTCTATTTCAATACGCGCCGCGTTAGTTTTAGCTCTAGCATCAGCTAGGCTAACAGTTGGATATGTGCCAAGCGATAAAGTTTTGCGCTTGCCATTGAATGTGTAATCAAAACGCCACCATTTAGCCCCGTTGGTTTGTATCAGCATATACAGCCCTTGGCTATCGCTTAAGCGTTGTGGCTTGTCTATCGGCTTTGTGTTGCGGATTGTGGTATCAGTAAGTTTTGCCATTGCAGTAACTCCAATTCGATAAAAGGATTGATTTGAATGTTACTGTATATGTTACTGCAAAAAACGCAAGATGTTACTGTATTTTAATGTACTCTGTTGGACAGTAAAATAGACTTAATGCTAATATTATCAAGGCTTTATATACTTTATTGAACTTTGTTAGACTTGATTTTTCACTACAAAGCGGAGTACAAACCTAAGGAAGTTTGTACTCCGTGTAGCCAATTACAGCCTACCTGCAAATCACAACATTACAATTTATCAGCGTTTTTGTCCAAATACTCAGCAACACCTGCTGGGTTTGCATTCATACCTGCCGCACCTTTTTTCCAACCTGCTGGGCAAACTTCGCCATGAGCTTCGTGGAATTGTAAGGCATCGATCATACGCAATAATTCATCCATATCACGACCTAAAGGCAGATCATTAACGACTTGATGACGTACTAAACCGCTACGGTCGATTAAGAATGTACCACGATAAGCGACCGCAGGAACCGCTGCTTCAACGTCATAATCTTTGCAAATAGAATGTGAAATATCAGCAGCCATTGTGTAACGAACAGCACCAATACCGCCTTTGTTAATCGCCGTATTGCGCCATGCGTTATGAGTAAAATGCGAATCGATAGAGACAGCAATCACCTCAACGCCACGGCTTTTAAATTCATCCATACGGTGATCTAACGCGATCAATTCGCTAGGACAAACAAAGGTAAAATCCAGCGGATAGAAAAATACCACCGCATATTTGCCGTTAGTGGCTTCAGAAAAGCTGAATGAATCAACTATCTGACCGTCGCCTAATACGGCTGGAACTGTAAAATCAGGGGCTTGTTTACCGACTAATACGCTCATTAATTATCTCCAAAAAATTAAAAAAACAAATGCTCAATATACCTATCGTTAGCCACTATGACAGTGGAATAGGGTTATTCTACACCAAAACAGTAAGGAATAGTTTCGTTATTTTTAATAAAAATTATCTACAAAATTAATGGTTACTACTAATTTTATTAAATAATCAGTGCTATATTCGTGACAAAAATAGTCATCGGAATTTAGTAAACTCATGAAACAAAGCGCGTCCTTTTTAAACAACTCTTCTCAGTGGTTAGCTCAATTCGACCATCACAACTTCTTGTCGAAAATTCTTGATCTTTGTACATCGACAAATATTTATATTGTCGATAAAGAGCAACGGGTGCTGTATTGGAGTGCAGGCATGGAAACCTTAACTGGTTTACAACACGAGACGGTGATTGGCACTATTTGTTTGCCTGAGTGCATCATCACTCCTACCAGCCTTTCCAAGCAATTGATTCAATTGCCTAATACCAATGGCAATCACACCAGCCTCAATAAAAACGTGCAGATTTTACAAGACCAAGATGGTAGTTTCGCGGGTGGTTTAGGTTTACTACTACCTTGTGAACTCACGACCAGTGAACCGTTAGCAAAACTAACTGTTGGTAGTCAAAACTTTCACGGTATACTCAGTCGCTCACCCGCCATGCAGGATGTTTTTCGGCTGATTGAAAATGCTGCCGAAACCACTGTTACCGTGTTAGTCAGAGGCGAAAGCGGCACGGGTAAAGAATTAGTTGCCAGAGCCATACACGACTTAAGTTTACGCAAAAATGCGCCATTTTTAGCCATCAATTGTGCCGCTCTTTCCAGCAATTTATTGGAAAGTGAATTATTTGGTCATGTACGCGGTGCATTTACGGGCGCAATTAAAGATCACAGTGGTTTATTTCAACGAGCGCATGGAGGCACATTATTTTTAGATGAAGTGGCTGAATTGCCGCTTGAATTACAAGCCAAACTACTGCGTGTCATTCAAGAAAGAAATTATATTCCCGTAGGCGGCTCAAGCTCAATAAGCGTCGATGTGCGTATTGTGGCAGCAACTCATCGATCACTACGCGAAGAGGTCAAGAATGGGCGTTTTCGTGAGGATTTGATGTATAGACTTAGGGTCGTGCCGATTTTTTTACCGCCACTTCGAGAACGCCGTGAAGATATTGGCTTACTCATCTGGCATTTTATTCATCAGCATAATGCTGCCAACTTTCGAAAAATTGAAAAAATCGAACCTCATGCTATGCGAACACTACTAGACCATTCGTGGTTAGGAAACATTCGAGAATTACAAAATGTCGTTGAATATGCGTTTGCAGTAGGGCGAGGCACAACCTTACGGCTTTCTGAATTACCACCCGAATTTAGAGAACCGCGCAACGTTGCAAACCCCATTAACTTAAACTTGCCACAATCAGCCGAGCAGGAAGCTTGTGCTATTCGCCAAGCACTGACACAAAGCAACAACAAAGTTGGTTGTGCTGCACAACTACTAGCCATGAGTCGTGCAACTTTTTGGCGTAAACGTAAATTGTATGGGCTGTAACATTTTTATGTTACATTTTCCACATGACTGAAGAATATGTCATTCTAGTGATGAAATTAAGGATTCACATCACAAAAGTTAATTTGTGGATAAGTTGTGTATAACTGCCTTTTTTTAGTGGATAAGTGTGTTGATAACTTGTGGATAGTTTTTTTGTCCGTTGAATATCAACAGTTATACACAAGTTGTACCGTGTTATCCACAGGGTTATCCA
>CAIUVX010000022.1 GCA_903902705.1 uncultured Methylococcales bacterium
ACAAGCAATATTTCATGATGCTTTTGAAATCGAGACCCGCTTTCAAACACATGGGCAATAGAGAGATAATAATTTACCAGGGTTGCCAGGGTAAAGCTCCCAAGAGAGACTGGAAACCAATGCAAATGTACAACCTTCGTCAACAATGAAAACAGCCCTATATCCACAATTGCAGCAATGCCACCAACCACCAAATACCTCAACAGCTTCATCAGCGAAGGACATTGTACTTGAAAATACAATAGAGCGCTCTCACCCCATCCCTCCAGCCAATTTTTTTTCCTTCATCATAGGTACGACCATAGTACGATATTCCAACCTCGTAAATTCTGCACCCTAATTTTGAAATCTTTGCCGTAATTTCTGGTTCAAAACCAAACCTATTCTCTTCAATCGTCAAACCCTGAATTATTTCTCGCCGAAAAACCTTATAGCAGGTTTCCATATCGGTAAGATTAAGATTTGTGAACATATTTGAAGCTGTTGTCAACAAACCATTTCCTAATCGATGCCAGTAATAAAGAACCCGGTGAGCATCACCACCCAGAAAACGTGAACCAAAAACAACATCTGCCTTGTTGTTGATAATTGGATCTACCAAACGGTTGTACTCATTGGGATCGTACTCTAAATCGGCATCCTGAATAATGACAATATCTCCTGTGGCGGCTTTTATGCCAGAACGTAATGCAGCCCCTTTACCTTGATTGACCGAGTGATAAATAACTTTTTGTACTCTCTCAGTTTTTTCGATCTCATCTTTCAGTTTTTGAGTCGTTCCGTCACTCGAACAATCATCCACGATAATAATCTCTTTATTCGGGTAGGGCGACTGATTCACAGCATCAATAATCGAATCAATCGTCTTTACCTCGTTAAAGCAAGGAATAATTACAGATAATCTCATAATTGACGTTTAAAGTAATTTATTGTCTCTTGTAGCCCATCCTCTAAAGAGACCTTTGGTCCCCACCCGCCCAATTGAGCTTTTGCAAGCGCAATATCTGGTTTTCTTTGCTTGGGATCATCTTGAGGAAGGGGATTAAATATCAGTTTGCTTTTTGATGCAGTGAACCTTATTACTAACTCTGCAAGTTCCAGCATTGTAAATTCGCGTGGGTTGCCAATATTAACAGGCCCTGTAAATTCTGCCGACGTCGACATCACAAGAATCATGGCATCAATCAAATCGTCAACATAACAAAAGCTGCGTGTTTGTGAACCATCGCCATAGATAGTTAACGCTTCGCCCCGAAGAGCCTGAACAATAAAATTACTGACAACTCTGCCATCATTTGGATGCATTCGGGGACCATAAGTGTTAAAAATTCTCATCACCTTGATTTCGAGCTGATGCTGACGCCAGTAATCGAAGAAAAGGGTTTCCGCACAACGCTTTCCTTCGTCATAACAACTGCGAATCCCGACAGGGTTTACCCTTCCCCAATAGCTTTCCGTTTGAGGATGAACCTCCGGGTCGCCGTAAACCTCCGATGTTGATGCTTGAAGGATGCGCGCTTTAAGACGCTTTGCTAATCCCAGCATATTAATTGCGCCATGAACACTGGTTTTGGTGGTCTGTACAGGATCATATTGATAATGAACAGGAGATGCCGGACAGGCAAGGTTGTATATTTGATCTACCTCTACATACAATGGAAAGGTAACATCATGACGCATGAGCTCAAAATTATCATGCCGGAACAGATGAGCCACATTATTTTTAGAGCCCGTAAAAAAATTATCAACACATAAGACATCATGACCCTCTGCTACAAGCCTTTCACAAAGGTGTGATCCCAAAAATCCTGCTCCACCAGTCACTAAAATTTTCATTCAATAACCCAATTTTATGATTGAAATATTGTTACCGCTTACCTGACAACGAAATCCCGCTGTTTTGGGACTCCAGCCAAGCCTGAAACATCAAAACAGTCCAAAGCCGCACCGTCCAGTCATAGCGACCACTCAAATGCTGCTGCCATATCTCACGGATTGGGGCTGGTTGCAGATAACCCTCCCGCTCCAGACGTTGTTCGTCAAGCAACGCTTCAGCCCAGTCACGGAGTGGCCCGCGCAACCACTGCCCCACAGGGATGCCGAAACCCGCTTTGGGGCGCTCAATCAACTCACGCGGCACGTATTTGTAGAGCACCTGGCGCAACACCCACTTCCCCACTCCATCACGAATCTTCATATCAAGGGGTAACCGCCAAGCCAGCTCTGCTACCCGGTGGTCAAGAAAAGGAACACGAGTTTCGAGGCTTACACCCATAGCTGCACGATCCACCTTTGTTAAAATATCGTCCGGAAGGTAGGTAAGGCTATCCCACAGCATCATGCGATGCTCAGCTTCAGCAATGCCCGCAACCAAATTTGTATCGTCGAGCTTTGTCTGCAATCGGGTGGCACCTTTTACCAGTTCCATATCCTGTGGCCACTCTGTGACCAGACTACGATAGAGATCATCCAAACTTTTGACGGTTTTCATGCGATGGGCCAATTTATACGCCTTGTCACCCAGGCGAGCAATACCATGGCCACCTGGCAACATCCCTCCAAGCTCATCCCATCTCTCCGGTGGCACTTGTTGAATCACTGTACCCAAAGTCTGCCGCAACCGAGAGGGCAACAACGCTATCCGGTTCCAGACGCGTTCAGCCCAAAAGTAGCGGTTATAGCCACCAAACAGCTCATCACCCGCATCGCCCGAAAGCACTACCGTAACATGCTGGCGCGCTGCATGGCAAACCAGGTAAGTGGGGATTTGTGAACTATCGGCAAAAGGCTCGTCATAAAGTTGAGGAAGAAGCGGAATAACCGATCGGGCATCATTCGCCGTTACCCGTAACTCATGATGCTCCGTACCGAGATGCTTTGCAACGGCTGATGCATAAGGAGACTCATCAAATCCAGCTTCATCGAAGCCAACAGTAAACGTTTGCACCGGACGCTCAGACTGCGTCTGCATGAGGGCCACAATCGTGGAAGAGTCCACACCACCCGAAAGAAACGCTCCCAAAGGCACATCTGCCACCGCCTGTAGTGCCACTGCCTCACGGAGCACACCATCCAGCAACGAAATCGCCTCAGTTTCGTGTTGAACGGGATTTGCCATCCCTTCACGAACGGAATCTGTCAGTCTCCAGTAATGCTTTATTGATAGTTCCCTATCCAACAAATTGCCTGATTGCAAGGTAAGCACAGAACCGGGTTCCAGCTTGAAGATATCTTCATAAATCGAGTGCGGTGCAGGCACCGTGCAATGCTGCATGTAAAGGGCAAGCGCGCCTCGATTGACTGGATTATCGAACTGCGGGTATGCACGCAACGCCTTAAGCTCCGAGCCAAACAGAAAAGCATTGCCACCCCAGCCATAATAGAGCGGCTTTTCACCAAACCGGTCACGCCCCAAAGTCAAACAGCGCTCAACCTTGTCCCAGAGAGCGAAGGCAAACATCCCGACAGAGTGCTGCAGAGTATCCATCACCCCCCAGGCAACAAAACCGGCCAACAGAGTTTCTGTATCTGAATGGCCCCGCCAGGCTGGAACATGAGCCGCTTTCACCAACTCAGTACGCAAGGAGGTGTGGTTGTATATCTCACCATTTAAGACCAGCACAAAACGCCCACACGAAGAGTGCATGGGTTGATGGCCTGCCGCAGAAAGGTCAATAATCGAAAGACGTCGGTGACCGAGCGCAATACCTGATTCTCCATCAGCCCATGCGCCAGCATCATCCGGCCCACGATGCTTGATGGCAAGGGCCATCTCAGTCGCAATAGCCTCTGCTTTCGACAACGTCCTCGGAGCCGTGGTAAAAAATCCCGCAAATCCGCACATGATGCTATGCCCCCTTTGCGGTCACTTCAGAAAAATCACGAAACAACTCAATAAGCCGTGGCGCTGTAACTTGCACACTATATTTCTGCTCTACCTTCAACCGTCCTGCCATACCCATGCGCTGACGCAGATCAGCATCGGCAAGTAATGTCCCCAATGCCTGCTCCCACTCTTCTAAAGTCTCTGCAAGAAAACCGTTCACACCATGCTCCACTATCTGACAATTTACCCCAACAGGAGACGCCACAACTGGCAAACCACAAGCCATATATTGAATGAGCTTGTAGCCACATTTTCCACGCTCGAAAGGCTCATCCACCAACGGCATAATACCAATATCAAAACTGGCAATATCAGCCACTTCAGACTCTTCTGACCAGGGAATGGATTGCATAGGCAAACCGAAGAGTTGCGCATCAATACCAATAGCAGAAAATTGCGCTTGTCCTTCTGCTGAAAAACGTTTGAACAGATTTTTATACACCGAAAGATTCGAGGCCGTTGAACGCTGCCCAATCCAGCCCACCTGAGGCGGTTCTGATTGCTCTCGAACATCCACTCGCTTCTGCTCTGGATAACGGCGCAGATCAATCACCGTAGGAATAATTTCAATCCGCTTCGCTCCAGCGCGCTTCGCAAAATCAGCTATATAGCTATTACCGGCAATAATAAGTGCCGCACCACCTATCAACTTCCTGTGTTTATTCCCCAGCAGACTTTTGACAAGTGAATTACGGTGTAAATCATAGTAATGGAAAACGGCATCATCATAATCAAGGAGATATGGTACAGTACTGCCCAATAAAGCCAGCTCTAAAGGTGCAGGCAGCCAGGGAAGCAGCTCTTTCTCAATCCAGAGCAAGTGATACTCTCCACTTGCCAGCAATGTTTTGATGCGAGCAACATAGGCACGAACAACTTCAATGATATGACGCTTGCTTCGCTGCAAACCCAACACGTAGTCATCTGAAAACAGGGGAGCAACAGTCATTTCAAAGCCTGCTGCCTTCAGCCACGGGAGATACTGCAACATTCGCAGCCTGCTGCTCGCCCCCAGACGGTCATAACGAGGCAGCACCAATAATCTTTTCTCTAAAATATTCATTATTGGATAAGATCAACCATTATTTACCCGTCGTATCGTCTAGCCAATAAAACTAATTCATTACCATCGACGTCTAAGCAGAATTACGATAGTTGAACCTAAAGAAGTAACATTTAGCAGTAAATTAGAGCTTTGTTTAATAAATCTCATATAGGGAGATTTATCGATCTGAATTCTAATATAATCGATAGATTCGGAGTTAATTTTGTGCTGTTTAATTTTTGAAACGTATTGATCATTTCGCTTAATCTTGAACCGATCACCAATTCTCTTATAGTGATTTATCAACTGACTTGAAATATTTTTAGACTCTATATGCAAAACCGTCAATCCTGTATTTTTATGAATTAACTTCAAAAGTGTAGCTGGTGTAAAGTAAACAAGATGTTCACGATGAATTGCGTTCCATTTTACGCTTAGCACTCTTCTATCAAGAGAGTTAAAATTCGGTGTGGTTAAATATATTAGTCCACCAGGTTTGACGACTTGTGCTGCCCTGTCAAGAAAATGTACCGGATTAGAGAGATGCTCTATTACTTCAAACATTGTTACAATATCTTTTGAAGAATCTTTAATGTCACTCGAAAAAAAATCCATATTACTGACCGGAAGACCAAAACCCTGTGCGATATTGACGGCAAGTGGTGATAATTCAATACCTTCGGCATTATAACCTTCATCTATTGCAGCATCTACAAAATCGCCTTTACCACAGCCAACATCTAAAATTGATTTACCTCCACCATATACATCGAATAAACGAAGCACATTACAATAACTTTTTCGTGTTAACGGATTAAAAATTTCTTCTTTATTCTTGCCTTGATATGCTTCATAATATGCGTATAATTGCTCATCGTATTCCACCTGATTATCGGACCCTAAATAAACTGTATCACAAAAGGCACACGAATACAAAGTAATACTTCCTTCATCAGCGTTATTGCCCTTTTTTTCTAATAAAAATTTTGACCATGCAGAATTGCAAACAGGACATGGAAAAACACCACTAATAATCATTTTGATCCATTTTTCATAAGCTGACTGTATATCCTTGTGTAACACGTTACACCCTCATCAAGCGAAAAATACCGCAACGCCACTTCCCGGCATCGCTCTCTGATGCCTTCAGCTATTGTCAATTGTAACAATCGCTCAATTGCCTCCCGCATGGCTTCATCATCAAAACTGCTCAAGGCAACACCAACCTGCTCACGCTCAAGAATGGAAGCCATATCACCAACACCGGTATTGCCCAGACACGGAACTCCACACCCAAGAAATTCACCAAGTTTTGTTGGAGCTGATGCCATTTTGGAGTAGACCGGCTTGATAATAAAGATACCCGCATCCATCTGGCACATAGCACGAGCGACTCCTTCATGGTTAGCCTCTTGAAGGTGCACTGCATCAGCATCAATATGCAACGCATGCATACGCTCACGGATAAACTCATGCCCCCCCCGATTAAGGATAAACAACCGGGCATTCGGCAGGCGTTCGCGGAGCACTTTGAAGCAACGCAAGGTTTCGTCAAAAAGGTACCAGACACCTACTGAACCAACATAGCCTAAAGTAAATGGGTGATTGAGCGGATGCTTTGTGGTTTCAGCAGGGTCAGGTCGGAATAACTCAAGGTCTGCACAGGTCGTGATCACTTCAAACTGCGGCATGCGGTGCTGCAAGTAAGAAAAAGTACGCATCTCGTCTACTGCCGCCTGGGTTAGCGAAACCACATAATCAGCATTGAGAAGAAAATGCCTTTCAAACCACTTGGCAACACGGTACAACCGCCCATCAGCATGCCACATTCCCCCATCTATGCGTTCGTCAGCCCAGAAACCACGCATGTCAAATAAAAACTTCACGCCAGTCAACCGCTTCAGCGCCAACGCCATAACCGAGGCTACGTAGCTGCGTGCGTGAACAATGGCCAGACGATACCGCAACACCAGAAACAGACCAACCACGATTCCACAAACAATGTCCCACAAGGTAGCCACCGCTGATGGCCTTTTGTGATAGCGCAACGGATGCCATAGAATACCCGAAACGGCAATCTCCTCTGCTATGCGCTCTCGCTCTCGAATGTTTTGCCAATCTGCAAACTTTTCAAAGCTTATCAGATGAATGGTGCGATCAACAGCCAATCGCTTGAGGTAAGCCAACACCTGCGATTGCCCCAAAGGCTCAAGAACACCATCGTAAGAGATATATAAACTGTTCATTGGCAGCAATCACGTTTCACCATAGCAGGAAAATCAAAACCGCTGCCAATGAAGATGTTACAAATCTGCCAAAACTGGAAACATAGGCTTTGTAATCAAAATATTTTCTGCCAACAATATTTCCCTGAATACCAATACTGTAAACATGGTTCGGATTATCAATGACATATTCTAATTTCTTTTGTATCTCACTTGCACTAAAGTCCTCTATAAAGATTGCGCTTTTATCGGATTCAAAGTATTGATCAATATCACCAACTTTTGTAGTGATTATTGGCTTGGAGAGTGAGGCGTATTCTGAAATTTTTTGCGGGAACCGTGCCTGATCTTGCAGGGTATTCCTGAGTGGAGCTAACAAACAGGTTGCTTGAGCGTATGCTTCAAACAACTCAGCATCAGTCAGATGAGTGAGAATTTTAATTGGAGAGCGAATCTCCTTGACCCTGTCCGATATTTTTTGCAAAAGAACTTGGTCACCGGAAAGAATCAACACTAAATTTACGTCAGTTGTTTTTCTTGACAGATC
>CAIUVX010000023.1 GCA_903902705.1 uncultured Methylococcales bacterium
ACTGGTTTGAAATGCACTTTAGCATTACGGTTGAAGGAAAACCCTATCCGTTATTGCCATTGATTATGCCAGTTTTAGAATATTACGATCTGGAAAACCTGCCTGAATTTTTAAGTATTCCCTTGATTGATCACACCTACCTAAACCTACCCAGTGAGCGATTAAAACCTTTTCTTAGCGTACTTTACGAGTTATTCAACACCAGCTCGCTGGATAAAAACGGCAATTTCAAACTCAGCCGTTTTGATGCCGCAACCTTAGCGCACTGCGAAGAACACAGTTACGGGCTTTTTTCTATAACAGGCGGCCAGGCATTGAGAGAATTAGGTCAGAAACTGCGTGATTTTTCCGGCATTCAAACGGTCGAGCTACCTGATAACTTCCATGCAGAGTTGCGCCAATACCAACAACAAGGCTTAAATTGGCTGCAATTCTTACGTGAATACCGATTTGCCGGCATTTTGGCTGATGACATGGGTTTAGGAAAAACTGTTCAAACACTTTGTCATTTGTTACTGGAAAAACAAAACGGACGTATGACAGCCCCCTGTTTGATTATTGCACCCACCAGCTTAATGAGTAATTGGCGCAGAGAAGCAGAACGCTTTACTCCGGATTTAAAAGTACTAATTTTACAAGGCATTGGGCGCAAGCAATGGTTTGATAAAATGAGCGATTTCGATCTCATTTTGACGACGTACCCGTTATTGACCCGAGATGAAGAGACATTATTGGATTATGATTATTACTATCTCATTCTCGATGAAGCGCAAATTGTCAAAAACCCATTAGCAAAAGCCGCTCAACTGGTGCGTCAAGTTAAATGCCAACATCGACTTTGCCTAACAGGCACGCCGATGGAAAATCATTTAGGTGAACTCTGGACTCAATTTGATTTTTTGATGCCCGGTTTCTTAGGTAATAACGCGGACTTTAAAAAACGCTATCGTACCCCCATTGAAAGTCATGGCGATTCCGAGCAACGTCAACGCTTATCTCGCCGCATTGCCCCCTTCATGTTACGTCGAACCAAACAAGACGTGGTTGCTGAGTTACCCGAAAAAACCGAGATCATCCGAGCCGTACCCTTGCATCCCAAACAAGCCGCGTTATACGAAAGTATTCGCTTAACCATGGAACAAAAAGTCCGCGATGCCATTGCTCAAAAAGGCTTGTCACGCAGTCACATCACCATTCTGGACGCACTCTTAAAATTACGTCAAACCTGCTGCGATCCACGCACCTTAACACTACAAGAAGCCAAAAAAATACAAGAATCCGCCAAGTTAGATTTATTAATGGACATGCTGCCTGAGTTGTTGGCTGAAGGTCGCCGTGTATTAGTCTTTTCGCAATTCACGCGCATGATTGCGCTTATTGAAAGTGAATTAGATAGTGCCAAAATCACTTACACCAAACTGACCGGTCAAACAAAAAAACGAGATGAGGCCATTAATCTATTCAAAAGTGGCGAAGTTAACGTCTTCTTAATCAGCTTAAAAGCCGGTGGCGTTGGCCTAAATCTAACCGAAGCCGATACCGTTATTATTTATGATCCGTGGTGGAATCCAGCTGCTGAAAGTCAAGCCGCAGACCGTGCCTATCGTATTGGCCAGGATAAGCCCGTGTTTGTGTATAAATTAATTACAGAAAATACCGTTGAAGAAAAAATTCTTGCCCTACAAGAAAAAAAGCGGGCTTTAGCAGAAGGCGTTTACCAATCCGGCGAACAAGAAGCCACATTAAAACTTAGTGCGGATGATTTAACCGCCTTGTTTGAACCGCTGTAAATCATCCACGCAGCCATTATCATTTGCAGATTCGATAGCTTAGGAATGAGCATGGAATAACTTAGGCAAGTGGCCAATAGTCGGAGTGCAGGCTTCGCCTAAAGCGCCTACTGTTGGTGTCTGCGCTGCAAGCGAAGCTTGCACTCCAGTCGCACACCGTTGTTCACTTTATTTTATGCTAGCTCCTTAGGTGATCCGTTTACGACGCTCAGGTTATCCTGTTCTAAAAATTCCGCTCGCTTTAATGTCAGAGAGGCTGAATCATTACATTTTAGGTACGGATCAAAATAATCTGAGGGCAGATTATATCGAGAATTACAGGTCTAATCCGCCAGCAATTCAGAGCATATCAACCCAGCCAAAAAAAAC
>CAIUVX010000024.1 GCA_903902705.1 uncultured Methylococcales bacterium
GTTTCCATTTCGGCATCCGTTATTGGCTTCGTAGCTACACTTAAATAAACGATGCAACGTAAATCCGATAGGTGTCAAGCCAATTGTCGCTTTTTACGCAGAACTTTTAATAATCATTTTATTGGCTGTTAGCTATAGTTCGTTAAGACGGGATAACTGGAAACAGGTAACGACTCCTGCTTGTTGCCCCGTCGGGCTATCCAGTTAATTTTTTTTACTGTGTTACTGGTATGTGTCCTTATAAAATCTCAATACAAGCCTTACGCTTGGCAAATTCGCAGACAACTGTGAATCTAGTCTTCCCCACGCCCGTGGGGGTGTTTCTGTACGGTCAGACCGTACCATAAAATAATTACAACTAGACTGCAATAATTGCCGAAAAGTCACGCGCTGTACTTTGCCTTCAGGCGATGATCTAGTCGATTAAAAAGCATCTAAGTTATTGATTCTTTATTTTTCACCGTGTTTTTTCGGCAATGCACAGATTAAACAGTTTGTAAACATTAACAGGTACACCAAAGCTTTACAGTGTTTAAGCACTTTTACCAAACGGAATAATTACCGCCCCAGCTTTCAATCCGTCCAGATAATCAGCCCACGCTTGCATCATTTTTTTACGTTCGGGTAAGTGTGAGGTTCGATTATAGGCGCGTCCGTTTGAGTGTGCGAGTTGATGCTCTATGAAGTCAGGGCGAAAGCCTAGCACTTCGTCTAAGATGGTTCTAGCCATTGCTCTAAAGCCGTGGATACTCATTTCTTCTTTATCAAAACCCATAACCCGTAAGGCTCTCAATAAAGCCGCGTCTGACATAGCGCGTGATCCGTGATCCGTTAGGCGTTCTGGCATTAGGAAATACAAAACGCCCGCGCCCTGTTAGTGGTTGTAACTTGGTTAGTATGTCAACGGCTTGAGTGCATAAGGTAACAATGTGCATGGTCTTAGTTTTGGTGACAAAGTATCGCCATTCTTGTGTATCAAGGTCTATATGTTCCCACTCAGTTTGTCTGTGTCACTTGGTCTCACAACATCAACGGGGCTAACTGTAAAGCCGATTTAACAGCGAATGTGCCGCTGTAAGCATCAATAGCGCGTAACAATTCAGCCGCTTGTTTGGGTTCGGTTATGGCTGAAAAGTGTCCTTTATTAACAGGTGTCAACGCGCCTTTTAATGCTTGGCTTATATCTCTATCCACGCGCCCTGTCGCTTCTGCATACCTGAACACTTGCCCAGTGGCTTGTAATGCTCTATGTGCTGTCTCTATGGCGTTTCTGTTTTCGATACGTTGTAGCACTGCCAAGTGTCAGGGGCTTTAATCTCAGCAATAGGGCGATTGCTTAGCCACGGGAATAAGTCACGTTTTAATAATGCTAAGGTTCTCTTTTGGTGGCTTTCTGATTTGGTAAGCATTCGTTTGTTGTACCATTCTAATGCCACACAACAAAGCTATCAATAGTGGATAAGCCAGCATCAATACGCTTTTCGTTTTCAGTCGTTAGGCGTTGTACTGCTTTTGCTTCTTTTCGGGTATTACTTGGGTCAATACCTTCGGCTAGTTGTTTCTTTGCCGTGTCTCGCTTATCCCTCGCTTGTTTTAGGCTGGTATCTGGATAAACACCAAGTGCTAATACTTTTTCTTTGCCAGCGAAACGGTACTTAAGGCGAAAATATTTTGAGCCGTTAGGATTAACCAGTAAATACATTCCTTTATCATCAGGTAGCTTGTAAGTCTTGTCTGGTATTAGGCTTAGCGTTTTTTATGGTGGTATCAGTTTGTGACATGGGGTGCTATATTTTTTAAATTATTGGCAGTTATTAACAGATACCCCGATTTATACCCCCACGTTACCGCGATTGTCAATGAATCTTGTGCATTTCATTGGACAATAAAAAACCCGCTAAGCCTTATGACTTGCGGGTTTATGGTCTTGTTTGCATCTTGTTGAACTCTGAAATGGTGGCGATAGGTGGATTTGAACCACCGACCCCGGGGTTATGAATCCCGTGCTCTAACCAACTGAGCTATATCGCCATTTGTGGGGCTTTGTAAAGAGCGGGGATTATAGATACCCGCTCTTGATTTGTCAAACGTTGAATCGAAAGTGCATCACATCGCCGTCTTTAACAACGTAATCTTTGCCTTCTAATCGCCATTTTCCTGCGTCTTTCGCGCCTTGTTCACCTTTGTAGGTGATAAAGTCTTGGTAGGAAATAACTTCGGCACGAATAAAGCCTTTTTCAAAGTCGCTGTGTATTACACCTGCTGCTTGTGGGGCGGTTGCACCGACATGAATTGTCCATGCTCTGACTTCTTTTACGCCCGCAGTAAAGTAGGTTGCTAAGTTGAGTAATTTATAACCTGCTCTGACCACGCGATTTAAGCCTGCTTCTTCTAAGCCTAAGTCATCGAGAAATTCTTTTTTCTCTTCATCATCTAATTGGGAAATTTCGGCTTCAATAGCGGCACATATAGGGACAACCATTGAGCCTTCTTTGGCAGCAAATTCGCGGACGCTATCCAGCATGGGGTTATTTTCAAAACCATCATCTTGAACATTAGCGATGTACATAGTGGGTTTGAGGGTCATTAAGCACAGGTCTTTAAAAAGGTCGGTTTCTTCTTCGGTTAAGCCCATCGTGCGTACAGGATCGCCTGCTTCCAGTTGTGTTAACACGCGTTCTAATACCAATTTTTTGGCTTGTTCGTCTTTGTTGCCTGTACGCGCAATTTTACTACAGCGTAATAAAGCTTTTTCCACCGATGCCATATCCGCTAACGCCAATTCGATATTGATGGTTTCAATATCGGACAATGGATCAATTTTGTTGGCAACGTGAATCACATTGTCATCTTCAAAACAGCGCACTACATGAGCAATCGCATCCGTTTCTCGAATATTGGCTAAAAATTTATTGCCCAAACCTTCACCTTTAGACGCGCCTGCTACCAAGCCTGCTATATCAACAAATTCAATGGTGGTGGGTAATATGCGTTCGGGTTTGACGATTTCTGCCAGTTTATCCATACGCGCATCGGGTACAGGCACAACACCGACATTAGGATCAATGGTACAGAAGGGATAATTTTCAGCGGCGATTTTTGCCCGCGTTAAGGCGTTGAATAGGGTTGATTTACCAACATTGGGTAAGCCAACGATTCCACAATACAGTGCCATAGAGTTCTCTTAAAAGTGTTTGAATTGGGTAATTATACAAGTTATCGGCTGTGTCGTTGATTTTCATATTTTTATAAGCCATTTATAGGGTAGATTGGAGGAAAATCCCGCTCAATCACTCGCATTAATCCCCATTGTCCGATTTCTGCTATGCGGTTTTTGGCTTTTTGCAAATAATAGTCAGCATTTTTGGAATCCAAACTCATGAGTTTGGATTCCGATTTAAGGCAAATTTGCGCGGCGAATAAATCCAGTTCAGCATCACGCAGGTGATAGCCCGTTTCTTCAATGAGCTGTTTGGCTTCTTTGTAATGGTTTAAAGCGGTGTCAAAGTCAGCGGTGGCAAGGCTGTAACGTCCGTGAATCAGCAAGTAATCCACTGCATACAGTTTCATGCCACAGCGTTCGATGATTTCCCACGCGCTGTTTAAATCGGCTTGGGCTGGGGCGAGTTGATTTTGGGTGAGGTAGAAGTCGGCGCGAGCTAGATAGAATTCAGGAAAGTTCATAATGCTTCCTGCTTTTTCCATTCCTTGCAGAGCCAAATCAAACGCTGCCTTAGAAGTTCCTGGCTGTTGTAATGCTTGGTAAGTTTGAGCAAGAGCAAGATGACTTAAAGCTATAATTAAAAGCCAATTTTCACGTTGGGAAAGTTTTAAGCAATAATCACTACGTTGCAATATTTTCTCTAAATCCACAGGGCTACTGGCAGTATTAAGCAACAACGTACAATACCTCGCACCTCCTAATGCGTATAAATATAAGGATTCAGGTTCGTTTTTTTTCAATAGCTGTTCTGCCTGTGTAAATATGGATTGTGCTTCATACATCTCACCTGCACAGTGCAGTACAGTAGCTAGTCTGCCATAACTTGTCCTTTGTCTCCATTTATCCTCAATTTGAAAAGCATAGTCTATCGCTTGTTGAGCAGTAGCTCGTGCCTTATCAAGTTTTCCTAAGTGTGTAAATAAGTCGCTAAGGTGTTCAGCAGACCTTGCGGCACTCCTCCAATCTGATGACTTTGTATGTAAATCTCTAATTACTTCATGCAGTGCAATAGCTTCGGTTAATCTCCCTAAGCTCATTAAACAATCTGATGCTTCAGCCAGTAACCATGCACGATCTTTTTCGGTTATTCCACCAGTGATAGATTGAGACCAATCTTGAGGAAAGAAAGCGGAAAGCGCGATTAAATCGTAACTATAAGCCCCCAATCTTTGTGTACTGTAATGTTGATCTCCACGAAAAATACGAGCTTTGTAAACATCATCTAACGCTTTTTTGAGTTCTCCAGCTAAACATCCATGCACTACAGCACGATAAAGCGGTTGCATTTCTTCTAAAGTATCAGGTAATTCTTTTTCAGGCAGTTTTTGATAATAATCAAACAAAATAAAATGCGCTTCTCTAAAAGCGTCTGGATAATCTTCTTTAAATTTTCGCCCAAAATATTCTCGAATAATCGGATGCGTATCCCATTCCAAACGCTCAAAACTGCCTTTTTTACCCAACAACAAACCGCTTTTTTCCAACCGCTGTTCAACCGCTTGCCACTGTTTTGTCGTTAAAGCGCGTAACGGTTCAGCGTGGTTAGCATTGGCAATCAAAACCGCTTTTTCTGCTGCATTCATCGGACGGTCAAACAAACCCAACAACTGCAAAAAACAGCGTGAGGCGGCATCTTGCAAACTATCGTAATAATCCAACACCCGCAGCGCATGACGACTGTCTTTTTCGGCATCACTATCACCATGCGCCGAGGTTAAAGGCGGTAAATTTTTCATATAATGACAATCCCCTTGATGATATTCGCTTAACAAATGCCCGAATAACACCAAACTCAAGGCATGACCGTTTAAATCTTGGCTAATCGCTTGCCGTTCTGCTGCATTGCCCGTTACGCCTAACGCTTGCAACAAATCCGCGCCGTCCTCATGTGGCAAGGTTTTCAAATCCAATGATGTGTAATGCTCTGCCTGCCATTTTTTCAATTCCACCAACGGCTGCCGCGATGAAAACAACACAAAACTTTTCCCCGCCGTTTGCCGAAAACAGGCAATAAACTCTTTTAACGCGCTGTCTTGCAATTCGCCATTCATGGATTGCAGATTTTCAGCATATTGCAACGGCTCTAAACCATCGAGAATCAGCAAACACGGCTGTTGTTGTAAACACCGCGCTAACACTCGCGCTTTTTCAATTTCATCTTTGGGAATTTCGGTTATACCTAAAAACGGCAACACCGCACTGAAAAACGGCTGCGAGTTGGTAAAGGTATTGTGCGAACCTTGCGAATAAAACGACCAGCCAAATACGCGGGTTTTGCCGTAATAATTTTCTGCTTCGATTTGTTTTAACCATTCATCGGTTAAAGCGGATTTTCCAATCCCACCTGCTGCGACAATAATTGCCAGGCGTTTGTTGGGATTTTTAATCGCTTCGGTGAGTTGAGAAAGTTCGGTTTTGCGACCGATTAAGGCGGTGGTGGGTTCTGGGAGGTGATATAAATCAATGTCGGGAATAATTTCTACTTGCGGCGGTTCTGGAGCGATAACATTAATAATTTTATTACCATGAACAATATCGCCCTGTGCTTGATTAATATCACGCCCTGCAACATTTTGAATATTGTTGAAACTATGGCTAATGCTGTCGGCAGTTGCTACTGAACCATTTATCGTACTGGCATCAATCTTTGTGGTTTTATCATTCATATTAATAACCTAGTACACCAAACCTTTGAGAGACAGGATAACAAGAGCCTTACTAGTTGAGCGTGGTGTAAATATATTGAATGACATCATCGACCCAGCCACGAAAAAAGCCTGCCAGTATGCCGAATATAATCGCAGCAGCAGAAAAAGTCTGTGTTAATGACTCACGCAAAAGTCACGCAGTGATTTAGCGAGCAATAAAAAAGCCCTAGGTCATGATAACCTAGGGCTTTGAATTCTTTGGAGCTGGAGATGGGACTCGAACCCGCGACCGGCTGATTACAAATCAGCTGCTCTACCAACTGAGCTACACCAGCAAAGAAACGCGCATTATACACACAAATTTTTATTTGCCAAGCCCCTTGGGAGAATTTTTTTGCTTTTTAAATGCAGGGGGTGGGCTTTTTCGGTTGTTGTCGTTATGGAGTCCTGTGTATTTGGTTCTGAAAGTTTGGGTTTTTGCGGGCGTTTCTTCAAAGCCTTTGGGCTGAAAAGTCGGGATTAAATGTTTTTTACCGTTGCCGATTAAATCGCTGCGTCCCATAGCTTTTAGCGCGTCACGCAGTAACGGCCAATTTTTTGGATCGTGATAGCGTAAAAAAGCTTTGTGTAAGCGGCGTTGTTTAAAGGTTTTTGGTATGGGTATGTCTTCGGCATTGCGAGCGACTTTGTGTAGCGTGTCTTTGCCTGAGTGATACATAGCGGTAGCGATGGACATCGGTGACGGTAAAAACGCTTGCACTTGATCCGCTCTAAAGCCGTTCGCTTTTAGCCATAAGGCTAAGTTGAGCATATCGTTGTCAGTTGTTCCAGGATGAGCGGCGATAAAGTAGGGAATTAAATATTGTTCTTTGCCCGCTTCTTTGGAATATTTATCAAACATTTCTTTGAAACGATCATAAGTTCCCATGCCTGGTTTCATCATTTTGGATAACACGTTAGTTTCCGTGTGTTCGGGGGCGATTTTTAAATAACCACCAACGTGATGCGTAACGAGTTCTTTAACATATTCAGGCGATTCCACCGCTAAGTCGTAGCGTAATCCTGAAGCGATAACGATTTTTTTAATGCCTTTTAACGCCCGCGCTCTGCGGTAGAGCTTGATAAGTGGAGAATGGTCGGTGTTTAAATTAGGGCAAATAATCGGATACACGCACGACGGTTTACGACACGCGGCTTCAACTTTTTCATCTTTACAGGCGAGGCGGTACATATTCGCCGTTGGCCCGCCTAAATCAGAAATATGTCCTGTGAAGTTGGGTGACGTATCGCGTATGGCTTCAATTTCTCGAATAATAGAATCTTCTGAGCGGCTTTGAATAATGCGTCCTTCATGTTCGGTAATCGAGCAGAAGGTACAGCCGCCAAAACAGCCGCGCATGATATTGACGGAATGTTGAATCATTTCAAACGCGGGGACATTTGCATCGCCGTATTCTTTATGTGGCACACGCGAATAAGGCAAATCAAACACGCCATCCATTTCTTTGGTGCTTAAAGGAATGGGCGGTGGATTAACCCACAGTTGCCGTGTGCCGTGTTGTTGAATCAGCGGACGCGCATTGCCAGGGTTGGTTTCGCCGTGCATCACTCTTGAAGCATGAGCGTAAAGAATCGGATCGTCTTTAACCGCTTCGAATGCAGGCAAACGAATCACGGTTTTAGCGCGTAGCACGCGTATGGTGGGCGCAATTACTTGTTCATCTGGATTTGCAGACGGGCGAATGTCACACGCAGGTTCTTCTTGATACGGATTGTGCGGCTGTTGTACCGCGCCCACTTTATCAATATCGGTGGAATCTTTCAGCGCGTAGCCATCGGGTATTTGTTTAACAAAATGCACCGTGCCGCGTATATCGGTTAATTCAGTGACTTTTTCACCATTGGCTAAACGATGAGCGATTTCAACGATTTGCCGTTCGGCATTGCCATAGACTAATAAATCGGCTTTGGAATCCAGTAATACCGATTTACGCACGGTATCCGACCAATAATCATAATGGGCAATACGGCGTAAACTGGCTTCGATACCACCAATAATAATGGCTATGTCTTTATAGGCTTCACGGCAACGGTGCGAATAAACATTCACTGCACGGTCTGGACGTTTTCCTGCCGTGCCATCGGGTGTATAGGCATCATTGGAACGGATTTTTTTGTCAGAGGTATAACGATTAACCATCGAATCCATATTGCCGCCCGTGACACCAAAAAACAGGTTTGGACGACCTAGTTTTTTAAAATCTTGCGCGTTTGTCCAATCAGGCTGGGAAATAATGCCGACACGAAAACCTTGTGCTTCCAATAAACGACCGATTAACGCCATGCCAAAACTGGGGTGGTCAATATACGCATCGCCTGTGACTAGAATAATGTCACAGCTGTCCCAGCCGAGTACGTCCATTTCGGCTTTGCTCATAGGTAAAACGGGCGCGATACCAAAACGCTTTGCCCAATAGGGGCGATAACTGAATAGATTAGGGGCGGGGATCATAGAGAAAATGTCAAAGAGAGTACTACAAAGCTAAATTGTACACTGCCTATTGCTAAATTTCTTATAAAATGCTTATCACACAAAGGCAAGGGCTATAAATATCAGGCTGGAAAATAATAGGGTAATGGTAAAAATCAAGGTGATTTTGTAATAGCGGAAGTCAAAAAACACATTTTTGACTCACTAACCCACTATCACGTTACAGTTACCAAAATAGTTAATTTTTATCCTTAGAAAAAAACCACATCTGATAAATACTGACCAAAACCTGCATTCCCATTGAAATCCCCATTAACGCGCCACTGACTACCACAACGTAGGCAAATTCGGGAATGGATTGGGTAATAAACCATGATAGCGTATCCATTAACATGGTCGCAAAAGGAATAACTACTGCAACTCTTTTTACATAGACATTAATATCGCAAAGTAGAAATATCTTGCCGACAAAAAATAGAATAAAGGCGATACCAAATAAATGAATATGTGAGACACGAATTAAAGAGGCCGTGGTCGCACCGCCTGCATGAGCAACTTGAGAGACACCCGCATAATTGTTTAAATCAGGTAACGAAGGATTAATACTAGGCGAGTGACAAGTTACACAGTCACGATTAAGTATTGGGGCAATTTTTTCTTTATATTCAGGTTCGTCTGCGCCTGTTTGTATCCACTTCAAAATGACATCCTTATCACTTTTAATCGTTAGATTGGGTTCCATGATGCCTGTAATCGCAGTACCTAACCGTGTTTGTAATTTAGAGCCGTGGTAATAAACGATAACATCGTCAATAGAAAGTCCCGCCTTACTGTCTCGTCCTTGATGGGTGTAGTACAAATTAGCCAGTGCGGCTATATAGCCAAGTCCTATCGTAAGCAAAAATACAGTATTTAAAATTCGCTCACTGACGGAAATATCTTTAAAGCGGGTATAACGTTCTTTAACCATCATTGTCTCTTTTAATGTGTGATAATGTTTATACCATTGGTTTATCTTGCTATGGTCGATAAGCTAACTCAATCTACAATACACGCAAACCCTGTTACTACACCAAATTTTAATTCAAACCAACAACCTTAAAGGGTAGTTGCAGCGCAAAACTGCACACACAAACGGCATTGACATAAAGTTTTCAGCGCAATTAATGACGGTAGCTAATGAAGCGGGTAAAATTACCTTAGACATCATGACGCTTTACAGTATGATAAAATCAGAATTACAGCGATTTAATGCGAATGATCCACTGGCAAAAAATATTAACGAGCAGTTAGATTTGCTGATTTATACAGGATTTATTCGTCATACCCCTTATACACAACTTAAAGCCATACCGCGTTATTTAAAACCGCTTACCCCATGTCTGCCAAACGCATGGATAAACTGTGGGATGAGTATATGGGCTAGCAATTTAAATTTTTATTGGATAAAACTTATGAGTAACATTATTGAACAACGAAGCGCGGCTCGCGTGAATGTAAGTTGCGATCTGCGCTTTAGATCAATAGACTCTAACAAATTTTATGAAGCGAGTTGTATAGATTTAAGCATCACTGGGATTTCATTTTGCTGCGATTACGAATTTCAAATCGGTGAAAAAGTAGAAGTAGAAGTACATCCTGCTCCCCCTATTATGTTTTCAACCTCATTTATCATCGTAATCGTTAGAGTTGAACGCCAAGAAAACGGGCTTTTTAATCTGGGTGCTAGTATTGAATATGAACAAGAAGATAATCAAGCATAAAATAGCTCAAACGTATTGTGAGCAATGTTTATGACACATAATAACAACGAGGTAACAAAATGGAACATTCTGAAAAAGAACTAGGTATTACAATTGCGGTATTTGAGCGATTTGAAAAACAAAGACTACCCGAACTTCTGTGGATTAAAGGTAAAGTTGATAAGGGTGAATTACTCAGCGACGGTGATATGGAGTTTTTAGAACAAGTCTCTCAAAATACCAATGATATTAAATCACTAGTGGATAAACAGCCAGAATGGCAAACGTTATACGCACAAGCGATAAACCTTTATGAAGAAATTATCGCCAAAGCACTGGAAAACCAACAAGCGGCAGCTACTAGCAACGGACAAAGCGAGTAAGCTTGTTTTAACTCTCATTAGGAAATGTAATGTCTGATATAGAAATCGCCCAACAAGCGAACATGAAGCCGATTATTGATTTAGTCAAACAACAATACGGTATTGATGCCCAGCACCTAGACCCTATTGGACATTACAAAGCCAAAATGTCCTTGGAATATGTTAATAGCTTGACCGACAAACCAGACGGCAAATTAATTTTAGTTACTGCGATTAGTCCAACGCCCGCAGGTGAAGGCAAAACCACCACTACTGTGGGTTTAGGCGATGCGATGAATCGTTTAAAGAAAAAAACTATGATGTGCTTGCGAGAGCCATCTTTAGGTCCTTGTTTTGGTGTTAAAGGTGGCGCGGCTGGCGGTGGTTATGCGCAAATTGTACCAATGGAAGATATTAATCTGCATTTTACGGGGGACTTTCATGCCATAGGTGTCGCGCACAATTTACTATCTGCGTTAATTGACAACCACATTCATCACGGAAATGAATTGGACATAGACCCACGTCGTATTCAATGGAAGCGTGTGGTTGATATGAATGATCGGGCTTTGCGTAATATTGTGGTTGGCATGGGCGGCGCGGCAAATGGCTATTTGCGTGAAGACGGCTTTGACATTGTCGTTGCCTCAGAAGTGATGGCGATTTTGTGTTTAGCAACTAGCCGCGCAGATTTAAAAGAACGTTTAGGACGCATAATCATCGGATATAAATCTGATAAAGTCACCCCCGTTTATGCAAGAGACTTAAAAGCACAGGGTGCAATGGCGGCAATATTAAAAGACGCGTTTAAACCCAATTTGGTACAAACGCTAGAAAACAATATCGCCTTGATTCACGGCGGTCCTTTTGCCAATATCGCCCACGGTTGCAATACTGTCATAGCCACGCAGACTGCTTTAAAGCTGGCTGATTATGTGATTACTGAAGCAGGTTTCGGTGCCGATTTAGGCGCGGAAAAATTTATTGATATTAAATGCCGATTGTCAGGACTCAAGCCCTCGGCAGTGGTATTAGTGGCAACCATACGCGCTCTTAAGTTTCATAGTGGCATCGCTAAAGAACAACTCAATAAAGAAAATATTGCTGCCATAGAAGAAGGTTTTGCCAATTTAGAGCGGCATTATTACAACATCACCCAGCATTACGGTCTGCCTTGCGTAATATGTATTAATCACTTCTCCTTTGACACTGACGCTGAAATTGCCTTTCTAAAAGACAAATGCGCCAACTTAGGCGCGACTTGCGTGACTTCTAAACATTGGGCAAAAGGCGGAGCGGGGGCGGAAGACCTAGCAAAAGCGGTACTAGAAATTGTTGATAACCGTGAGCCAAGTTTCAGCTACGTCTATGATGAAAACTTAAGCTTATGGGATAAAATTGAAACCATAGCCACCAAATTATATGGTGCGGCGGGTATTAACGCGAACGCCCAAATAAAAGCCCAACTTAGCGCGTGGAATAGCGATTATGGAAAATTCCCTGTTTGTATCGCCAAAACTCAAATGTCATTTTCCACTAACCCGCTTGCTAAAGGTGCGCCGTATGATCATACCCTAGAAATCCGTGATGTCAGACTTGCCAATGGTGCAGGTTTTATCGTTGCCATTGCAGGCGATATAATGACCATGCCAGGTTTACCCAAATCCCCCGCCGCTGAACGTATCGATATTGATGATGATGGGCGTATTACGGGATTATTTTAAACAGGATTTAGCCGTCGAGGGAATTGAGAGTTTGGCAATTCCAGATTTTTTCTGCTAACAATTCAACTAAGCGTTATATTGAACTCGCGGCAGAAAAATAGGCAAAACAACCGCGTCCGTTGTCTTTCGCTTGATAAAGCGCGGTGTCTGCATGATCCATGAGTTTTTCAGGGGTATTGCCGTCTTGGGGATAAATACTAATGCCAATACTCGCGCCAATTTGTACCGTATGATTGTTGGACAATTGAAACGGTAGGGTTAAATCGGCTATCACTTTTAACGCAATTTTTTCAGCCGCTTTGGGAATTTTCAGATTTTCTAACACCAGAACAAATTCATCACCGCCTAAACGTGCCACCATGTCACTTTGACGCAAACAGTGGGTAATTCTTAGCGCAACTTGTTTGAGTAATTCATCACCAGCGGCGTGTCCTAAGCTATCATTCACTGCTTTGAATTTATCTAAGTCCATCATAAAGACCGCGAATTGGCTATTCGCTCGATGATTAAGCGTGATTGCATACTGCAATCTATCCAATAATTTCCGCCGATTGGGCAAACCTGTAAGCGGATCATAAAACGCGAGTTGTTTAATAGTTTCTTCGTCAGCTTTACGCTCAGTTATATCAATATAGGTGTAAATATGACCCTCTGCAAAGTCAATTCCTGAGACCACCATCACGCGCTCGACACCGTCTTTACAGGTGATACGGTATTCAAGGGGTTCGATGTCCGTACCCAAATGAGCGGCTTTTTCAACGGCAGCTGTCCATGTTGCTATGACTTGTTGACGGTAATTTTTATCAGGATAAGCAAGCAGCCACCAGTGTTCGATGGTGGGAAGATTCTTTAAGGTATAGCCAAAAGTGTGTTTAAAGCGGTCATTGATAAAAATTAACTCATCTCTGTTATTGGTTAAGCCCAAGGCTAAGGGCATTTTCTCAATCAACAGCCGAAACCGTTGCTCACTTTCTTTCAATTCTACTTCAAGCCGATATTGTTCGGTGACATCGGTTAAAATGCACAGCGTATGCTGGAATACCCCTTGAGCGTCTTTGATAATACGCCCGTTTATTGTCACTAAGCGTTTTTCCCCTGTATCACGGCGTACCAATTCAAATAGAGGACTCAATACATAGCCTTCTTTTTTAAAACTCGATATAACCCCTTCTTTTTTAAATTGACTAAAGGTTTGAGTCACCAGTGATTTTGATGATTCAGTCATAAAATCGCCAAAAAACCGACCAATGACCTCGTTGGGTTGGCAGCCCACCATCTCAAGCCATGCTTGATTGACAGATAGAAAATTACCTTCAATATCCAGTGATTGATAGGGGAGCGGCGCATTCTCAAATAAATTTCTAAAACTATTTTCACTATCACGCAGTCGTTGTTCCATTCTTTTGCGCTCAGTGACATCCCGAAAACTCCACACTCGTCCCACGGGTTCATCGTTAAGATATTGTGGTCGGGAATAACGCTCTATAATTCTGCCATCGTTGAAATGCAGTTCGGAAAAAGTATCGTCATGAAGGTGTTTGTAAATATTTATTACCTCATTAATAAAGCTTTCTTTGTCAACAAGCTGACTCAATACAAAGTTGAGCAGTAGTTCGTCGCTCTTTGCATTGAACATAAGTTCAGGAATAGCCCACATCTTAACAAACAGGCTGTTGTATTTAGTAATTTTACCCGTTAAATCAACGGCTAAGAGGGCATCTTCAGTGGACTCAAGGATCGTATTTAATAGCGAAACCGATTTTTTCAGGTCTACTTGTGCCTGATTTTTTTCGGTAAGATACTTTTCGTTGCACATCAACGCAAAGCCGAAAGAAGTCCCGACAATAAAGATAGCGTTGGTTAAATAGGCTATATCCTGAACGATATTGTGCTGAAATAAGGTTTGTTCAGGCTGAATATTCCAAACTAAATAATAAATTGCGCGTATGACATAGACACACGAGGCAAAAGCAAAAAAAGCCGCTGTTAAACGATGACTTCTAGGGCAAACACCGTGCTGTTTGGTCAATAACAAAAAGCTGTTTGCCAGCAACACGACTGCAACAGATAGCGAGGTCAAAACGATTTTAGCAGCCATATTAAAGCTGATGTGGACGAAATAAATATGTCCGATAAAGACAATGGCTACCAATACATATAGCCATCGCACGGATACCTTAAATTCTTTAAATGCCACCAAGGCATGAAAATAAAAAACCAATGCTAAAAAACCAAGGGTAGTCCCTATTACCAGCGAGAAAAAATTCGGAATAATCCCGTATAGAGCCAATAAAAGCCAACTTGTCGCCATTAATAACAATGCCGTTGCCCAGCAATGTACGCCTTTGACATCGGTTAAATAATCGCGTGACACCACGAATAAGCCAGCACTCATTAATAATGACATAATGATGGTAAAAATAACGATGCTAAAAGGATCAATGTGCATAAAAAATTAACCTGATAAGTAGCTGTTTTTAGGTTGTATAGCTAACGCACAATAAAATGATACCGTTCGTGGTGAGCTGTGAGCTTGTCGAACAGTCGAACCACATTCACACTTCGACAAGCTCAGTGCGAACGGTATCATCTTACAGCTATAGCACCTAAATATCTTTTGCTAACCGTGCCGCATAACCTGTGTAGTTACGCGGTGTGAGTGCCAATAATGCTACTTTATCTTGCTCAGGTATTTCTAGGTTTTCAATAAAAATCCACAGTTGGTCTGCTGTAATCCGCTGTCCTCTGGTCAATTCCTTTAATTTTTCATAAGGTTTTTCGACACCATAACGGCGCATCACGGTTTGAATCGGCTCTGCCAACACTTCCCAATTGGCGTTTAAATCCGCTTCAATGGCTTCGACATTAATTTGTAATTTAGAAATGCCTTTTAAACTGGCTTGAATAGCGATACTGGTATGGGCGATACCGACACCAATATTACGCAACACGGTGGAATCAGTTAAATCCCGTTGCCAGCGTGATACGGGTAGTTTTTCTGCCAGAAAACCAAACATCGCATTGGCAATACCTAAATTACCTTCTGAGTTTTCAAAATCAATCGGATTGACTTTATGCGGCATGGTGGATGAACCCACTTCACCCGCAATAGTACGTTGTTTGAAATAACCCAAGGAAATATAGCCCCAAATATCACGGTTAAAATCTAACAAAATAGTATTGAAACGTGACAGCGCGTGAAAATATTCAGCAATATAATCATGCGGTTCAATTTGAATGGTGTAGGGATTGAATTGCAGCCCTAGTGATTCGACAAAACACTCAGCAAACTCAGCCCAATCGACATCGGGATAAGCGACTGCATGAGCATTATAATTACCCACCGCGCCGTTGACTTTGCCTAGTAATGCCACGGCTTCCAGTTGTTGTTTTTGTCGTGATAAACGGGCGACTACATTGGCGAATTCTTTGCCTACCGTAGTTGGTGTGGCTGATTGACCGTGTGTGCGTGACAACATTGGTTGTTCAGCCGTTTCTAAAGCGATTTTTTTTAATGCGGCGATGCAGTCGTTTTGTTGCTCTAAAATAACCAGCCGCCCTGCTTGCAACATTAACGCATAAGACAAATTATTAATGTCCTCTGAGGTACAGGCAAAATGAATAAACTCGCTGACTTGTTCAAGTTCTGCACAGCCTGCAATTTTTTCTTTCAGCAAATATTCAACGGCTTTGACATCGTGATTGGTGGTTTTTTCGATGTCTTTGACGCGCTGGGCATCGGCTAAAGAAAAGTCAGTGACGATATTGTTCAATAATTCATTTGCAGATTCACTGAACGGTGATACCTCAGGAATTAGAGGATGCACAGCGAGTGCTTGTAACCAGCGTACTTCAACAAGAACACGGAAATGAATTAAACCGTATTCACTAAAAATGGGGCGCAGTGCTTCGACTTTGTCGGCATAGCGACCATCAATCGGTGAAATGGCAGTTAAGGCAAAATGGGGCATGGATTATCCTGTTAGATGGTTAAATAGTCTCAGTTTAATTCTCATGTAACAATTTTGGAACTAAAATAGGCGTTATCAGACAATTTATTTACCAATGGGAGCTTGCACTCCTTATGAGTCACTCAAAAATAACCAGAGGCTATTATGTTAAAAGTTTTAATTTTATGTACGGGAAATTCTTGCCGCAGTGTGTTAGGCGAAGCGTTAATTAATCACATGCAGAACGGGAGATTACGAGCCTTTTCAGCGGGTAGTCGTCCGCTAGGCAAAGTGAATACTAACGCGCTTGCAACCTTAAAACGTAACGGTATTGCGACTGAAGGTTTTACTAGCCAATCATGGAATGAATTTGCCGATCAAAACATTGATATTGCCATTACGGTGTGTGATTCTGCTGCGGGTGAAGCCTGTCCTGTGTATTTAAACAGTGTAGTAAGAGGACATTGGGGTTTGCCTGATCCTGCTCATGTTACGGGTAGTGAACAAGAGATTGCAGCAGCGTTTCAAGCGACTTACAACGCATTGGAAAAACGTATTCAACGGTTATTAGCCTTACCGTTTGAAACCATGCCAGCGGCTGAATTAACGTTAGCATTGAATAAAATCGGTGCAGAAACACTATGACTACGCAAACAGAAAAACGCTTAGGTTTTGTTGAACGATTTTTAACGTTGTGGATTTTTATCACGATGGCGGCTGGTGTTGCCTTGGGTTATTTTGTGCCTAGCTTTAATTTATGGCTGACAAAATTTCAAGTCGGAACAACGTCTATTCCGATTGCTATCGGCTTGATTCTGATGATGTATCCGCCACTGGCAAAAGTGCGTTACGAGGAAGTACCGCGTATTTTTAAGAATACCAAGGTGTTGATATTGTCTTTGGTACAGAACTGGATTATTGGCCCTGTATTAATGTTTGTACTGGCTATCGTATTCTTGCGTGATTATCCAGATTACATGGTCGGCTTGATTATTATCGGCTTGTCGCGTTGTATTGCGATGGTGTTGGTATGGAATGAATTAGCGGACGGCGATAGCGAATATTGCGCGGGTTTAGTGGCGTTTAACTCTATTTTTCAAATGCTGTTTTTTTCCATTTATGCCTATATTTTTGTCACCGTGTTGCCCGATTGGTTAGGCATTGCTTCTGGCTTGGAAGTGCCGATTACTATTGTTGAAGTTGCTAAAAGTGTGTTGATTTATTTGGGTATTCCGTTTTTGTTAGGATTATTGACACGGTTTTTTTTAGTGCGCAGTAAAGGACAAATCTGGTATGAAGAAAAATTCATTCCCAAAATTAGTCCAATAACACTGATTGCCTTGTTGTTCACCATTTTGGTGATGTTTTCACTCAAAGGCGAAGTCATTGTACAACTGCCGTTCGATGTGCTGCGTATCGCCGTACCGCTGGTGATTTATTTTCTGATTATGTTTTTACTGACATTTTTTATGTCAGCAAAACTAGGCGCGGGGTATCGTATTTCAGCAACACTGTCATTCACAGCGGCAAGCAATAATTTTGAATTAGCGATTGCCGTCGCAGTGGCTATTTTTGGCTTGCAATCGGGTGAAGCTTTTGCCGCAGTGATCGGGCCGTTGGTGGAAGTGCCTGTGCTGATTGCCTTGGTCAATGTCGCCATTTATTTTAGAGGAAAATATTTTTTACCCGTTGTTGCGTAACTAATCAACAACGGTCAAAAATTATTTGGCAACCGTGAGTGCAATGCCTTCTTGGCGTAATAATTCTGGTAGTTTAGGGGAGTTTGTTTTGATTAATTGTGCTACCGCATCATACCAATAACCTGCTTTGGTCATTTGGGCTGTATCCTTTAGTGGTGCGGTGGGTATTTCATAGCGAATAGTTGAGTCAGCTAATAAATCGTCTGAGGGTTGTTCAGAATCAGCAATCAGTGTGACAGACCAAGTGTAGTCTTGCCCAGCCGCTAATGCTACACCGTAATCAGCAAGGCGAATAGCTTGAATTCCCTTTGTTGTGATTTTCCCAATATTTTTTTTCAACAATGGCTGGTTTTCACCTTGTCGCACACTGATTTCAATCTCGTAGGGAGGAATGCTAGAGGTGTTCCAGTACAATGTAGGGGTCGCTAAACTGGTCAATCCTGTTTTAGTCGCCGCAAAAAGTTGAATTTGTCCGCCGCTAATAACATGAGCTTGAGTGTTTGCTTTTTTGAAGCCGCGTGTTCCACCACCGACACGCGCTGCGGGTGTGCCAAGTTGAGGAGGGCTAAAAGCGATAGAGCGTTCTGCGTGTGTTGTTTGTGTTGGCAATAGCACAACAGTGATCAGCATAAGTGAAAGAGCGGTGCGTTTCATGGATAAGAGTCCTTATTATAATGATGAGTGAGTGATACGGTCGAGAACGCGGTATATGTTAAGCATATTATGCTTGCCTTTCAACTGACATTCACCAATCCGTTCGGTGCTGTAGTGAGTGCGAATAAGTTGCCATGTGCTGTCTCCCACTAAAATGCGACAGGGTTGTTGTGCATCGGGTGTGGAGACGGTTTTATCGAAACTTTCCAGTCGAGACGCTGTATTGACAGTATCGCCAATCACAGTATATTCCATGCGTTGCTGTCCTCCTAACGTTCCTGCAACCAATGAACCTGTATAAATACCGACTCGCATACCGATAATGGGTAGCCCTTGCTGTTGCCAACGCACATTAAGTTCTTGGAGTCTTTCGCCCATACGCACCGCACTTTCTACCGCATTCAATGCGTCAGTAGTAATTCCTGCCGAATCAGTTTTTTTCACTGGCACACCAAACACAGCCATGATGGCATCACCGATATATTTATTAATCATGCCGTCTTTGGCAATAATGATATTGCTCATTTCGTCCATGTATTCGTTTAGCCAGTTCATCAAGCTGAGTGGATTCATACCTTCAGCAATCGTGGTGAAATTAGCTAAATCGGTGAACATCACGGTAGCAGTGAGTTGATCGGGTTTTACGCCACCGCCAATAAAAAATTCATCACGTTTTTCCCATAGTGTGCTTGCTACTTGTGGGGAGACGTATTGTTCAAACAGCCGTAGTAATTGTTTGCGTTCGTTGCGATCTATAGTGGAGAACCACAATACACCAAAAATTAATGCCGACAACCACGCGAGTACAGATGATAGCAACGGTAGCCACAAACCTTGTCTAAACGCCAACACAGCACTGATAAACAACACTAGCAAGCCGCTAATGTTGATCAGCGATAAACGTACCATACCACCCCGAAAAAAACTTGCTGTGCCACCCAGTATGCACCAAAAAAATAGCCAGCCATATTCTATTGTGTCTGACCAGTCACGCATTAAAGGATAATCATGCAAGGCAGTTTGAATAATTTGGTCAATGATATGCGCGTGTAGTTCAACGCCATAATGACGACTGCCATTAGGAAATAATTTGTAATCGCTTAAGCTTGGAGCCATCGCACCGATTAACACGATTTTATCGCGTAATGCGTGAGCGGGTATTTTGCCGTCTAATAATTCGCTGATGGTAAAAGTTGGAAAGTCGGCGTGTAAATGCGGATAGCTCAACAGGAATTGATAACCACCTGTATCGATACCCGCATAACTACCTGTATTTGGTTGTAACGGTAAAAAGATGCTATTACTCAGTTGTAAATAACCCTGAGCATCGTTTTGTGGCTGAATATTTTCTGCTGCCAAGTAATTCAATGCCAACAATAAAGAGAAGGCGTAATGGGTTGTGCCGTTGTCATCAAGAAATAATAAACCGCGCCGCGATACACCGTCTGGATCATTAATCATGTCATTGAAGCCAATTTGCGTGGAATCTTTTAATGCAGCGGGGGGATTTATACGCCCTTGTTTATTATCACCAACGAAAAAAATCCAAATGATATTGTCGTGGCTAGTCAGCACTTTATTGAGTCGTTCTGACTCAGGGGCGACGGGTAAATCACGGTATTTATCAACGCCAATAACACGCACACCCGCCGCGAGTAATTTTTCTAAACTATTCGCAAAAATACCATCGGATAACGGATAACCATAGCGTTGAATATCCGCTTCGGTTTCACTGATTAACACTAACGGCGATGCTTGCTCACTGTCTGGGCGTAAACTAAATAGAGTATCGTAAGTCAATAGTTCCATCGCCTGTAATACGCCACTGGTGCGTAAGGCGAACAGACTCGACCAGACAATGAGACTGATAAAAAATACGGTGACGTAGGGTTTATGTGACCATTTCACGAATGACTAACTTATAATAAATAGAAGTATGAAGGTTTCAGTGGTTCACTATTACCTGTTGCGAATACAAAATCAAGCGGATTTTAGTGGCGGAGTGCAAGCTTTGCTTGCTCTTGACTCAAAAGGTATTTTTATGAAAACAGTCATTAGGTTATTTTGTTTTACCTTGCTTATAAATAGCTCAGTTTATGCACAGGTAATTACCGATGGTTCGCTGGGTAGTGTGACCACTTTGTCAGGACAAATGGACATTCCGCAAAGCTTAGGGACAACAATAGGGAATAATTTATTTCACAGTTTTAATACGTTTACTATTAACACGGGCGAAAGCGCGACTTTTACGGGCGATAATGCGTTAAAAAATGTCATTAGTCGCGTGACAGGCGGTCAGGTTTCCAAGATTGATGGCTTGCTACAATCGACTATCGGCACGGCTAATTTTTATTTTATTAATCCAGCAGGCGTAACTTTTGGTATTAATGCAAAAGTCGATGTTCCCGCTGCGTTTTATATGAGTACCGCCGACACGCTACGGTTTACCGATGGTAGTCAATTCAGTGCAGCTAATCTTGCCGCTAATACCTTATCTATTGCTGAACCGACTGGGTTTGGCTTTTTAAATAATCAAGGCGGTAATATCGAAGTGCAGGGCAGTGTGCTTGATTTTAAAGACGGTAGTGCGATTTCACTGAGTGCGCATAATGTGACCATTAATAACGGCAGCTTGACCAGTCCTTCGGGTAATATTCAGCTTTATGGAACGGGTAACACAATTACTGAGTTACCACTCAACGCGCCAGTGACCACCGCCTTAACTGGACGTATTGAGTTGACTGCGGCAAGTTCGCTAGATACCAGTGGTGATGCGGGTGGAAAAATTACGATGCAGGGTGGAGATATTATTATTAAGGATGGTAGTTCAGTGGCTGCCGACACCTTGGGTTCTGGCAACGCTGGTGGCGTATCCGTTAAAAGCAATAGTTTAAGTCTATTAAATGGTGGGCGCATAGGTAGTGATACTTGGGACACAGGGAATGCTGGGGATATAAATATTGATGCGAGTACCATTCTTGTTGATGGACAAGGTGGCAATCAGTTCACTGGCATTGCCAGTAATACTAATAATGACGTAATAGCGAATGCGGGTAATGCGGGTGCGGTCAGTATTAAAGCCGATAGCATCACTGTGGCAAATGGCGGACAGATTAGCAGTGATACTTGGGGATCAGGTAATGCAGGCAATGTTGCCATAAATGCGGCTAGTATTTTGGTGAATGGACAAGGCAATGGCGCGTGGATTTCCAGTGATTCAAATAATGACCTGATAGCTAACGCAGGAAATGCGGGCAATGTGTCTATTACAGCCAGCGTGTTAGGTGTATTAAATCATGGGCAAATTAGCAGTAATGCGTGGGGGACAGGTAATGCGGGGGCTATTAATATCAATGCAGGGACAGTTTTTATTGATGGGCAAGGCAGCAATCAATTCACGGGCATTGCCAGTAATACCAACAATGACCTAATAACCAATGCAGGCAACGCGGGAACTATCAATATCAAAGCCACTAGCCTAAACGTAGCAAATACTGGACAGCTTGTCAGCGACACTTGGGGATCAGGTCAGGCGGGTAATATTGTCATTGATGCCGCTACTATTTCAGTTGATGGACAAGGCAATAGTGCGTTGATTTCTAGTAGTTCACGAAATGCCGTGCTTGCTAACGCGGGTAATGCGGGGACTGTCAACCTCAAAGCTAACAGCTTAACTGTATCAAATGGCGGACAGATTACGACATTGGCCTCAGGAACAGGTAATGCGGGTAATATTACTGTTAATAGCGATGACACCGTCATTGATAATGGTGCTATACACAGTGATACGGATTCTGGTAGCTCAGGTAATGCGGGCATCATAACTATTGAAAATAGTCGCTCAATGACCGTACGCAACAGCGCGTTGATTAATTCATCTACTTCTGGCGCGGGCAGTGCGGGTAATATTAATATTACCGCTCCTGTCATTACCCTAGATAATGCTAGTATTTCTGCCGAAGCCAACGCACAATCGCAAGGGCAAACGGGGAATGTAAACATAGCAGCCAGTAAAGCAATTTTTCTAAGTAATCATGGCAAAATCAGCCTAAAAAATGCGGCTAATATCGCCAATACCAGTAATATCATTCCCTCTTCAATCACTATTTCAGCCCCTGATATTACTCTAAAAGACAGTGAAATTAGCACTGCGGCGACGGGTAATGTCGATGCGAGTGACATCAATATTAATTTCTCACATTGGCTTACAATGGATAGCTCCTTTATCTCCACAACTGCCAATACGGGTAATGGTGGTACTATTACTATTAACGGTGGGCAGTTAATTTATTTACAAAATTCAGGTTTTTTAACCTCTGTCAGTGGGGAGAATAGCAACGGCGGCAATATTAATGTCAGAGCCGATTATTTGGTCATGGATACTGGCGTAATACAAGCCAATGCAGTGGGTGGTTCGGGTGGTGATATTAATCTCAATTTAAAAGCACTGCTTTTTAGCCAAAACAGTTTAACGCTTGGTGGTCGTCGCGTTGTGTGGCGACCCTTTGTTTCAGGGTTTAACGTCATTCAAGCTGCCTCTGAAAATGGAGTGAATGGCGTGATTAATGTCACTTCGCCACAATTTGATATTAGTGCTAGCGTTAGTGGTTTGGATTCTTCCCAATTAGTCATGCCAAGTATTGATAACAGCCTTTGCCAGAGTTCAGCAATGTTAGGCAGCAGTTTAGTGCGTGGTGGTCAAGGTGGGATTCCAGCCGATGAATCGCAATACGGTTTTATTCCGCTAGCAACAGAAACCGCAACCGCCAAGCCTTCATCGATAGCGACTGTTAAGCCAATCATTCTGTCGGGAGCGTCATTTCCATGCACAAACTTACAGCCTTAGTTATTGGTGTTTCGCTATCGTCATTGGTATTGAGTGACGATGTGACGATTAGACAATCACCTATCGATAGTTTAATTATTGACCGACCCAGTACAGACCGACCCAAGTTGCCTAACACTATTCCCGAAAAATTACCCAGCTTTACCTTACCGCCTGCGGAAAAAATTTTGTTGTCACAAACGCATAAAAACGCAGTTAAAATCCAGCTCAAAGGCATAAAGTTCACGGGTAATACTGTGGTCAGTAATGACGATTTACAAAAAATCGCCCAAGCGTTTATCGGCAAAGCGATTACAGTTAATGAAATTGAAGCGTTGCGCCAACAAATAAGCCAATATTACGTTGAACAAGGCTATGTGAATTCAGGCGCGGTGCTTCCGAATCAACAATTTCAAGACGGTATTATTACCCTGCAAATCATCGAAGGAAAATTAACCGAAATTCGTGTCAAAGGCACAGAATGGCTAAGCCCAACCTACATCAGCGAGCGTTTGTATGCGGATGATGAACAAGTATTAGACACTAATCAGTTACGGCAAAATTTTCAGCAATTATTACTTGATCCACTGATTGAACGCATGAATGGCAGTTTAATTCCAGCCAGTAAACGCGGAACCAGTATTTTAGAAGTTGATGTAACGCGTGCTAGACCTTATCAACTTTCCTTGACCGCTGACAATTACACGCCGCCCAGCATTGGTGGTGAGATAAATCACTTAAGCGGTTGGGTGCGCAATTTGACGGGTTTTGGTGATATTGTTAGCGGCTCTGTTGCTTATAGTGAAGGTTTATTGGGTGGTTCAGGCAGCTTCTCGATTCCATTGAATGCGCACAACACCTTATTCAATTTTCATTTTGATCGTAACAATGCAACGATTGTTGAACGAACCTTAAAACCACTCAATATTACAAGTCACTATGCGAACTACGAATTTGGATTGAGCCAACCGTTGATTCAGAATCTGAATCGTAATCTAAATGCAGGGCTAATTTTTAATTTCAAAAGAAATAAAACTTTTCTTGGTATCTTAAATGAACCTTTTCCTTTTTCCGAAGGGGCGAGTAAAGACGGTGTCAGCAAAGATTCAGTATTGCGTTTTAGCCTTGATTTCACTGAACGCTTAGAACATCAGGTTTTTTCAGCGCGTTCAACGACTAACGTAGGTATTAACGCGCTTGCACCAACGTGGCATAAAGACCCAAACAACCCAGACGGTAATTTTGTGTCGTGGTTAGGGCAGGTGCAATATGCAGGGCAAGTGCTTGATACCAACGCTAATTTGATTTTGCGCGGCGACGTACAATACAGCGATGACAAATTAATGACCCTAGAACGCTTTGCTTTAGGCGGGCGTTACAGTGTGCGTGGCTATCGTGAAAATGAGTTGGTTCGAGATAAAGGCTATGACTTGTCAGCCGAATTGCGTTATCCCTTACTCAAAGATGAAGGCGAAAAAAACTTCCTAGGTCAACTAATCCTGTTTCCGTTTATGGATTATGGTGTAGGTCAAAATCGTGGTGATAGCGCACATATCAGCTACCTATATTCCACAGGTATAGGCCTAGAATGGCAACCTCTTAAACAAATCAATACTGAAATCATATATGCACACGCCCTAAAAAAAGCCACCCCAAAAGCAGATTATAATTTACAAGACAGTGGACTAGAGTGGCGCGTCAATATTTCTGCTTTTTAACTGTGTTGGCAATAGCTAACTTAACAAAAGCCGCGTATTATGTCAGGTTGTAAAAAAGCGGCAACTCAATCTAGGTTGCTGTAACACCACACCACTGCACACAGAGGCAACACGTTTTGAGTTTACACAGTTACCAATCGGTAAATCGCGAGCAATTAGTCAAAGACATCACAGCAATTCATCAACAATCACTAGCCAATACGGGCATTGAGGATTTTGAGCATTTAACCAAAATGGAAAAATGGGGAAAAATTTGCTCAATTATCGGTTATGGCACGGCATGGATTTTTCCTAATCCCATTTCCGCATTGTTAATCAGTCAAGGTAGTTTCACCCGCTGGACACAAGTAGGGCATCCAATTGTTCATAGAGCCTACGATAAACTGAAAGGTGTCGATAAAAATTACACCAGCAAAAAATTTGCTCATGGCTGGCGACGTTTTATGGATTGGCCAGACTGGTTTACTGTTGCGGGTTGGCATCATGAGCATGATGTATTGCATCATTATAGTTTGGGTGAAAAAGCCGACCCCAACAATGCGCAACATAATATGGAATGGCTGAGGCAATCAAAGCTGCCGATGTGGTCGCGTTATGTGATTGTGGCGGTTTTCTCAGGGATATGGAAAATTGTTTATTACACGCCCAGAACCCATAAAGAATTTTGCCTACATTCTGCCAGACGACAGGGCGAAGTTAAGCCAGTGATGACCCGCCTTGGGGCATGGAGTATGTTTACCAAACAGGGCAGGGCATTATGGCTGCAAAGTATTTTACCTTATACCGCCTATCGCTTTGTGTTGCTGCCGTTGCTGTTTTTACCGTTGGGCAGTTTTGCGGTTTTAAGCGTGTTTCTTAATTCATTGTTGGCAGAAATTTTCACCAATATGCACAGTTTTCTGGTGATGATTCCGAATCATGCAGGTGATGATGTGATGATGTTTGATGAAAAAAGTCACAGTAAAGGCGAATTTTATTTGCGGCAAATTTTAGGTTCAGTGAATTATCCGACGGGTTCTAATTTTAATGATTTTTTCTACGGCTGGCTGAATTATCAAATCGAACACCATTTGTGGCCAGATATGCCGTTAAGTCAATATCAAAAAGTGCAACCACAAGTCATGGCGTTGTGTGAAAAACATAATATTCCTTATCTACAGCAATCGGTTTTCAAACGTTTGTTGAAAGCGGTGGACGTTATGGTAGGTAAAACCTCGATGCTGAAACCAATCGTTGCGTAAATTGTGCATTTAAGCGTGGAAGTAGTGTACCTGTTTAGCCTGATACATACTTTTATCCGCTTGGTGAATTAGAGCATTGATTTCTGTGGTATCGTCTGGATAAAGGCTAATACCAATACTGACATCAATAGTGACAGTTTCAGTGTTAATCACACAAGGTTGGCGAATCAAATTTCGTATATTATTAGCAACCCTTTGTGCGTTTTCCAGCGAGTTTATATCTTGCAAAATAATCAAAAACTCGTCACCGCCTAGTCTACCCGCATAGTCGCTTTCGCGGATAGCCTGTGGAAGACGTTGCGCAACTGTGGTCAGTAATATATCACCTGCTTCATGTCCAAGCGTATCGTTAATTGCTTTAAAGCTGTTTAAGTCGAGAAACAAAATGGCCACTTTAGTTCTTTGCCGTGCGGCGGTCTCTAACGATTGTTTCAGTTTTTCAAAAATCAATGCTCGGTTTGGCAACGATGTTAAATTGTCATAATGTGCGGCGTGTTCAAGTGCTTTCTTTAGCTGCTCTTGTTCGGTGATGTCTCGCGCCATGCAGATCATGAAGCCAGAATGATTTTGTTTGTCCTTAAAAGGCGCGTTCATCCATTCGCATAAAATTTCACTGCCATCTTTTTTGATGTTGATGTTTTTGTGGTGCAGAACATTATGACTTTTATGTGCAGCAGCCAGAACTTTTTCCACTTCCGCGTGTTTTTCTGGGGGGACTATGATTAAAATGCTTTTTTTCACTATGTCTTTAGCACGCCAGAGAAAGGTTTTTTCGGCTTCAGCATTCCAGAGTAGCACTCGATTTTCAGCATCCAACACAATGATACTCAAGGGTGCATTATTGAACATTGTGTTGAGCTTGGCTTCATTGAGTCGCGCTGTTCGATAAAATCGAAACAGAATAATTGATAGCAAAATCAATAGTGATAAACCAGCCGCCGTATAGTAAAGTTTGATTCTAAGTTTTTTCAGATCATTTGCCGAATTGGGAAAATACAACATGGGTTCAACATCGAAATTCTCTGGCAATAGCCCAAATTTATGATAAGTTTCAGCGATATGCTGCCAACGCCCCGCATTCATATAACCCGCTTCAATCAATTCAGGCTGCATTAAATCGTGCATCGCCGCCGCTTCAAACTGTAAATGCTCAATACTGTGACGTTGTGAATAATTTTTATAAATTAACTGCACGATTTCGTCAGAATGCTGCATGGCATAACGCCAACCGCGACTCGTTGCCGCTGTAAATGCTTCCACTTGTTGTGGATGTGCTTGCAATTCGGCATCTGTGGTGAAGAAATTGTCACCATAAAAATCAATGCCACCCATTCGAGGGCTAAATTGATTGTAAGCACGTCCCTGTTGCTTGAGCAAATACGGTTCAGTCGTCTCATACACTGACATGGCATCGATTTTACCTGCCAGTAAATCGTTTATATCGAAGTTATGATGCTCTAGCTTGAAAGCTTTTTCGGTAAAGCCTTCTTGTTGTAAATAGGCAAACAACTCTGAGGAACTGGGTTCAATCATCACTTTTTTATCCAGCAATTTATGAATATTATCAATACCTGATTCTTTCAAGGTAATCAAACTCAAGGGCGAATGCTGAAAAATAACCCCTAGCACTCGCACTTTATCACCGCGATGACGATTTAAAATCAGTTCGCTAGTACCAATACCAAACTGAGCGTGACCCGTAATGACTTCTTGAACAACATTCGTGTCAGGCGTTGCCTCAATAATCGTGACATTCAGCCCTGCGTCTTTATAAAAGCCTTTTTCCTTAGCTGCGTAATAACCAGCAAATTGAAATTGATGTTGCCATTTTAATTGTAGACTGACAGAATCTGACTCTGTTGCCCAAGCAGAATTAATACCCAGCAGTAGCCAGACTATCGACAGGATTTTAATGAGCTGTTTAAGCACTGTGACACTCTCCAATATCTTCAAACCAAATGTGTGGTGATTGTTCAATAAAGCGGCGCATTAACTGATTCACCGATGACCACCGTGCCAATGTTGAATTGCCGAATTAAACCAGAGCAGTACCAACAAGGTGCTAAGGTTGTTACCAAAATTTTATCACGATAATTGGTTTTCCGCCCCGCTTTACGAAAGGCATCAATATCAATCACTAAGCCTTTTGCGTCAGACATAGTGGATTTTATGCCATAATATTCACCTAATTTTCCCCTTGTATTCTGAACTTAAACACCATGTCGAATAGAAAAATTCTTGTCACTAGCGCGTTACCTTATGCCAACGGTCCGATTCATATCGGTCACATGCTGGAATATTTACAAACCGATATGTGGGTGCGCTTTCAAAAACAACGCGGCAATGTTTGTCATTATGTCTGCGCTGATGATACCCACGGCACCCCGATTATGCTGAAAGCTGACCGCGAAGGTATTACGCCTGAAGCACTGATTGCCCAAGTCGGTAAGGAACATTTAGCAGATTTCACCGAGTTTGGCGTGGCGTTTGATAATTATCACAGCACTCATTCGGAAGAAAATAAACATTTTTCCTCGTTGATTTATAACCGTTTAAAAGCGGCAGGGCATATCAGTTCACGCACCATTACACAGGCTTACGATCCTGTGAAAGAGATGTTTTTACCTGACCGTTTTATTAAAGGCGATTGTCCCAAGTGTGGCGCGACTGAACAATATGGTGATGGTTGTGAAGTGTGCGGGGCAAATTATGCGTCATCGGAATTGAAAAATGCGGTGTCAGCAATTTCTGGCGAAAAGCCAATTGATAAAGAATCGGTGCATTACTTTTTTAATCTGGCTGATTTCACCGAGATGTTGACCGACTGGACACAAGCTGGACATTTGCAACCTGAAGTGCGTAATAAATTAGCGGAATGGTTAGACAGCGGTTTGCAACAATGGGATATTTCCCGCGACGCGCCCTATTTTGGTTTTGAAATTCCTGATGCACCGAATAAATATTTTTATGTGTGGTTAGATGCACCGATTGGCTATATGGCGAGTTTTAAAAATCTGTGCGATAAGAAAGTGCTGGATTTCGATGCGTTTTGGGCAAAAGACAGCAACACTGAGCTGTATCATTTCATCGGTAAAGATATTATTTATTTTCATGCGTTATTCTGGCCTGCGATGTTAAAAGGTGCCAATTTTAGAACGCCTAGCGCGATTTTTGCCCACGGTTTTTTAACGGTGAACGGCGAGAAAATGTCCAAATCTCGCGGCACGTTTATCACTGCGCGGACGTATTTGGATTATTTAAACCCTGAATATTTACGTTATTATTTTGCCGCTAAACTCAGTGCGGGCGTGGATGATTTGGATTTGAATTTTGATGATTTCAGTCAACGGGTGAATTCGGATTTAGTCGGCAAAGTGGTGAATATTGGTAGTCGTTGTAGCGGTTTTATTGCCAAACGCTTTAATAATAGGCTGTCGGCTGAATTGGCTGAGCCTGAATTATGGTTTGAATTCATAGCGGCTAATGAAATCATTGCGGAATTCTATGAAAACCGCGAGTTTGGTAAAGCCATGCGTGAGATTATGGCGTTAGCAGATAAAGCCAATCGCTATATTGATGAGAAAAAACCGTGGCTGATTGCCAAAGAAGCAGGCAAAGAAGCCGAATTACAAGCGGTCTGCACAGTGGGTTTAAATTTATTCCGTGTGCTGGTGGCGTATTTAAAACCTGTGTTGCCAACCTTAACTTACAGTGCGGAAGTGTTTTTAAACAGCGAAGTTCACGGCTGGATAGACGAGTTAGAGCCGTTGTTAAACCATGAACTGAATGATTTTATTCCATTAATGACCCGTGTTGAACCCGATAAAATTGCCGCAATTATTGAAGCGTCTAAAGAAAATCTGGAAAAAACTGCCGTTCCCTCTGTTCCAGTTGTTAAAGAAAAACAATTTTCTTCGATAGCCGACACTATCGACATTAACGATTTTGGCAAATTGGATTTGCGCATTGCTAAAATTCTGAAAGCTGAAGCGGTGGAAGGTGCGGATAAATTATTGCATCTGACGGTGGACATTGGCGATGAAACGCGCAGTATTTTTGCGGGCATAAAATCGGCTTATTCTCCTGAGCAACTAGAAGGTCGTTTGACGCTGGTGGTTGCGAATCTCGCTCCCAGAAAAATGCGTTTCGGTTTGTCGGAAGGCATGGTACTTGCCGCAGGTGGGGATAATGGAATTTATTTATTGAGTCCAGATAGTGGTGCGGTTGCTGGAATGCGAGTGAAATAATGCTGTTTACCCCCGTTACACATTAGTACATCAGTCAACTACTCATGGGAAAGAGGTAACAATAAACAACATCTCTATCGAACGGTATTCGATAGTCGAATAAATTTTAGCTTGTGTTAGTTAGGAGAAAATAATGGCTGGATTTCTGTGCATAGCAATGATGAAAGAGCCACCTTATCAAATGATGATAGGTGTGACTGAGTATGAACCTGATGTGTGGGCTGACACGTTGCTATCGCCTTGTCACCTGCTGTATTACGAAAGCTTTAGTGAGTTAGAGACCATTCAGCAGCAGTATTTACAATACTTGCGACAAACAGGCATTAAAGCCGAATCGGATAGATATTTTACCGCTACGCCAGATGAAGTCATTAAAGCCTTTGTTTTAGTGCGCGATGAGTTTGTTAGGCTCAATCATGAGCATGGACACCAACCCACATTGCATAATACCAGTCTGATTTTTAATAACTGCGAAGCTGATGATTTTTATGAAAATAAGGACAAAGAGATCGTCAAAGATGAAAATGAACAACTGTACGATTTAGCAAAAGAATCCACATTTGCCAGCGAAAAAGCCTTTCAACTGTATCAACAATCTGCCCAATTAGGCTATTACCGTGCTTATATTGCCTTAGCGCATAGCTATCTCAATGGTTGGGGCATCAAGCGAAATATCAATATTGCTTTAAAATGGCTACATAAATTACAAAATAACATAGACAAGTTAAATACCGATGAGCGTGTAGAAGT
Source organism: uncultured Methylococcales bacterium (assembly GCA_903902705.1). Lineage (GTDB taxonomy): Bacteria > Pseudomonadota > Gammaproteobacteria > Methylococcales > Methylomonadaceae > UBA4132. Next base: position 31,276 of record CAIUVX010000024.1, read on the forward strand.
TGGTGAATTGCTACACAGTTTGGCAGCAGAATACGAAAACGGTAGCGATCAAATCATACCTGACCTTAAAAAAGCCTACCAACTTAATATGCAATCCGCTGAATTGGGTTGTGAGTTAGCTTATACCTCATTGGCTTGTGCGTGTCTGATGGGTGAGGGTGTTGAAAGAAACTTAAATGCCGCCTTGGAATGGTCTATGCGTGAAATAGAGGCGAACATCATCTATGGCTATAACCATGCCACCACTTGTTTTATCGAAGCGGGTATGAAACAACAAGCTGAGCAGTTGTGGAAACGCTGTTTTAAAGAGCAAAATGTTGAAATAATTGCAACATCGTGTCTTCGTGTTTATAAAAAACAAGCCTTAGCAGGCAGTATTTCCATCGACCCTGACATTGAAATGCTGTTTAACGGTCTTGCTGAACGATTGACAAGTTATCAAAAAGAATTAGGTGTGAGCATTTATGATGATGAAATTGCTTGGCTGAGCATACGCGATACTTGTATTGTTTGCCATGCTCCCATATCACCCGAAACAGCACGAAAAACGGAAGGTAAATGTCCCAATTGCTTTATTAAAGAGCTATCTTGATGACACAAACTATTATGGCTATATGGGTATGTTGCTAGTGCTGATACTATTTTCGCGTATAATTCATCGCAACTTAACTCAAGGTAAAAGCGTCATGTCAGATATTAACAAAGTGGTACTAGCCTATTCAGGTGGTTTAGATACTTCCATTATTCTCAAATGGTTACAAGATGTTTATCACTGTGAAGTGGTGACATTTACCGCTGATTTAGGGCAAGGTGAAGAAATTGAACCTGCTCGTACTAAAGCGCAAGCGATGGGCATTAAAGAAATTTATATTGAAGATTTACGCGAAGAATTTGCGCGTGATTATGTGTTTCCA